>JBDTLB010000001.1:0-47698 GCA_039934955.1 Devosia sp.
CGGGATCGCGGCATCGTCGGCCGGCTGATGTCAGCCATCCTTTCGCAATGGCCCGAAAGGACCCGAGGCTCACCACCTCTGCCCAATTATTTGCGACGCGACGTCGGTCTCAACCCGATCGAGCCGAGCCGGAAATATTGGGATCATCAATAGGTCGGCGGCACGCCGCCTGCTTTCTGGGAACAGCCCACCCTCATCCGGCTTCGCCACCTTCTCCCATCGAGGGAGAAGGCAATGGGGCCGTGACGCTGGTGAGGTGTGCCTTCTCCCCTTGTGGGAGAAGGTGCCTGAAGGGCGGATGAGGGGTGGGCGGCCGGGGCCGTGGCTTGGCCACCCCCTCAGTCGCCCTTCAGGCACCTCTCCCAAGGCTACGCCATAGGGAAGGACTGCCGACTGCGCACTATCGCGGCCGCTGCAACGCCGTTCGCGCGTGCTCGCATTCGACGCGGGCGAAGCACTGGCTCGTGTGGTCGTTGACGAGGCCCATGGCCTGCATCAGGGCATACATTGTGGTGGGGCCGACGAAACTCCAGCCACGTTTGCGCAAATCCTGGCTGAGTGCGCGGGAGGCTTCGGTTTCCGACACGAAGCCGCCGCCCAGATCGGGCGCGGACCTCGCATCGGGCTCGAACCGCCAGATGTAGGCAGCGAGGCTGCCGAATTCGGTCTGAATTTCGAGCGCGCGTTTCGCATTGTTGATCGTCGAGGTGATCTTGCCGCGATGGCGGATGATTCCGGCGTCCAGCAGCAGGCGCTCGATATCGGCCTCGGTCATTTTGCTGACCTTCCTGATATCGAAATTCTTGAACTGTTTGCGGAATTGCGGACGCTTCTTGAGGATTGTCAGCCAGCTCAGACCGGACTGAAAACCCTCGAGGCAGAGCTTTTCAAACAGCCGGTCGTCGCCCGTGACCGGCCGCCCCCATTCCTCATCATGATAGCGGACGTTCTCAGCGTCAGTGCCCGCCCAGCCGCAGCGCTCGACCATCTTAACTCCCCCGAGACCATACGCATCCGCAAAGGCTTAACCATGCCGGTTCACCGCGCGTTTGCGGTTTTTGGCGACACTTCGGTAAGCCTATTAATTGGTTTCATCCAACCGGGATTTTTGCAATGCAGCGTTCCGCAAAAGCCGTTTTGCTCGGCCTGTCACTGAGCTTTCTGTCGATCGCCCCAACACTTGCGGCCAGCTATTTCGGCCCGCCCCCCGGCATGAGCGTCACACATGGCGCGCCGACCAACCGGTTGATGTTGCGCACACCCGCCAAAGTGCATCTCGACCCACGGTTCATGCGCCAGGTGGTGCCGTACGACACGGAAGAGCGCACCGGCACGCTGGTGGTCAACACCGGCGAGAAGTTCCTCTATCTGGTGCTCGGCGGCGGCAAGGCCCTGCGCTACGGCATCGGCACGGCCAAGACCGGCTTCGAATGGAACGGCACGCACAATATCACCAACAAACGCGAGTGGCCGGACTGGACGCCGCCCGCCGAAATGATCGCGCGCCGGCCGGATATTCCGCACCACATGGATGGCGGCGTTACCAATCCGCTGGGCGCCCGCGCGCTCTATATCGGGGCGACGCTGTACCGGATCCACGGCACGACTGAGCCCTGGACGATCGGTACCGATGTGAGCTCGGGTTGCATCCGGATGGTCAATGACGACGTCATCGACCTTTACGGCCGCGTGAAAATTGGCGCCAAGGTCATTGTCCTTTAGTTAGGAATTTCCGGCAGACTGGTGGTTCGAATTCCTCGGACTACCCGGCCATGCGTCGCTTCACTGACCTCCTCAAACGCTTCCGCCGCGACGAAAGCGGCGCCTTCGCGGTGATCTTTGCGCTGCTGGCGATCGTGCTGATCGCCACATCTGGCGCGGTCGTCGATTTCACCTACACGCAGACGGCCCGCAGCCGTGCCCAGACCGCACTCGACGCAGCGGCGCTAACGCTGCAGACGCGAATCTCGATCGACAACAACGCGACGCTCAAGTCGAAGGCGCAGGCGATCCTGCGCGAACGCATCGCCGATGCCTCGATCACTGCCACGGTGAACACAGCGACGGTCGACACCGTGGCCGGTAAGCTCAATTTGCAGGCCCAGATTACAGT
This sequence comes from Devosia sp., assembly GCA_039934955.1. Classification (GTDB taxonomy): domain Bacteria; phylum Pseudomonadota; class Alphaproteobacteria; order Rhizobiales; family Devosiaceae; genus Devosia_A. The sequence goes on from JBDTLB010000001.1 coordinate 2,114, forward strand.
GCCCACGGCGTTCGTGCAGCTTGTGGGCATTAGGAGCATCACTGCGCAACTCACCTCGGAGGTGAAGCGCGGGTCCAAGGATATCGAAGTCTCGGTGGCGCTGGACACCACCGGTTCGATGGCCGGTTCCAAGATCGCGGCGCTCATCGCCTCGACCAACAATCTGATCGATCTTGTCGTGCAGCCCGTCCAAACGCCAACCTATTCCAAGATGGCAATTGTCCCCTGGACGCAGGCCGTGAATGTCGGCACGTACGCCCAGGCCGTGCGTGGACCGGTGACCGGGCCCTCGACGATCACCGCCGCGACGTGGATGGACGGCGCCTCAAAGACGATTTCTGCCATCACAAAAGCGAACCCCGCCCTCGTAACCACCAGCACTGCGCATGGGTTCGTCGCAGGCGACTATGTGTACATCAGCAACGTCAGTGGCATGACCAACCTGAACAACAATATCTACAAGGTTGGGACGGTTTCTTCGACGACGAAGTTCAATCTGCTCAATACCAACGGCACCAATGTTGACAGCAGCTCGTGGTCCAAATTCAAGACCAGCGGCGGCCCGAAGGTTACCCAATGTTTCAACTCAAGCTGCCAAGTGCGGATTACCACCTCAAGCGCCCACGGCCACGTGACAGGTGACACGGTTTACATCAGCGGCGTTGGTGGGATGACGGCACTCAATGGCAACCATCCGACTGCTGTGGGGGCAGTTCCGAACACCACCTCCTATTATTTGACCGATGAGGATGCAGACGCGATCCTATATACTGCCTACAGCAGTGGCGGATCGTCGTACTGTACCGAGTACGGCTGTACCTATTATTACTTTTCAAACGCAGCTGGCGGCTACAATTTTTACCAGATCAATAATTGTGCGACAGAACGTACTACACACGCGTTTGACGACACGGCACCAAGCACGACCAGTCTAGGCCTAAACTATTCGAGCGGCGGAACTGACTGTATCGGCCAGACCATCGTGCCACTTACTTCAGACAAGACTGTGTTGCACGCGATGGCCAACTCCTTGGTGGCGGCGAATTCTACGGCCGGTCACCTCGGCCTCGCTTGGGGTTGGTATCTGGTATCGCCCAATTTTGGATATCTATGGCCGACTGCAAGTCAACCCGCCGCCTATACCGCCCCAAACTTAATCAAGGCGGTGATCCTGATGACGGACGGTCAATTTAACATTCAATACTGCAACGGCGTGCTGTCGAAGGACAGCAACAATGGTACTTCGTCTCAAAAAATCAACTGCAACGCGCCCAACGGCAGCTCCCATGACCAAGCCGTCGCCCTGTGCAACGCCATTAAAACCCCCGCCAACAACACCGTTCTGTACACGGTGGGTTTCTACCTCGGCGGCGACACGACGTCGCTCAACTTCCTCCGCGACTGCGCCACCGACCCGGCGCATTTCTTCCAGGCCGACAGTGCCAGCGATCTGGACAACGCGTTTACGTCGATCGCCCAGAGCCTCAACAGGCTCCGTATTTCGAAGTAGTCCGCCAACGGCGCAACCCGCGGGCCCTCCGAGCCGTTGTAGCCTCGTGCTAATGGAGGTGGCGATGAGTTCGGCGCGCTATTTCGTGTTTTCGCGTGGCCCGCACTGGATCGTGGCGCTTGATGGTATGGCTATCGCGCGGCATGAGTCGCGCGCGAAAGCGTTGAGCAGCGCCATCGTGATGGCTGATCTGATGGGAACGATGAGACATGATTCCGACGTCATGCTCGAAGATGAGGGCAAACTCGATCTCGCTTGGACCTATGGTGTCGATCCCCTGCCCGACAACCGGGCCGTCGCATGAAGCGGGCTCTGCTCTACCTGTGGCGACATCCGCGGCGTACGGGATTCACGATCTTCAACCTGGTGGTCGTCGCGTTGCTGTTGGTGTGGGGGGTGTCGACCAATTCGATGGCGTCGGAGGGGCTCGGCGGGCTTCCCTACCTCGTGCTGGGCTACGCCGGAATGGGGCTGGCGCTGGTGGTTCTGGTGGCCGGCTGGATTGCCTGGGCCGTCATGGTGACATCGCGCCACATGCCTCACGCGCCGCCGGCAACTCCGAACCCGACGCCGCCCGCCGTCGAAGGCTGACAATCGAGCCAGAACCCGCAGATTACGCAGCGCAGCTGCGCTTATCCGGGGAAATGGTACCACCTCTCGGGATCGAACCGAGGACCTCTAGATCCACAATCTAGCGCTCTAACCAACTGAGCTAAGGCGGCCCTAAGCGCGGCGGACCATATGTCGGTCGGTCAGCGCTGACAAGGCTGGATTTGCCCTGTCGGGCGCGGCTTTGCAACCCCCCTGACTTAACCATCCGGACGATTAGGGCAGCCGGAAAGGCCAGCAAATCTAGACCGTCACCGGCTGGGGCTATAATTAGGACAAGATTAAGCCTTGGGTGCGGATTGTGCCGTTCCGGCACAGTTTCGGGGATTGCGTGGACGCTGAGTGGATCAAATCGCCGACCGCGCGCCGGATCGTGCTGCACTGGGCAGACCGGCGTCCGGCGTGGCTTTGGTCGCATGACGGCTCGACCCTGCTGTGGCGCAATGCCGCCGCCCGCCTGTTCAACGCCAAGATCAAGAAAAATGGCCTGAAGCTGTCGGCCGGCCCGGTACCGATCAAGGGGCAGGTGGCGCGGCTGATCCGACTGGGCTCGGTTGGCCGCTCAAGCCTCAGCCGTGTCCAGTTCCTCGCCGGCGACCGGCCGGTAGCGACCACCTGTTCATGCACGCCGCTGACGATGCCGGATGGCACTGCGGCGTTGCTGCTGGCTGGCGTCGATCCGATTGAGGCCGATGTGCTGGACGCCGCGGGAGAGTTTCGCGACGAGAGCGCCGACAACCGAGTGCTGCTGCCCGAGGGCGCCGAGTATCTGCTGGTTGAAAATGGCAAAGTGCTGCGCGGTTCGGCGCAGGCGCTGCTGGCTCATACCGGCGAAGTGGAAACGGCTGGTCTGCCGGAGGAGAGCGGCACGGTGACGCGGCTGAAGGCGAACTCCGGCGATGCCGTGCTGCTGGTCTATGCGGCCGAGGACACTGCGCCCTCCAGGATCTCCGAAGTGCGTGCCGAAGAGGGCGTCAGCTCGGATGAAGCCCCCGCGCACGCCGATGATTTGCACGCCGATGATTTGGCGCACACGCCTGAACCGATGTTGCCGCTTGGGCTTGAGATGATCGCGGAGCCTCCCGCCCCGCAGGCGGTTTCCGACGATTGGGTCGACCCGCTGCCGCCATCGTCGCCCGACAGGGTGTTGTCGTCGCTGTTCGACCGGCTGGTCGAGGATGCGACGCTCTATACGGCGCTGACTGCGGACGACGAGGTCTTCGACGGGCCGCCAGCCATTGCAGAGCCCGCCGAAGAAATCCTGCATCCTGTGGAGGCGTTGGGGCCTGAACCGCTCATTGCCGAAGCGCCGCTCGTGGTCGATCCACCGCCGGAGCCGATTTACGCGCCGCCGGATTTGGAGGAGCCTCCAGCGCTCCCGCAGGACATGATCGAGGCCGTCATCGAATATGCCGACGATCCCGAGATCGCCGAACCGCCGGACGAGCAGCCGCGAACGCACTGGATGATCACCGGGCGCGGTTTCCGTGTGCGCGATCCCGCGCCCGGCAACAACGCCGATTTCGAGCCTGAAGCGCCATCGCCGATTGAGCCGCCGACCGATCCGGAAACCGCAGAACGGGTGTCGCGCTACAATTTTGAGGAACTGGGCCGCATCCTCACCGATCGCGTCTCTGGCGACGGCACGCCGCGCGTCGAGCCGGAACCGCCGATCGCACCGCGGCCTGTCGCCCCCGAAGGCGTCGTCAATCTCAATGCCGAAACGCTGGTGCTCAACCGGTTGCCGCTGGCCATCATGGTGTTCCGCGACCAGCAGGTGTTATTTGCCAACCGGGCGCTGACCGATTTGCTCGGCTACGAAAGCGTCGAAAGTCTCCGCGGCGCCGGTCTCGGCTCGATCTTTCCCGGTGACGAAAGCAGCGGCGCAGGGCCGATAAACCGCCTGGTGCGCCGCGACGGCACGCAATTGCAGGTGACAGCGCGGCTGCAATCGGTGAGTTGGCAGGGCCGGGCGGCGCTGATGCTATCGGCGAGCCCCGGCGAACCGATACGCGGCCATGAAGGCGCGGTGCGCGCCTTTGCCGAGATCGCCGCCGAAGCGCGCGAAGAGGGCTTCCTCATTGCCGACCTCGCCGGGATGATCACGCAGCTTTCGGGGCATGGCAGCGTGCTGCTTGGCCAGCCGGCGCAGGACATCCTCGGCAAGCCATTGGCGATCCTTGTCAGCAAGAGCGACATGGACCCGCTGCGGCAATTCCTCGAAAAGCCGGCGCGCTTCGCCGAAACGGCCCGTCCTAGCCTGCTGGCGAGCAGCGACGACGGCGAAACCGAGATCGTGCTGTTTGCCGAAGGCCAAGCGGGCATCGTCACCGGCTATTTCGGCTTCCTCAAGAGCCGCCTGCGCGTCACCCAGGTTGCAACGCCCGACACTGACGCGGAAATCGAACCGGGAATGCTCGGCCGGCTGAGCCGCGGCATCCGCAGGCCACTCAACACCATCATCGGCTTTGCCGATCTGATCCGCTCGGCGGCATTCGGCAGCCTCGATACCGAGCGCTATGCGGAATATGCCCGCGACATCCGCACGGCCGGGCTCGAAATCGCCGTGCTGGTCGACGAACTTGATGATTTCACCCGCCTGCGCGACGGTCGTTATGCGCCGCGCCCAGCCGATGTGGACCTCAGCGCATTGCTCGAATCGTGCGTCGTGCGGGTCAAATCGCAGGCCGGGGCCGCTCGCGTACTGGTGCGGAGCGCGATTTCCGAGCAATTGCCGAGGATCCACGCCGACCGCGCGTCGCTGGGGCAAGCGCTGCTGAACCTGCTTGCCAGCGCTATCGACCAGACCCCGATCGGTGGCTCAGTGATCCTCTCGGCCCAGAGCGGCGAGGACGGCAGTGTGGCGATCCATGTGCGCGACGGGGCGGAAAACGCCGTCGATCTCGGCGAACGCTTCGTGGTGTTCCGGGACGGTGTCGACAAGGACGGCGAACAGCTCGGGCCGGTGCGCTCGAGCGTCGGGCTGGCGCTGACCCGCTCCCTGCTTGCGGTGAACGCCTGCTCGCTGTCGGTCGACCCAACGATCGGGACCGGCACATTGTTCTCGCTGTTGATCCCCGCAGACCTTGTGGTCAAAGGCCAGAGTAACGCCTGAGCCGCATTGGCAGAATTGCCGTTCCACGCTAGACTTCGGGCAACGTTCCTTCTTTTCGGCGGGCAACGTTCCTTCTTTTCGGGATGATCCCGCTGCCGTCGCAGGGCTCGTGAGCGGCACGGGTGCCCGATGCGGCTGTCCAAATGCACTGGTTTATTCTCCGGAAACTCGCTGTCTTGGTCGCTACGGTGCTGGTCACCGCGATGTTTGCCTATGGGCTGCTGGCCACGGCGCCGGGCGCCGTGCCCGATAGCGGGCTGCTCGGCTGGCTCGGTCACGCGCTGGTTGGCGATTTCGGCCAGTCAAGCGCCGGCGGGGCGGTGGGCGCATTGATCGCGCCACGGCTGGGGGTAACGGCGCCCTTGGCACTCCTCGCCATTGTGCTGACGGCGATCATGGGCTTTGGCCTCGGCTATGCTGCAGCCCTGCGTCCCGGATCGATCGGTGACCGGGCACTGGGCGCCCTGAGCTCGCTCGGCGCTGCGGCACCCAATTTTTGGCTTGGCATGGTTCTGGTGCTGCTATTTGCGATGGTGCTGCGCTGGTTGCCGTCCGGCGGCTTCGTGCCCTGGCAGGACAATGCCGGTGCAGCGCTGCTGTCGCTGATCCTGCCGGCGCTCGCCTTGGCGTTGCCTGCAGCGGCAGCACTGGCGCTCAGCGTCCGTGACGCGCTGGCGGCGGCACGCGGCTCGACCTACGTGCAGGCAGCGCAAGCGCGGGGGCTGACAGCGCGTGCGGCGATGGCGCGGCATGGGCTGCGCCCGGCCCTGCTGCCGATCATCGATGCATTGGTGGTGCAGTGTGCCATGATCATCGCCGGCACCGTGATCGTCGAAACGGTGTTCTATCTGCCCGGCCTTGGGCGGCTGATCCTCGATGCCGTGGGGTCGCGCGATCTCGCGGTGGTGCGCGCCGGGCTGGTGGTGCTGGTCCTGTTGATTTCCGCCGGGATGTTCTTGACCTCGCTGCTTGCCGTCTGGGTCGACCCGCGGCTGCGCGCCGGGCGGTCCGAATGACCGAGCTTGCAACGACGCCCCGGCCGGGCTGGCGTATGGTGAGCGGGCTGCGCATCGGCATCGTTGTGTCGCTGGTCTTTCTCCTGCTTGGCTTCGTGTCGATCGTGTGGACGCCCTATCCGGTGGGCAGCGTCGATGTCGCCGCCGCGATGCAGGACCCGGGCGGGGCACATTGGCTTGGTACGGACCAACTCGGCCACGACGTTCTGTCGCTGCTAATGAAAGGCATCCTCACCAGCTTTGTGGTTTCAGCGGTTGCGCTGGCGATCGGTGCACTGCTGGGGATCCCGCTTGGCCTTGCCGCCTATGCGTGGGGCCGCCCCGCGGATCTCGTCGTGGGCGGCGTCGACAGATATTTGACCGCAGTCCCGGTGCTGGTGGCCGCCGTGCTCTTTGCCGCCTTGTTCGGCCCCAGCGCGGCGACGTTGATGGTCGCGATCGGCATCGCCAATATCCCGGCCCTGGCCCTTGCGACCCGCGACGGTCTGCGCCGCGGCGGTGACCTCGGCTACGTGTCGGCCGCGCAACTGGCCGGATCGGCACAGATCGAGATCATACGACGGCATACGCTGCCCAACGTGTTGCGACTGGTGCTGAGTGCAGCCGTCGCGCAGCTCGCTGTTGGTATTCTTGCCGAAGCGGGCCTGTCTTATATCGGGCTAGGCACACAACCGCCCGCGACCAGCCTCGGCCTGCTGCTGCATGATGCCTCGGCCTATGCGCTGCTGAAGCCGGGCCTTATGTTGGCGCCGGGACTGGTGCTGTTGCTGATCGTCGTCGCGCTCAACGCAACGGCGCGCGGCCTGACGCTATCGGTCGATCCGCAATTTCGAGCGGAGGCTGACGATGGCGCTGCTTAAGCTCGACAATGTCAGCGTGTCGATCGGCGGCGCAACGCTGCTCGACGGCGTCAGCTTCGCCATCGGCAAAGGGCAGCGGCTTGGGCTGATCGGCGAGGCCGGTGCCGGCAAGAGCATCGTGGCGCTCGCAATCCTCGATCTGCTGCCGCGCGGCGCAATTGTCACGGGAAGCATCAGCTTCGACGATGCCCCGATGCCTGTGGATGAGGCGGGCAAGGCAAAGCTGCGCGGCAAGCGCATCGGCGCGATGTTGCGCGGCGCGGCGGGTTCACTCAGTCCGCTGATGACCATCGGCGAGCAGATCAACGAGACACTGGCGCTTGCCGGAACCACCGGCGATGTGGGCGACGCGTTGCGCGGTGTCGGGCTCGATGCGGCCGTCGCCAGGCGGTATCCGTGCGATCTGAGCGCCGGCGAGCGGCAGCGCGCGGCGCTCGCCATTGCGGTCGCGGCGAAACCCGACCTGCTGGTTGCCGACGATCCCACGGCGGGGCTCGATCTGATCGACCAGCGGCGGATCGTCGATCTCATCGAACGGCTCTGCAGCGAAGGCAAGATGTCGCTGCTGCTGGTCTCGCACGACCTCAAGACCCTGGCGATGCTCTGCACCAAGATTGTCGTGCTGCGGGGCGGCAAAGTGGTTGAGGCGGGCGAGAAGCCGGACATGTTCGGGCACCCCAAGCACGAATTCACGCGCGGCATCTTTAGCGCCGGACGGCACCGGGCGCGCACATTGATGCGTACACCGATCGGCGGGACGCTACTCGATGTCCGCGATATCAGCCGCCGCTACCGGCAGCCGGATCGCTCAATTTTTGAGCCGCAGCCGCCGATCACGGCGCTCGATGGGGTGAGCTTCTCGGTCCGAGCCGGTGAGTCAGTTTCAATGATCGGGCCGACCGGCGCGGGCAAGTCGACGCTGGCGCGGATCATCACCGGGCTCGAGCGGGTGAGCGCCGGCGAGCTCGAGTTCGACCAGCAACTCTACCACGGCAGCGATCTGCCACGCCGGATGCGGCACGATATCAGTCTCGTGGTGGCGGACCCGGTCGGCACGTTCAACCCGCGGCTGACCGTGGGCGAGTCGATCGCCGAACCGCTGCAGCTCGAGTTGCAGAGTAGCATGGACGAATTGGGGACTCGTATCGTCGAAGTCGTGACGTCTGTCGGGCTGCATCCCGATGCGCTGGCGCGGCCCCCGCGCGATTTCACCGCCGGCGAGCTGCAACGGCTGGCGATCGCCCGGGCGCTGATTACCCGGCCGCGGCTGGTGGTGCTCGATCAGCCGGTGGCCGGGCTCGATATCGCGGCGCGCGGCGAAATCCTGGTGCTGCTCAACCGGCTCCGCGCCGATTTCGGGCTGAGCTTCCTCGTCATCAGCCACGATCTCGAAATGGTTCGCATGGTTGCCGACCGCGTGCTGGTGCTCGATAAAGGCAAGATCATCGAGACCGGCGCGCCGGCGCAATTGTTCGAGAAGCCGCAGCAGCCGCTGACGCAGCAATTGGTGGCCGCGCAGCTGCCCGAAATCGGGATCGTACCGGTGTTCTAGGGGCCGCTGCCCCTAGTGCATCATCGGCTTGCCGGCCTCGTCGAAGCGCAGGAACATGTCGCCGCGCGGCGAGAAATTCAGCGTATCGCCCGAACGGTACGACGCCTTGCCCGGCTGGCGCACCACCACCGGCTCGCCCGAGCCAATGTCGATATAGATGTAACTGTCGGAGCCGAGGTTCTCCGAATAGATCACCTTGCCATTCCAGGTGCCGTTGGCCGGCACGATGTCGATGTGCTCAGAGCGTACGCCGACCGTTGTTGCCTTGTAGGGATCGGCGAATTTGCCGGTAAGGAAGTTCATCTTGGGCGACCCGATGAAGCCGGCGACGAACAGCGATTGCGGATGCTCGTATAGGTCCATCGGGGTGCCGACCTGCTGCACAACGCCGTCCTTGAGGACAACGATGCGGTCGGCCATGGTCATCGCCTCGACCTGGTCGTGGGTGACATAGACCATGGTGGTGTCGGCAAGCTGGTCCTTGAGCTGGCCGATCTCCATGCGCATCTGCACACGCAGCGCCGCATCGAGGTTGCTGAGCGGCTCGTCAAACAGGAACACCTTGGGGTCGCGCACGATGGCACGGCCGATGGCGACGCGCTGGCGCTGGCCACCGGACAGCGCCTTGGGCAGGCGCTCGAGATATTGGGTGAGCTGCAGCTTTTCCGCCGCGGCGCGGACCTTCTGGTCGAGTTCGGCCTTGGGCATGTTCATCAGCTTCAGCGCATAGGCCATGTTGTCGTACACGGTCATGTGCGGGTAGAGCGCGTAGGACTGGAACACCATGGCAATGCCACGCTTGGATGGCGCCACGTCGTTGACCACGCGGCCATCGATTTCGAGGGTCCCCGAGGTGATCGCTTCCAGCCCAGAGATACAGCGCAGCAGCGTGGACTTGCCGCAGCCCGACGGACCGACGAAAACGATGAACTCGCCTGACTTGATGTCGAGGTTCACGTCCTTGAGAATTTCGATACTGCCGTAGCGCTTGTAGAGATTGCTGATCTTCAGTTCCGACACGAGTACCTCCCCTTCTGCGCTAACGCAGGATGCCAATGTATGCGCCGAACGGCGCCAGACTCAATTTTCCTTCGACCTGCTCGTCGCCGATCCCCGGCGCGTCCGACGTCGTAAGCCGGAAGCCAGACGGAATTTGGACGACGGCCGCGCTCTCGCTCATATTGAAAGCGCAATACAGCCGCTCGCCAGCCTCCTCGCGGACGAACGCCAGCACGCCCTCGGGCGCGTCGAGAGTCTTGATCGTGCCGCGCACCAGCGCCGGATGTTCACGGCGGAATGCCAGCATTGCCTTGTAGTGCGCGAGCACCGAGCGCGGATCGGACAATTGCCGGTCGACCGCCTTGGTCATGTGGTCGGCGGGGACCGGCAGCCAGGCACGGGTGGCGGTGGTGAAACCGCCGAGCGGCGACTGGGTCTGCCACACCATCGGGGTACGGCAGCCGTCGCGGCCCTTGAACTGCGGCCAGAACTCGATGCCGTAGGGATCGACCAGATCTTCGAAGGCAAGTTCAGCCTCGGTGAGGCCCAACTCCTCGCCCTGGTACAGACAGACCGAGCCACGCATCGATAGCAGCAGCGTGCAGGCGAGCCGGGTGAATTCCTCCTGCTGGCCGTGCGTGGCCCAACGGCTGATATGGCGCACCACATCATGGTTGGAAAAGGCGAGGCAGATCCAGCCGTCAGGCGCCGCAGCTTCAGTGGCGTCGATCGCCTTGCGGAAATGTGACGCGCTGAACTCACCACCGAGATAGTCGAAAGTGTAGGCCATGTGGAGCTTGTCGCCGTCCGAGGTGTAGGCGGCCATCAGTTCCAACTGGTGCTGGCTGTCGCCGATCTCGCCCACGGTGGTCTTGGCGCCGTACTCGTCCATCAGCGTGCGCAGGCGCCGCAGGAACTCAAGGTTCTCGGGCTGACTCTTGTCGTAGAGATGTTCCTGGAAATTGTAGGGGTTCACCGCCGGGGCGGTCGATGCGTTGAAGTCCTCGGGCCGAACCACCGGGTTGTTCTCAAGGCCGAGCGAATGGAAGTAGAAGTTCACGGTGTCGAGGCGGAACCCGTCGATGCCGCGCTCCAGCCAGAAGCGCATGTTGTCGAGCATGGCGTTGCGCACCGCCGGATTGTGAAAATTGAGATCCGGCTGCGAGGCGAGGAAATTGTGCATGTAGTACTGCATGCGCCGGCTGTCCCAGGTCCACGCGCTGCCGCCAAAGATCGACAGCCAGTTGTTGGGTGGCGTGCCATCCGGCTTGGGGTCGCCCCACACGAACCAATCGGCCTTGTCGTTGGTGCGGTTGAGCCGGCTCTCGGAGAACCATGGGTGCTTGTCGGAGCAGTGGCTGATCACCTGGTCGATGATCACCTTGAGCTGCAGACTATGGGCCTTCTCCAGCAGCCGGTCGAAATCGCCGAGTGTGCCGAAGATCGGATCGACGTCGCGGTAGTTGGAGACGTCGTAGCCGAAATCCTTCATCGGCGACGTGAAGAACGGCGAGAGCCAGATGCCATCGACGCCGAGATCAGCGACATAGTCGAGCCGCTCGGTTATGCCGACGAGATCGCCGATGCCGTCGCCATTGTGATCCTGAAACGAACGCGGATAGATCTGGTAGATCACCGCACCGCGCCACCAGTCGCGATCAAGCACGGAATCGGGCGGAGCCTTCTGCTCCGTCATCAACGGCTGAGCGACCAAACCCATTTCTCCTCGTGGCGGCCTTGCGCCCGAGGATTTGACCCCATGCGGGCGGCGATTTGCCAAAACGTTTTAGTAAGCTATTCTTAGCGTCGGAACGGATAAGCCGTCAACTCCGAGGGGAAGCGCGGGGCGGTCGTGTCGCCGTGCAAAACTACAAGAAAATCATAGGCCTATGGGACGAGGGACAAAGAAACCGAGCGTCGGTTCGGGGAGTATCGGGCGCAGCGTGACCATCAAGGACCTGGCTGGCGAGCTTGGGCTCTCGATCACCACGATTTCACGCGCACTGAACGGTTATCCGGATGTCGGCGAGAAGACCCGCAAGCGGGTGCGCGAGGGGGCCGAAAAGTTCGGCTACCGGCCCAACCGCAACGCGCAGCGGCTGGTCACCAAGCGCACTCACAACATCGCCTGGGTGCAGCAGGACAATGACCGGAAATTCGTCGATCCGCACTTCGTCGAGGTGATGGCCGGGGTGCTGCGCGGTGCGCGCGCCGACAATTACGACATCGTTCTCGCGAGCGATACGCCCGAACACGAGATGCGGGTGTACGATCGCTTCGTCAACGACAATTCGGTCGATGGTTTCATCGTCGACCTGCCGCGGGAGAACGATCGCCGGGTGAGCTATCTGCTCGAAGCCGGCCGGCCGTTCGTGGTGCATGGCCGCGACGGACGCACCGGCGAATATGGCTGGGTCGACATCGACAATTACGGCAATTTCTACAATCTGACCCGGCTGCTGCTGGCCAATGGTCACCGGCGCATCGCGTTTATCAATGGCGATGAATCCTTCACCTATGCGCTCTACCGGCATCGCGCCGTGGTCGAGGCGCTGAGCGATGGCGGGTACGCACAGGATAGTGTGAAGATCTACAATTCTCTGCACCCGATGGGCGACGCCGGATTCAAGCTGACGACGCAGGCGCTGGGCGATCCGAACGTCACCGCAATCATTTATTCGTCGGCGCTGATGGCCGTCGAGGGCCACGCGGCAATCCTGCGCGGCGCCGGCAACCGGGATATCGCGATCGCCACAATGGATGACGAACTCCACTATATCGACCTCAGCCCATTCGCCGGTCAGTTCACGACCGTCCGCTCGTCGTTGCGCGACGCGGGCGCAGCCTTGATCGCCGAGTTGATCCGGCAGTGCAACGAGCCGGGCCCGGGCCGCGGCATCGAGATCGCTTCGATTTTCGACGTAGCGGACGGCACCGATAGCGCTGTGTTGAAAAAGCCGATACCGGCGAAGCGCCGGCAGGCTCTGAAGCGACTGCTCCCCGCCTAAAGAAAAAGGCCGGTCGAGGGACCGGCCTTGAGTCTTGGGAGGTCGTTCGCGTTTATTTGACCGAGCCCGCCAGCAGGCCGCGTACGAAATAACGCTGCAGCGAGAAGAAGACGATGAGCGGCACAATAATTGAGATAAAGGCCGCAGACGTTAGCAATTCCCAGTTATTGCCGTACTGGCCGAGGAGGCTGACCAGCCGCGCCGTCAGCACCATGCGATCGTCCTGCGCGCCGAGGAAGACGAGAGCAACAAGAAGATCGTTCCAGACCCAGAGAAACTGGAAAATCGCGAATGATGCCAAGGCCGGGAAGCTCAGTGGCAACACCATCCCGGTGAAAATCTTGAAGTGGCTGGCGCCGTCGATACGAGCCGATTCCATGATCTCACGCGGTAGCCCGGCCATATAGTTGCGCAGCAGATAGATCGCGAGCGGCAGACCGAAGGCGGTATGCGCAAGCCACACCCCCAGATAGCCTTTGCTCTCGCCGCCGAACGTCCCGGCGATGATGTTGTAGAGACGCAGCAGCGGGATGAGCGACATTTGCAGCGGCACGACCAGCAGGCCGACCACCATAGCGACGATGACGCCGCGGAAGGGAAATTGCATCCACGCCAGCGCATAGGCGGCGAAGGCGGCGATCAGAATGGGGATCACCGTGGCAGGAATAGCAACGGTGATCGAGTTGACGAAGGACCGCGCCACGCCTGTAGAATTGAGCACCTGCGAATAGTTTTCGAGCGTGAAGCGCGGGGGGCTTCCAGTCACAAAGTAAACGCGCGGCGCTCCGGAGTAGGTTGGCTTGTCCGGAAAGGTCCAGACATAGTCGCCGTTTTCTTGAATGGTGATCTCGCCGCCGTCGCGCATGGGCGCGCTCGACCCAACCGCCGTGCCGCCGAGGTCGGCATTGGTGATACCGAAGGTCTCGATCTGGCGCCCATTGGCCGCGCTATCAAAGAGGCTGCCCCTGACCACCCAATGATCGCCTTCCTGAACCGCCGTGTCAGCGGTGCCTACGCGACTGGCGCTCATCAACGTCGAATCGGACAGCGCGGTCCACCAGCCCGTAATCGCGAGTTGATCCTTGTCGCGAACCGAGGACACCAGTAGGCCCACGGTGGGGAAGGTCCACAGGACGACGAAAAACAGCAACGCCAGATGGGTGCCGATCCGCCCGAAATTGACGCGCGGCAAGCCCAGGGGCCGACTGGGCGCAGCTATGGTGCTCGATGTGATGGAAGCCATCAGCGTGTCCCCACTTCGGCGTTGGCGCGGCGAATGTTCCAGACCATGATGGGGACAACCACCAGCATGATGATGACAGCAATGGTTGAGCCGCGACCGTAGTCGCCGGAAATGAACATCCAGCGATACATGTAGTTGGCCAGCACCTGCGTCTGAAACTCGCCGTTGGTCATGGCATAAACGATGTCGAACACCTTCAACACAGTGATTGTGATCGTCGTCCACACCACGATGATGGTGCCCCAGATTTGCGGGATCATGATGTCAAAGAAGATTCGGAACCCGTTGGCGCCATCTATGCGGGCGGCTTCCAGCGTTTCCTCGGGCACGCCGCGCAGAGCGGCGGACAGGATGACCATGGCGAACCCAGTCTGGATCCAGACCAGAATAATCATTAGCAGAAACGAATTGAGAATTGGAATGGTGATCCAGGCCTGCGCCGGCAGCCCGAGCGCGGTGACAATGCCGTTGAGCACGCCGATCTGATCCAGACCCGGCCCCTTATAGGCATAGACGAACTTCCAGATCACGGACGCCCCAACGAATGAAATCGCCATCGGCATGAACACCAGCGACTTGGCGATACCGCCCCACCACAATTTGTCGGCAAGGGTTGCGATAATTAGCCCGAACGCGGTCGAGAGCAGCGGCACGATGATGAGCCAACCCAGATTATTGAGTGCGGCCTGCCAAAAGCCTGGATCGTTGAAGGCCCAGACATAGTTGGAAAAGCCGATAAACTCGGTGCCGAACTTGTCGAAAAAGGACAGCCGTAGCGTCTCAATGACCGGATAGACGAGGTACATGACGAGGAACAGCAGAGCGGGGAAGATAAACAGCCAGGGCCGAATTTTTGACCGCGTCAGATCGCGGCGGGTCATCATATCGCCCGCCATGCCCGGGACTTCCCCCAACAGGCGGTCGAGAAGCCAGTTGGACCCCCAGAAATAAGCAAAGCATGCGGCCAACGCGACCGCGACGGCGATCAGTGCCCCCAAAATCTGCTCAAACATCGCTTCCCCTTCCCCGAGCCCAGCGTGATGTCGAACGAGCCTCGCGCCCGAAGGCAACCGAGGCAGTGGACCCGGCGCGTTCGCCGGGTCCTAGAAGTTTCAGTCGATCAGAGCTTGTCCCAAGCGGCCTGGATCGCGTCTGTCACGTCCTTGGCGCTCTTTCCATTTACGTAGTCGACCATGCCCGTCCAGAACGCACCAGCACCAATCGGGCCCGGCATCAGATCGGAACCATCGAAGCGGAAGGTCGTGGCGTTGAGCAGGATGTCGCCAAGCTTGCGCTGGGCGTCTGACGAGTAGGTCTTGGGATTGACCGTCTTCATGGCGCTCAGGAATGAACTGTTGGGCTGAGCCATCCAGACTTCGTGAGCGATCGGCGTTTCGAGGAACTCAATAAAGGCACGAGCCGCCGGCGAGTCCTTTGTGATCGTCACGAGATTGCCCGAACCTTCGACTGGATTGCCGAGTTCAGGATGAGCGGCCATCGGGGGCAGGTAGAAGAAGTCGTAGTCGACGCCCGCCTTGGTACCCTCTGGGAAAAACGACGTTACAAACGACGCCTGCTTGTGCAGGTAGCACTGCGGCGGCACAGTGAAGAGCCCCTTGGGGCTATCGCCGAATGCCGTGGTCGCAATGGATTTTGTGCCACCGGCGACATTGGCGTTGTCGAGTGCGATCGAGCCGAAGGTATCAATGGCGGCGATGATCCGGGGGTCGTTGAACTTGATCGAATTGTTGACCCAGCCATCATAGACCTCAGGCGGCTGCGTGCGCAGCATGATGTCCTCGATCCAGTCGGTCGCCGGCCAGCCGGTGGCACCGCCCGATTCGATGCCGATGCACCACGGGGTGCCGCCATCGGCTTTGATCTTGTCCTGAAGCGCAATCATGTCTTCCCAAGTCTTGGGAACTGCGTAGCCCTTTTCGGCGAAATTGTCGGGCGAGTACCAGACCAGCGATTTGACTTCCTGCTTGTAGGGGAAGGCATACTGATGCTTGGCACCGTCGGGTCCTTCATATTGACCCAATGCGGCCCAGGATGAACCAGCACCGAAATTGTTGGTCACGAAGTCAGTGGCAGCGGAGCCGAGATCGACCAGCTTGCCCTGTTTGGCGAAATCGGCCAGCAGGCCGGGCTGAGGCAGGATCGTAATGTTGGACGGGCTGCCCGCCTGGATGTCGATGCGGGCCTGCTCTTCGTAGTTCTTTGACGAACCGGCCTCAACCGCAACGCCGGTGGCATCCTCAAAATAGGCCAGCACGGATTCCCACTGGGCCTTGTCGCCCGGCTCAGCCCAGGCGTCCCAGATGGTCAGCTTCTGGCCGGCCAGGTCTTTGTGGGCATCGGCAAATTTCTGCAGCGCATCCCAACTGAACGCGCCGGAGCCCTTGGCAAATTTGAGATCGACGGCGTTGGCCGATGCCACAAGGCCGAACGTAATCGCAATCGCGGACACTCCCGCGAGGAGAATTTTGTGCATGTAGTCCTCCCATCGCACAGTTGAGGCACCCCTGGGTGCCCCGCATTTCCCGCATTTTCCAAAACGTTTTGGTTCCAAAACGTTTTGGGGCCCGGTTATCGGGCCTCGTAATGCGGTTAGCGGTCGCCTAAGCTTGCATAAAGAACCTGCCTTGCCAAGGGTGGGTTCCAGTGCGGTGGACAGGTGGTCCGACCCCTACCGGAAGCTCGTGCTCGCATGCCAGAATCGTTCCATCCGGGGAACAATGTGCGGGAAAGCCTCCTAGCGAGGCGCGTCGAGATCGGGGGGCTGGAGGCCTTCGATCGACCTGACCTTGATGATCGGGGTGCCGACCAGCCAGAGCACCGACAGGGCGCCGCTAACGGCTGCAATGAGTAACGTTTCGCGCAGACCGATCCAGCTGCCGAGGAGGCCACCGACGACGGCGCCAAGGGGGCGGATGCCGAAATTGACGGTGGTGAAGGCGCCCGAAACGCGACTGCGCATGTTGTCGTCGATCACCTTGGTCTGAAGCGACACCAGCGGAATGTCGAAGGTCATGACCGACAGCGACGAGACGAACTCGCCGACGACGAGGAAGGCGACACGCATCCAGACGGGACCGTCGGCGAAGGCGATGATTCCAAGCGCGAGCGGAAAGACCACCGCCGAAATGGCGATCAGCGGGCCGGCGCCAATCCACTCGGCCAGGGGCCGCGCTATTGCGGCGCCGAGCAGCCCGCCCGAGGCACCGATGCCAAAGCCAATGCCGATCGTTCCGGCGTCGAGCCCGAGATTGCGGCTGGCAAAGAGTACCAACAGCGCGGTGCCCATGAAGGTGAAGAAATTGACCGTCGTTGCGCAGCCGAGGCTCGCCCGCATGTAAGGGTGGCGCAGCAGATACAGCATGCCGGCGCGCGCCCGCTGCAACAGCGACTCTTCGGTCGGCTCGACCGCCGCCGAGGCGGTCTTCAGCCGCGAGATCTGTATCGCCGAGAAGACGAATGACAAAGCGTCGACGCCGATGGCCATCGGCGCGGCCAGCCACTGGATCAGCAGGCCACCAACCGCCGGTCCGGCCATGAAGGAAAACGATCGCGTGCCAGACAGCTTGGCATTGGCCTCGATGAAGCTGTCGCGCGGAACGAGCCGCACAAAGTAAGCCGCATAGGCGGTGTTAAACACGACGTGGGCCGTGCCAGCGAGAATGGCGATGGCGAATAGGTGCCAGAGCGAGAGCCAGCCTAGCCAATAGGCCACCGGTAGTGACAGGAGGATCAGCGTGCGCGCTAGGTCAGCGGTGACCATCAACGCCTTCTTATTGCGCTGCTGGTCGACCCAGGTGCCGATGAACAGGGACACGAGATTGGGCAACCACACCGCGGCGGTGAGGAACCCAACTTCAGCGGCAGTTGCGTCGAGCATCGTCACCGCGATCAGTGGCAGCGCCAGTTCGGTGATGCGGTCACCAAATTCGGAGACGGTCTGGGCGGACCAGAACCGCCGGAACTCGCGGTCGCGCCAAAGGCCTGAGAACACTTTTACCGCGTATTGTGCAGCATGCCCTGGAAGGCGCGGTAGCTGCCCTTGGGGGTGCGCGTCTGAGTGGCGTAGTCGACATGGACGATGCCGAAGCGCGACGAATAACCCTCGCCCCATTCGTAGTTGTCGAGCAGCGACCAGGCGAAATAGCCGCGCACGTCAGCGCCCAGCTTCTGCGCCTCTAGAATGGCCTTCAAATGCTGGTCGTAAAAATCGACCCGTCGCTCGTCATTGTCTTCGCTCATGCCGTTCTCGGTGATGTAGATCGGCAGCTTGGTGTAGTCGTTGGAGACACGGACCAGCAGATCGGTCAGCCCCTTGGGGTAGATCTCCCAGCCGAGATCGTTCTTTTCGAGCGGACCGGGAATTGTGCGGACCGGGATGCCCTTGCTCGCAGGATCGGGATTGTGAGCGTAGAGGCCGCGCGAATAATAGTTGATGCCGGCCCAGTCGAGCGGCCGGTTCACGACTTCCATGTCCTTGTGCCAGTCAGCCGGCAGATAAGGCGCCAGCAGATCGGTCAGCACCTTGGGATATTGGCCCTTGTAGATGCCGCCGAGGAACCAGCCATTGAACATCGCGTCGCCGATCTCGAGGGCGCGTTGATCCTCTTCCTTGTCACTCGCAACTTCCGCTTTTTCGAGATTGGTGACGATGCCGATATTCTTGACGCCGTTGGCGCGCAGCGCGTCGACGGCAGTGCCGTGCGCGAGCAGCACATGGTGCATGGCGCGGGCGCCGGCGCGCAGGTCGCGGTAGCCGGGCGCATGGCGGCCGAGGATATGGCTCAAGATCGACACGCACCACGGCTCATTGATGGTGGCCGTCGCGTGCAGGCGATCGCCGAAATGCTCGCCGACCAGCGCCGCGTAGTCGGCGAACCAGGCGGCGATGTCGCGGTTCATCCAGCCGCCGGCGTCCTGCAACGGGCTGGGCAAATCCCAGTGGTAGAGCGTCGCGAACGGTTTCAGACCGCGCTCCAGCATGCCGTCGATCAGCCGGTCGTAAAAGTCGATACCCGCCTGGTTGGCGGCGCCGCGGCCTTCGGGGATGAGGCGCGGCCAGGCGAGCGAGAAGCGGTAGCCGTCGAAGCCGCCATCGCGAACGAGGTCGAGATCTTCGGGCCAGCGATTGTAATGGTCGTCGGCGATCCGGCCATCGTCGGCGTTCTTCACATTACCGGGGGTGGCGGCGAAACTGTCCCAGATGGAGGGGCCACGACCATCGATCTGGCCACCCTCGATCTGGTAGGCGGACGTCGCCGTGCCAAATACGAAATTTGGCCCGAACTGGCCACGTTCCACACTAAACATGAAATCCTCCCGACAAGGCACGACGCGCCGGCTGAGTCCAGCGTCGATGTAATCGATTGCATAGCAGCCGACCGGCTATCCGCGCAATTGCGGTGTCCGCGACAGGATTTCACGGGCGATGGCGCGAAAGGCACTCGCCTGCGGCCCGTCCGGATCGGTCGCCATGACCGGCTTGCCGGAATCCGAGGTCTCGCGGATCGCCATGTCGAGCGGCACTTCGCCGAGGAACGGCATGCCCATGACGGCGGCCGCCTCCGCGGCCCCGCCATGGCCGAAGATGTCGTAGCGTTTGCCGGTGTCCGGGGCGATGAAATAGCTCATGTTCTCGACCAGCCCAAGCAGCGGGATCGACAGCCGCTTCATCATGTCGACCGCCTTCTGCGCATCGATCAGCGCCAGATCCTGCGGCGTCGAAACGATCACTGCGCCGGCGAGTTCGGCCTGCTGGAACAGCGAGATTTGGATATCGCCGGTGCCGGGCGGCAGATCGACAACGAGCAGATCGAGCCCGCCCCAGTCGGTCTCGCGCAGCAACTGGCGCAACGCCGAAGTTGCCATCGGGCCACGCCAGACAACGGCCTGGCCCGGCGACAGCATGGAACCGATCGAGATGGCGCTGAGGCCATAGGCGAGATGCGGCGAGAAGATGCCGTCCTCACGCACCGCGGGCTTGCCCTCGATGCCGAGCAGCTTTGGGATCGACGGGCCATAAAGGTCGGCGTCGAGGATGCCGGTCTTGAGCCCTTCAGCCGCGAAAGCCAGCGCGAGGTTGGTGGCGATTGTCGACTTGCCGACGCCGCCTTTGCCCGAGCCGACAACGATGATGTTCTTGACGCCGGGTACGGCAGATTTCGGCGCCGGGCCCGGGCGGCCATGCGCAGCGGCCTGCCCGGTCGGTGCAGCCTGCGCGGGCGCCTTGTCGGAGGTCAGCGAGATCATCACCTTGCGGCCGCCAGCGACCGACTCGGCAGCCTGCTGCGCGGCGGCGCGGGCCGGGCCGAATGCCGCTTCCATCCCCGGTTGCACGGAAATGGCGAGCGCCACGGCGCTTTTGGTGACGATGATGTCGGAGAGGCCGGAATAGTCGGTAAGCGTACCGCCGCCGGGGATTTCGACATGGGCCAGAGCGGCTTTCACCGCTCCGGCGATTTCGGTGTCGGCCATGCCTAGAGGATCGACTGGCCCGTCGACTTCCAGTCCTTCACGAACTGCTCGAGGCCCGACTTGGTCAGCGGATGATCGGCCAGTTTGTAGATCACCGCCGGCGGGATGGTGGCAACGTCGGCGCCGGCCAGCGCCACTTCGGTGACGTGGTTGGGCGAGCGGATCGAGGCTGCCAGAATCTGCGTGGTGAAGTTGTAGTTGTCGTAGATCTGGCGGATCTGCTCGATCAGTTCGACGCCATCAAGATTGATGTCGTCGAGCCGGCCGATGAACGGCGAGATGTAGGTCGCGCCACACTTGGCGGCGAGCAGCGCCTGGTTGGGCGAGAAGCAGAGCGTGACGTTGGTTTTGACGCCGCGGCCGGTGAAGGTCTTGCAGGCCCGCAGGCCGTCCAGCGTCAGCGGCAGCTTCACGACGACGTTCTCGGCGAGCTTGGAGAGCACGTCGCCCTCCTTCATGATCGTGTCATAGTCCGTGGCGGACACTTCGGCGGAAACCGGACCCGGTACGACCGCGCAGATTTCCTTGATCACTTCCTTGAAGTTGCGGCCGGATTTGGCGACTAGCGACGGATTGGTGGTGACCCCGTCAAGCAGCCCCATCTCGTGGAGCTTCTTGATGTCTTCGATTTCGGCGGTATCGACAAAAAACTGCATGGCTGGTGCCTCGATCTCTCTTATTTCTCTCGTTCATATCTATGCCGATTGCGGCCGCCCGCAAGGCACGTTGCCGTATTAACCTGCGGCGGCGATCAGAAAATCCGCCAGTTCGTCGACGCGATCCTCCGGGATGCCTGCGACGTTGATGCGACTGTCGTTGATCATATAGACGGCATCGTCCTTTTTCAGCTTTTCGACAACATCCTGGGGCAGACCGAGAAGCGAAAACATCCCGGAATGCTCGGCGATGAAGTCGAAATCCTTTGAATTGGATTTCCGGCGGATCGCCTCTGCCAATTTGACGCGCAAACGCTTCATGCGTTCCCGCATCTGGTCGAGTTCGGTCTCCCACTCCTTGCGGAGTTCCTTGTCCTCGAGGATGACGCGGACGATCTCGGCGCCGTGGTCGGGGGTCTGCGAGATCGTGCCGCGGATGATGTTCTGCATCTGGCTCGAGACCACATCGGCGGATGCCGAGTCCTTGGCGATGGCAATCGCGACGCCGGTGCGCTCGCGGTAGAGGCCGAAATTCTTGCTCGCCGAGAAGGCGATCATTGACTCGGGCACAGACGAGACGATCTTGCGGACGCCATAGGC
Source organism: Devosia sp. (assembly GCA_039934955.1). Lineage (GTDB taxonomy): Bacteria > Pseudomonadota > Alphaproteobacteria > Rhizobiales > Devosiaceae > Devosia_A. Next base: position 23,774 of record JBDTLB010000001.1, read on the forward strand.
ATCCTGCTCGATGCCGTCGCCGAAGCCGAGATAAGCAAGGTCCACCAGCGGGAAAGCGCCAGTGCGCTTCAGGCTCTCGGCGACGCAATCCCACTGCGCCGGCGTCAGATTGGCGCCGGTCGGGTTGTGGCAGCACCCATGCAGCAGCACGATGTCGTCGCCGGTCAAACTGTCGATGATCTTGACCATGGCGTCAAAATCGACGGCCCGGGTCTTGGGGTCGAAATAGGGGTAGTAGTGGACCTTGAGGTTAGCGTTCTCGGCGACCGGAATATGGTTGGGCCAGGTCGGATCGGAGACGAAGATGCGTCCGCCCGGCCGGGCGCGGCCGAGGACGTGCATCAGGATCATCAGCGCGCCGGTGCCGCCCGCGCCATTGACGCAGCGGATGCGCGAATTGTCGACAACGCCGCCCAAAGCGAGATCGACGATCGCCTGCGAGAATTCCTTGTTCCCCACCACGCCCTTATAGGTCTTGGTTTTGGCGGCATCGTGGACGCGCTGCTCGGCCTTGGTGACCGCCGACATGATCGGGGTGTTGTTCTTGGGATCTTTGTAGACGCCGACACCGAGGTCGATCTTGTTGGTGCGGGGGTCGGCGGCGTACTCGGCCATCAGCACGAAAATCTTGTCGAGCGTGGCCTTTTGCAGGGTTTCGAACATGTCTGGGTCCGGGTGGGATTGGCGGCGTCTTTATAGGCGGCGGCGGGCGATTTGCAACGCTGGCGCGTTAGCGTTTTCGCTCGAAGCGCAGTACTTCGCCGTCCTTGGCGTCGATGCGAGAGCCCAGTAGCACGAAGCCGCACCGGGTCAGCACCGCCTGCGAGGCAAGTAGCCCCGGCAGAGTTTCGGCCGCGATCGAGTGCACCCTTGGATCACCGAACGCCCGGCGCGTGAGCAGATGTACAGCCCCCGACGCAAAGCCGCGACACTGGCGCGCCTCGATCACCGAATAGCCGATTTCGACCTCGCCGGTGCTGTCTGGCGGTCCCTTGAAGCCGCAAGTGCCTACCAGTTCTTCCGCTCCGATGACGTACCAGCCCGCATAGCCGGGTTCACCCGGATGGGCCAAAAAGAGCTTACGCTGCCAGTCGCGGAAAGCCTGTCCGTTGAACTCAGGCGGCCAGCTTGCCGGCTCGGCAACGCCAAGCGCCCGGCACAGCCCGGCCGCTCCCGCCTCCTCGAGGTCCAGCAAAGCCGGCGAGGTGGCGATGATCGCAATAGGTCCGGCCGACTCGATCAACAGGTCCATTTCCGGCCTATGCCAAGGCGCTCGGCACAGTGCAAGGGTTGACGGGGCCGAGGCTGAACCGGCACATTGGGCGTTCAGCAGCCGAGAAAATCATGCCTGTCATCAACCGTGTCGCCGAATTCCAGCGTGAAATCGCTGAATGGCGGCAGGACTTCCATCGTAATCCCGAACTTCAATACGACGTCCACCGTACGGCCGGGCGGGTGGCAGAGCTGCTGCGCAGTTTTGGCGTTGATGAGGTCGTGACTGGCATCGGCCGTACCGGCGTCGTCGGGGTGATCAAGGGCCGCAATGGCGGAGCGGGCCGCGTCATCGCGCTGCGAGCCGACATGGACGCGTTGCCGATCACCGAACGGACGGGGGCCGCCTACTCCTCGACGATCAGCGGCAAGATGCATGCCTGCGGCCATGACGGGCACACCGCAATGCTGCTCGGCGCGTCGAAATATCTGAGCGAGACGCGCAATTTCGCCGGCACCGCGATCGTCATCTTCCAGCCCGCCGAAGAGGGCGGCGCCGGCGCACGGGCGATGCTGCAAGATGGGCTCGCCGAACGTTTCAAGATCGAGGAGTTCTATGGGCTCCACAATCTGCCCGGCCTGCCGGCCGGCCAGTTCGGGATCCGCGAGGGCGGCATCATGGCCGCCACCGACGAGTTCAACATCACCATCGAGGGCAAAGGCGGCCATGCCGCCCTGCCCCACAACACTGTCGACCCGGTCATCGTCTCGGCGCATCTGATCGTGGCGCTGCAGACCATCGTGTCGCGAAACGTCGATCCGATGCGCGAAGCGGTGCTGTCGGTGACGATGCTCGACGCCGGGACGGCATTCAACGTCATTCCCCGCACCGTCAAGCTCACCGGCACGGTGCGCACGCTGGACGAGACGGTGCGCAAATACATGGAAGAACGGCTGCGCGCGGTGACGAACGGCATCGCGGCCACGTTCGGAGCGACCGCCTCGATCAGCTACCGCAACGGCTATCCGGTGACGGTGAACGCGCCAGGCCCAACGGCTTTCGCGGCCGACGTCGCGCGCGCCGTGAGCGGCGCCGACCGAGTCAATGCTGACGCAGATGGAACCATGGGCGGCGAGGATTTTGCGTATATGCTGCAGGCGAAGCCGGGCGCTTATATTTTCCTCGGCAACGGCCCTTCAACCGAACTCCACACCGACACGTATGATTTCAACGACGAGATCATACCGGTGGGAGTAAGCTATTGGGCAAAACTCGTGGAGACGGCTCTGCCGGTCAGCAGATGAAAAAATTGATGCTTCTTGGCGCCATCGCGCTGTTTGCCAGCCCTGTCACTGCGGCCCTCGCGGTGCCGATGTGCGACGGGCCGCGCTTCGACGAAATTGGCGCCAACGGATTGCCGCTCTATTCCGAGGAAGATCTTGCCTTGCAGGCCGAGATGCAACTGCGCCAGCACGGCATCCACGCCAGTATGACGCGGTTCTGGAACGGCTGCATCCAGACCTTTGTGCGTGAGGACGGACACTCGACGATGCGCTTCTACGACCCCAATACGTTCGCCGAAGTCCCCGTCAACTGAAGGTTGCATCGCGCCGGATCGCGGGCCTTCAAGCCCGCGTGAGAATGATGTCCGGCGTTGCGGCGAATTCACAAAAGACATGTGGTTGTAACTGGCGAAACCGCCGGCGCGGCCCAAAATGGTCCGTGTTCCTCCCGAACAAAACACGGAGTTCAAAATGAAAAAGCTCTCTTACATCCTGCTCGCCGCAACCATTGTCGCCGGTGGCGGCGTTGCCGCGGCGCCGGCGTTCGCGGCGACGTCGAGTGGCGTCCTGTCATGCGATGCAGGCAACAGCGCCGATCTGCTCAGCAGCGCCAAGCATGAGCTCGCGGCTCAGCTGCAGCTTCGCACCAAGTCGACCCCGACGATCGACGAATGGAATGGTTGCCTGAAGGTCCAGTACACGGACGCCAACGGCCACACCAATACGGCGCTCTACGATCCGGACTCGCTGAAGCTGGTCAACCAGCTGAGCTGAGCCGTTTCGCCTCAACAAAAAGGCGCGAGAGCCGCAGGGCCCCCGCGCCTTTTATCATGAGGTGAGACGATTTTTCACCCGGCCGCGGAAATCGACTGCGAGGGGCGTGTCACTTTCCTTGAGCAGCGCGAAACCATTTGGCCCGAGTGTAAGCTTGTCCTTCTTGAGCTCGGCCGCCTGCGCCAGTGCGATTTCGGCCTCTCCGGTCAGGTTGATTTTCACCAATTCGGGTGACAGATTGTAGATGCAGGCAAAGCTCTCGCCGCCACCGGCGCGGCGGAAGGCCAGCACTGGCTCATTGACCTTGAAGAACTCAATGTCCCCCTCGATCAGCGCCGGGTGTTCGCGACGGAACGCCAGCGCCTGCCGGTAGAATTGCAGCGTCGAGTCCGGATCGGCGTTCTGGGTCGCGACGTTGAGCACGGAGTGTTCGTATTTGACCGGCAGCCAGGGCCTGCCTGTGCTGAAACCGTTCGGTGTCTCACCGTCGTCCCACGGCATCGGCGTGCGTTCGCCGTCGCGCCCCTTGTATTCCGGCCAGAAGCGGATGCCGGGCGGGTCGGTCAGTTCCTCGAACAGGATGTCGGCCTGCGGCAGGCCAAGTTCCTCGCCCTGATAGACGCAGATCGAGCCCTTGAGCGTGATCAATAGCGCCGCCGCCTGGCGCGCCAGAGCCTTCTGATCGAGCGCGTGGTTGGCCCAGCGGCTGATATGGCGATCGACATCGTGATTGGAGAAGCTCCAGCACGGCCAGCCGTCGACATTGGCGTCAAAGAACTGCTTCATCTTGGTGCGGAAATGCGCCGCACTGAATTGTAAGCCCAGCATGTCGAATGTGTAGGCCATGTGCAGCTTGTCACCGCCAGACGTGTACTCGCCCATCAGCTTCAGCCCGATATGGCTGTCGCCGACCTCGCCGACGCTGGTGGCGCCTGGGAACTGGTCGAGCAGCGTTCGGACGCGCTTCAGGAAGTCGACGTTTTCGGGCTGGCTCTTGCCGTAGCGGTGCTCCTGCATGTCGTAGGGATTGACCGCATACGGCAGGTGCTTTGGCCGCTTGGCCGGCGGATTGTTCCGGAACTGCTGATCGTGGAAGTAGTAATTGACAGTGTCGAGCCGGAAACCGTCGACGCCGCGCTCAAGCCAGAAGCGCAGGACGTCGAGCACCGCATTCTGCACGTCCGGATTGTGGAAATTGAGGTCCGGCTGCTCGCTGAGGAAGTTGTGAAAATAATACTGGCCGCGACTCGGATTCCACTCCCAGGCGCGGCCGCCAAACACCGATGGCCAGTTGTTGGGAGGCGAGCCGTCCTTCTTGGGATCGGCCCAGACGTACCAGTCGGCGCGTGAATTGGTGCGGCTCAACCGGCTTTCGCGGAACCAGGGGTGCTTGTCGGAGGTGTGGCTCAGCACCTGGTCCATAATCACCTTTAGACCGAGGGCGTGGGCCCGTTCGACCAGCGCGTCGAAATCCTCGAGCGTGCCGAACAGGCGGTCGACTTCCTTATAGTCGGACACATCGTAGCCCATGTCGGCCTGCGGCGACTGGGTGATGGGGCTCAGCCAGATGCAGTCGACGCCGAGCGAGGCGATGTGATCCAGCCGCCGCATGATGCCCGGCAGGTCGCCGACGCCATCGCCATTGGTGTCCTGAAAGGAGCGCGGATAGACCTGATAGATTACGCCGCCGCGCCACCATTCCCGCATGTCCTATCTCCGTGCCAAGTCCGCCAGTGATGCGGCGGCCTCAGGCAAAATGCAAACCCCTCGAGATGGGTTGCGGCGATACCCGGAAGAACGTAACGGCTATGTTACGAATACATCAGGCGTCCGGGGCGACCGCCTCGATCGCTGCCGTGTTTGCGACAGTGATCGAGGTCACACCACCGCGCTCAGAAGCGGCTCGCCGGCGAAATGCGCGTCGAGATTGGCGACGACCAGCGCACCCATCTTGTCGCGGGTCTGTAGCGTCGCGCTGCCCTGGTGCGGCGACAGCACGACATTGTCGAGTGCAAACAGCGCCGCGGGAACGTGCGGCTCGTTCTCGAACACGTCGAGCGCCGCGCCGCCAAGCTTGCCGGTCTGCAGCAGCTCGATCAACGCCGTCTCGTCGACCGACGTGCCGCGACCCATACTGACAAGGTAGCCCTCGGGGCCGAGCGCTTCGAGCACCTGACGGGAGATGATCTTTTCCGTCGCCTTGCCGCCCGGCGCGATGGCCAGCAGCCAGTCGACGTCACGCGCCATGTCGAGCAGGCTGTCATAATAGACGAACGGTTCATCGGACTGACGGCGGCGGCCGTGATAGACGACACGCATCCGCATCGCCTGGGCCCGCAGCGCGATCTCCTTGCCGATGCGGCCGAGCCCGAGGATCCCCAGCGTCTTGCCGTTGAGCTCGGTCTGGAGCGGAAAGGTCCCGGCGGGCCATTTGCCCTGCCGGACATATTGGTCGGCCTGCGGCAGACGGCGCGCCAGCGCAATCATCATCCCAATCGTGATTTCGGCCATAGCGTCATTGAGGACGTTCGGGGTGTTGGTGACCCGGACATTGCGCTGCCGCGCCGCCTGGGTATCGATCGAATCATAGCCCACGCCAAAATTGGCGATGATTTCGAGCTTGGGCAGCCTATCCATCAGCTCAGCGCCGACATAACCGCCCGCAATGGCGCGGACCTTGTCCCGGACGCCCGCCAGCAGCGCGTCCTTGTCCGCGGCCTCGTGCAGCTTGTGAACAATATAGCGCTCGGCCAGGGCCGCCTCGCAGCTTTGGAGCAGTTTGTGGGTCTGCAGAAGATCGACAGGCATAATTCCTCCTCGGGCGCGCTGTCTTAGCCGCTTGCCGAACCCCCTGCAAATGTGCAGCAATGGCAACGCAGTGGGTAGTCGCAACGTTATGCTGGAGTAATGCCGGGACCTCTTCCTTTCGATGAGATGATCAATGCGGATGGCTCCGTCCGCGAACCCTATCTGCTCCTCGATCAATGGCTGAAGGAACAGCCGCCTGAGGCCATGGGCGTCATGGCGTCGGACGCCGAAGGTATCTTCCGGCGGCTGGGCATCACCTTCGCGGTCTATGGCTCTAATGAGGGCTCGGAAAAGCTCATCCCGTTCGACGTCATTCCGCGCATTATCTCGGCGATCGAGTGGCGGAAGCTCTCCAAGGGCATCGAGCAGCGGGTGCGGGCGCTCAATGCGTTCCTCCACGATATCTATCATCGTCAGGAAATCCTGAAGGCCGGGCGGGTGCCGGAGAAGCTGATCCTCAACAATTCGGCGTTCTGCCCGGAGATGATGGGGCTCGATCCGGCGCGCGACATCTATTCGCACATCATCGGCGTCGACATCGTGCGGGTCGGGCCGGACGATTGGTATGTGCTTGAGGACAACCTGCGCACGCCGTCGGGCGTCAGCTACATGCTCGAAGATCGCGAGGCGATGCTGCAGCTCGCGCCCGATCTGTTCCAGCGCATGAAGGTCGCGCCGGTGGAGACCTATCCGGAAAATCTGCGCCGCACCCTTGAGAGCGTCGCACCCGTCGGCGCCAGCGGCAACGCGCCGACGCTCGCGGTGCTGACCCCGGGCATCTACAACTCGGCCTATTTCGAGCACTCATTCCTGGCCGACCAGATGGGCGCCGAGCTCTGCGAGGGGCAGGATCTGTTCGTCGAGAACGGCAAGGTATTCATGCGCACCACCATGGGGCCGCGCCGGGTCGACGTGATCTATCGACGGATCGACGACGAATACCTCGATCCCCTCACCTTCAAGCCGGATTCGATGCTGGGCGTGCCAGGGCTGTTCGATGCCTACCGCGCCGGCAATGTGACGCTTGTCAACGCGCCGGGCACCGGCATCGCCGACGATAAGGCGGTCTACACTTACGTCCCCGAGATCATCGAATTCTATCTGGGCGAAAAAGCGCTGCTCAAGAACGTCCCGACCTACAATTGCACCAATCCCGACGAGCAGGCCTATGTACTCGAACATATCGCCGAACTGGTGGTGAAAGAGGTGCATGGCTCGGGCGGCTACGGCATGCTGGTCGGGCCGACCTCGACCAAGGAGATGCACGACATCTTCCGCGAGAAAATCCTGGCGCGGCCGGACAATTACATCGTGCAGCCGACCTTGGCGCTCTCGACCTGCCCAACCTATGTGGAGTCGGGCGTGGCGCCCCGGCACGTCGACCTTCGGCCCTATGTGCTGGTCGGCGATCAGGTGCGAATTACCCCCGGCGGTCTGACGCGCGTGGCGCTCAAGGAAGGATCGCTGGTGGTGAATTCGTCGCAGGGCGGCGGGACCAAAGATACCTGGGTGCTGGAGGAGTAGAGATGCTCGGACGCAACGCCCAGAATTTGTTCTGGCTCTCCCGCTATGTCGAGCGGGCTGAAAACATGGCGCGCCTGCTTGAGGTCGGCTACCGCATGAGCCTCACCTCGCGGCGCGAGGGGGGCGCCAGCGAGCATCTTGTCTCGATGCTGCAGGCCGCCGAGATCGATGAGGAGTTCGACAAGAAGCATCAGGTGGCAGATGTGGCAAACGTCAGCCATTTCATGCTGTTCGACGAGACCAATCCGAGCTCGGTCCGCTCCTGCCTGTTGGCGGCGCGCACCAATGCGCGCTCGGTGCGGACGGCCCTCACCACCGATATGTGGCAAAGCCTCAACTCGGCGTGGCTCGAGTTCTCTGCGATCGACCCGCGCGAGACCACCGGTAGCCGGCTGCAGGAATTGCTGCAATGGGTCAAGCAGGTGAGCCACCGCTATCGCGGCGCGCTGCTCTCGACCTTCCTGCGCGATGACGGCTACGCGTTCAGCCAGATCGGAAATTTCGTCGAGCGGGCCGACAACACGGCGCGCATCCTCGACATGAAGTACTACGTGCTGCTGCCGCGCACCGACCTCATCGGCGGCGATGTCGACATCCAGCAATGGACGCTGATCCTGCGCGCCGCGTCGGCGCATCGCAGCTATCGCCATGTCTATCACGACCGCTTCAAGGCCTGGAACATCGCCGACTATCTGATCCTGCGCCCAGAAATGCCGCGCTCGCTGATCTTTTCGATCAGCTGGATCAATCGCACACTCGACATGCTGGAAGACATCTACGGCGGCAAGGGCGCGGGACACACAGCGGCCGCCGAGGTCACCGCCATGCTCGAGGGCAATTCGATGGACCGCATCTTCGCCTATGGGCTGCACGAATTCCTCACCGAGTTCATCGCGCGGAACAACAAGGTCTCTGAGGCCCTCGCCGAAAGCTATAATTTTTACTGATGAAGCTGAGCGTCCACCACACCCTGACCTTTAGCCTCGGCACCCCGGCACGGGCCGTGCAGCACGTCATGCTGACAGCGCTGGATTCGCCACAGCAGAAAGTTGAACGCTGGTCTATTGATATGCCGGGAATTGCCGATGCCGCGATTTTGCGCGATGCCTTCGGCAATCAAGCGCATCTCGTGAGCCAGGTGAAGCCGGAGCTCGAGATGGTGGTGACGGTCACGGGGATCGTCGAAACCACCGACAAGTCGGGTGTCCTCGGCCGGCTCGAGTCTGATCGCCGACCCGGGCTGTTCCGCCGCCCGACCGACGCGACCAAGGCCGATCCGTCATTGATCGAAGGCCTCAAGGACGGAACCGACCGGATTGCGTTGTTCCACGAATTGATGGGGCGCGTGCACGAGAGGCTGAGTGCCTCCGCCCCGATGCAGGCGCAGGGAACACAGTCGCAAGCCCAGGGCAAAGCAGCCGTGGCGGTGGATTTCGCACATGGCTTCATCGGTGCGGCACGGGGTCTCGGGCTTCCGGCCCGATACGTCACCGGCTATCTGCTCGAGAAAAATGTCTCGAGCTTCCACGCCTGGGCGGAGGCCTGGGACGACGGATTGGGCTGGATCGGCTTCGACGCGATGTACGACGTCTGTCCCGCCGACAGCTACATCCGCATCGCGACAGGCCTCGACGCGATCGGCACAATGCCGATCCGGAGCGCGCCGGCATGGGCCGAGATGCCGGTCGAGGTAGTGGCGATTTCGGCCGCGGAATAGTAAGCGCCTCGGGGCTCCGTCCACCTTCACCAAACCCGGAGGCTCATGACCGGTGGAGGCTTTCGCCTGCCTAGCGTCCGAGCACCCACAGCCAGAACGTGATGGTGCCAATCGAGGCCACCGTCGAGATCAGGACGACGTTGGCGGCGACGTTCACGGAGCGGTCGTAGTAGGTGGCAAACACGTAGGTATTGATGCCGGCCGGCATTGCGGCCAACAGCACCGCATAGCGGGCATATTCGAGCGGCACATGCAGGATCTCCACCGCCAGCAAATAAACGATCAGCGGATGGATCACGAGCTTGAACAGGCTGTTAATGCTCGCTTCCGCCCAGCTCTCGGACAGCTTGTATTCGTTCAATGCGCCGCCGAGACCGAACAGCGCGACCGGCAGTACGGCAGCGGACATCATGGTGAGGAACGCCGTACCGGCCTCGGGCAACCTGACCCCGAAACGATTGCCCAGCGCACCGATGGCGACGCCGAGCAGCAGCGGATTCTGCACCGCTCTCGTAGCCGCGATGACGAGCGTCTTGCCAAGCGGCGCGCCGTCACGGCGCACCAGTTCCATGATCAGCATGCCCAGCGTGATCAGCGCCGGGGCGTGGAAGGCGATGATCGAGAAAACCGTCGGCAGCGCTGCCGATCCATAGGCGCGCTGGATCACCGGGATGCCGATCAGTACGGTATTGGTGAACATCGCCGAAAAGCCAGACGATACACTCTCGCCCGGCCGCTGCTTGAACACCCGGCGGGCGATCAGCGCCCCGCACAGCATGGAAAACAGCGCGCCGACGTAAAACGGGATGATCAGATTCGGATTGAACGTCGTGCTGAAATCGGAGGTCAGCATGGCCTCGCACAGCAGGCACGGCGTCGCGAAATTGTTGACGAAGGCCACCAGCCCCTTGGTGCCTTCGGATGGGAAAAGCCGGAGACGGACCGCGGTGTAGCCCAGCCCGACAATGGCAAAGACCGGGATGATGACGTTGACGATGTCGAGCATGGGCTGCGGGACTTGGAAACTGAATGGGTTGGTGGACCCTTGTTCATCCTGCGGTCAAGCGCCCCAGGTAATAAATGTGAAACCCGGCAGTTGCATGCCGCGGTCGCGGGCGATAACGAATCTATCGAGGAATGACCGGCTCAATGGCGAAACGCGACAACATCACCGATATCTTTGTGATCGGCGGTGGAGTGAATGGCTGCGGCATTGCCCGCGACGCTGCAGGACGCGGCTTTTCGGTGTTCCTCGCCGAAATGGGCGATCTCGCCTCGGGCACCTCATCGGCGGCAACCAAACTGGTCCATGGCGGCCTGCGTTATCTCGAATATTATGAGTTCCGCCTGGTTCGCGAGGCGCTGGCCGAGCGGGAAGTGTTGTGGGCGATGGCTCCGCACATCATCTGGCCGCTGCGTTTCGTGCTGCCGCTGCACAAGGGATTGCGGCCCGCCTGGCTGATCCGGCTGGGCCTGTTCGTTTACGACTACATCGGTACGCGCAAACTGCTGCCGCCGACCAAGACGCTGGATTTGCGGTCCGATCCGCTCGGCCGTCCGCTGAAGGATGGCTACGCCAAGGCGTTCGAGTATTCGGACTGCTGGGTGGATGACGCGCGGCTCGTGGCGCTGACGGCGCGCGATGCGGCCGACAAGGGCGCCATCATCCGTACTCGCACCAAGGTGATCTCGGCGACACGCGAAGACGGAGTATGGACGGTCAAGCTGCAGGATTTGGATACGAAATTGCGCGGCACCGTGAAGGCGCGGCTGCTGGTCAACGCGGCCGGCCCTTGGGTCGACAACGTGCTCCGCGAGACGCTCGGGCAAGACGAGGCGCACCATGTCCGGCTGGTCAAAGGCAGCCACATCGTGGTGCGGAAGCTGTTCGATCACGACCGCGCCTATTTCTTCCAGAACAGCGACGGGCGGATCATCTTTGCCGTTCCCTATGAGCACGATTTCACACTGATCGGTACGACCGACCTCGATTTCGCCGGCGATCCGCACGGCATCAAGATTTCCGAGGAGGAGCAGAACTACCTCCTTGCCGCGGCGACCGAATATTTTGAAAAGCCCGTCACCTGGCAGGATGTCGTGTGGACCTACGCCGGTGTGCGGCCGCTGTTCGACGATCACGCCAGCAAGGCGCAGGAAGCCACCCGTGACTATGTGCTGCGCAGCGAAGGTGATGCGGCGACCGGCGCGGTGGTCAACGTCTTCGGTGGCAAGCTCACCACGCACCGCCGGCTGAGCGAAGAGGTGCTGGAGCGGATCGAGACGGTCCTCGGCGCAAAAGGCAAGCCATGGACGAAGGGCAGCAAACTGCCCGGCGGCGAGTTCGGTCCGCGCGAATTCGACCTCCAGGTCGAGCAACTCAACGAGCTCTACCCCAACCTCGCCGACAAGCTGCTGCGCCGGCTCGTCCGCCAATACGGCACGCGCGCCGCGACGCTGCTCGGCGACGCCCACCGGCTTGAAGAGATGGGCGAATTGTTCGGCGCGGACCTCACGGCGCGCGAAGTCGACTATCTGTGCGACAATGAATGGGCGCGGACGAGCGAAGACATCCTCTGGCGCCGCACCAAACTCGGCCTGCGCGTTGGGCTCAACGACAGGGCCCGGCTCGACGCCTATCTCGAGCGGCGGTTCAGCAAGGGCAAGACATGACGGGCTACATTCTCGCCATCGATCAGGGCACAACGTCGAGCCGGGCGATCGTGTTCAACGAACGCCAGCAGATCGTCGGCATGGGCAAGATGGAGTTCACCCAGCATTTCCCGGCGTCGGGCTGGGTCGAGCACGTTCCCGAGGAGATCTGGGCCACCTGCCTGTGGTCGATCAAGACCGCGATCAAGAAGGCCGGGATTGCGGCAAGCGAAATCGCTGCCATCGGCATCACCAATCAGCGCGAGACGACGATCGTGTGGGACCGGGCGACCGGCAAGCCGATCTACAACGCCATCGTCTGGCAGGACCGGCGGACCTCCAAACATTGCGAGCGGCTGAAGCGCGCGGGTGCCGAGAAGCTGGTCTCGCGCAAGACCGGGCTGCTGCTCGATCCGTATTTCTCGGGCACCAAGATCGGCTGGATCCTCGACAATGTGCCGGGCGCGCGCAAGCGTGCCGAGCGCGGTGAACTGGCCTTCGGAACGGTCGAAACATATCTCATCTGGCGGCTGACCAATGGCAAGTCGCACGCAACTGACGCCACCAATGCCTCGCGGACGCTGCTCTACAACATCGAGACTGGCGACTGGGATGATGAGTTGCTGGCGCTGCTCCGGGTGCCGCGCGCCATGCTGCCCGAGATCAAAGACAATGCCGATGATTTCGGCACCAGCGAGAAGAACGTGCTGGGCGCGGCCATCGCTATTTGCGGCGCCGCCGGCGATCAGCAGGCCGCGACCATCGGGCAAGCCTGCTTCGAGCCGGGCATGATCAAATCAACATACGGCACGGGCTGCTTTGCGCTGCTCAACACCGGCAGCGAGATCGTCCAGTCGAAGAACCGTCTGCTGACGACCGTCGCTTACCGGCTCGACGGCAAGTCGACCTATGCGCTCGAAGGCGCGATCTTTATCGCCGGCGCGTCAGTGCAATGGCTGCGCGACAAACTCCGCCTGTTCAAGGATTCGTCGGACACCGAGGGGCTGGCCCGCAGTTCCGATCCAGCGTCGGAGGTGTATCTCGTGCCGGCCTTCGTGGGTCTCGGTGCGCCCTGGTGGGACGCCGAAGCACGCGGCGCGATCTATGGGCTGACCCGCAACACCAGTGCGGCCGATCTCGCCCGGGCGGCGCTCGAGTCGGTGGCATTTCAGACGCAGGATCTGCTGTCCGCCATGCGCAAGGACTGGAAGGGCGCCAGCGACACGGTGCTGCGCGTCGACGGTGGCATGGTGGCGTCGGACTGGACGATGCAGTTTCTGAGCGACATCCTCGATGTGCCGGTCGACCGGCCGACCATTCTCGAGACAACGGCGCTTGGCGCGGCGTGGCTCGCCGGGTGGAAGGCGGGCGTTTGGCCCGACATGAAGGGCTTTTCCAAACGCTGGTCGCTGGAACGTCAGTTCAATCCGACGATGCTCCCCGCGCTCCGCAAGACCAAGCTCAAGGGCTGGAAGCACGCTGTGCAGCGGACGCTCACTTAGCTGGGCAGCCACGCCTCGAACGGGCCGCCGGCGATGAAGCACCAGTACCGGACGTAGCGCGATTTGCGGCCTGCTCCCACCTGCGCCTCGGCGAGGCCGAACTCGACGAATTTGTCGCTGAGCAGGGTTGCCCGGTGGCCCGCCGAATTGAGCCAGCCTTCGATAGCCTGCTGCAGCGAGGTCTGGCCCCCCGCAATGTTCTCGCCCACCGCGCCGTGATAGCCCGCGGCACTGACGCGCTCGCGCAGCGTGACGCCAAGGTTGTGGGCGAGTTGATCCTTACTGGCCATCAGCGTCGCCTGCGACCGGGCCGCGGTTTCCAGCGCGACATTGTAAGCCAGCGGCTTGTGCCCACCGTTGATGCGGCGCGCTTCGTTGATCGCGGCCAGAATCGAGGCCTGGTTGAGCTCAGCCGGCGTGGTGGTTCCGGCTGGGACGTTGGTGCCCAGACCGAAAGATGCGCAGGCGCTGAGTGAGGCGCCGGCACCGACAATGATGAAGGCACGGCGGGTGATCGACATCGATGGGAAATCCGGCTGCGAAGACGGCGCGACCATAGACAAGCCGGTGCGACAGGAAAATGGCCGAAGCGTCGCGTTTGAACTAAATTAACGTCGAATCCAGCCTTCGCTGGTTCGCGCCAGCCGTTCGGGCACACTCCGGCCAAGAGGAGACCGAGCTCAGATGGCACATATCGATCTTGGCCACGCAGACATGAAACCGGCGCCCATCGTGCGCTACGAGATCGCGCAGGATCAGAGCCGCGCCAAAACGATGCTGGTCGGCTCAGTCATCGCTGCGATGATGATCGTGGTGATGGCCGCGATGTTCCTCAGCTCGGTGCGCTGAGCGCCAGCTGTCGCACACTTTCTGCCTCAAATAGCACGGGTGCTCGTCAGCGAGCGCGCTCCTCGCCAACCGGACGGGTCGGCCCGCCGATAACGATCGGGGTGAGATGGACACCCGCAAAAACCCCAAGTCAGAAATTCTGGCAGCCCTTCGAGGCGCATTTGATTCCGATGCGTTCACGCTTCGATTCCGATGCGTTCCGACTAGAAGCGATTGGACTTGGTGGACCAGGAAGTTTTTGCGGGTGTCCAGATGGGCGTGGTGTGATCTTCGACGCCATCGCTAAGGACGCCGACGGTCGTCCTGTACCGACTTCGGTCGCTACCGCGACGACGACGTGCCCAAGCGGCCGAACCTGCGGATCATCACCGATCATCTAGCGTAGAAGGTGACGTTCGACGAGCGGCTCCGTGATAAGGCGGATCGCGGCGTGCGCGGGAGACTCTTCCGGCCAATGAGGATCATCTCGAGCGGCGCCACTATAACCCGTCCTGCCGAAGCGCGGCGGCATGAGCTTGCTGAACAGATGGAACGGCAGCGCCACGCCTTTTCCTGTTCGAGCGCACTTCTCGCTCGGCCAATGCGCCCTGAGCCTAGCTAGATACTTATGGCACCTCGGAAGAATTCGTTCCGATCTCTGCGCTCTGGATCCTATCACGAATGCTCTCGTCGACGACGCCCGCTACGACCAGGCTCAGCGCTTTGTCCTCAAACTCGACCTTGACCGTTAACGCGAACTCAACGCCAAGCGCCAGTAGGGCCATGAGCGGAACACGGCCGGAGTAAGCCAGACCGGGGAACTCCGTTAACTTTAGCCCGAGCTCCTTAGCCTTGCCTTTTACCTCCGCTCCAAAATGCTCGGCTGTCAAATGACAGCGAAGGCCTGACGCGCGGGTGCGGCGTCTGGCGTTGAGTATTTTTTGTCCCTTGAACTCAAAGGCACTTGCCTGAGCGGGATCGAAAGAACGCTTCAGCAAATCATCGAGCGCCCCACAAAGCGCGACGCGGCCGAGCGGACAATTGTTGAAGCCTACCGCTTCGGCAGCACTTATGAGGCTTCCGATGATCGCAAGTCGATCCTTGGCCTGATCACGCATCAACTTGATTTGGTCTCGGCTGCGCCTGCCAGCACGTTGGGCGATCGTTTCACTGGTGTTGATCGTGCCCGAAATTAGTGCCCGAGCGCGCTCAATCTCCTCCGTCTGCTGTTGCAGCCGTTCGATCTCGGTTGAGGGCACCGTCACGGCGGAGCCCGTTTTGGGGCTCGACGCACTGAATTCGTCAGTAGCTGCGTGTGGAAGATCGTGGCGATGAGGTATACGGGGCTTGTCCATGAATTCAACTCCAAATGACGGCGGGTTAATCCCTATCGCCGATAGCCAAGAAGAACCCAATTTCTGGAAATCATCTTGGAGGCCAAAGAGAAAAAAACGCGCATCGGCAAAAAATGTACTATTGATACTTGCTTGGTGTACCCGACGGTACGCAATGACAGAGGCTCGCTGAAAAACTATTCTCGACGTAAGCTCGGGGCGACCTTGCTGCAGTCATCGAGGACAGACTTTGGCAATACCTTTCGCAGCCGTCCGGTTCATGAAGCGTTCGGCGGGACACTCGACGATCCAACGACTGGCGTATATCGCCCGACTCCGGCTGGACGTAACTTCCGGCCAGCCCGGATTCAATTATTCGGACCGGTCGGCGCCGGCCTCGGTGGCGACCTTGCTTCCCGATGGTGCTTCCCCGGACCTGCGCGATGGCGTGGCACTTTGGACTCTCGTTGAGTCAGCCTCGGCTCGGCACAATGCGGTGCTCGGTCTCGACATGCTGATGGCTCTGCCGGCCCCCCAAGAAATGCGGGAAGCCGACGCGATAGAGCTCGCCAGGCGCTTCCTATGCGAAACGTTCGTTGAAATGCACGGGCTGGCGGTAACGTTTTCCGTCCATCGACCACATGGCGGCCTTTCCGGTGAAGATCTGAGGCTGGAAAATGGCGAACTGGACGACAGTTTCGACAGATCGATGCGAATGAGTGTTCTCAACGCGCATTGCCATGCGCTGATCACGCCGCGGCAGGCCGGCCCAGAGGGGTTGTCGCGCTGGCGCTATACGGCTCTCGATCCGAGCATTCGGGGCGGGCGGGCGGCGGGAATTAACTGGGGCAGGCTCTGGCATCGCTACCAAAACCGTTACTTCGCCGAGCAGGGTCTAAGGCTTCGCGTTACACCCAACCCGCCTTTTTCCTTAACTCCAATCCCGATCCTCGACGCGCATCGTAGACGCAAGAGGCAGCTCAAGCGGGACCCACAAACCGCGGGGCGGCGGCTCATCGTCAATCGCACGCGGGACCGGAAGAACCGGCAAGAGCTCGAGACGATTGCAGGGGCCCTCGCCTGCTTTGATGCGCCATTCACCGGCGGCGAACTCCGGAACCTGCTCAAACGGCAAATGCCTAATGTTCTTGCCGGCGAAATGACTGAGGCAGTGCTCGGGCTTGGTGAGACCGTACGCCTTGCGCCACTTTATCTCGACAGCGAATGGTTTGCACCGCTCGGTCTTGCGTGCACCGAAATCGGGGCGTTTGGCCGATCGCTAATGCTGACCTCTCGACGAACCCCCATGCCCAACCTCGATGGCGTTTTCGACGAGGGGTTCTCGTCCTCAACTCGCCGTGTGTTGATCGAGGTATTTCGGGAGGCGGACCTGGTTATTGTCAATGCCTCATGCACGACGAAGACCTTGATGCAGGATCTGGCCGAAGGGGCCAAAATGATCGGACGTTTGGCTGTGACCATCCTCACCGCCGCCGGATCCCCACCACCGCCGTCCGTGACTGTTGGGGTGGATGAGCTTAAAACGAGGATGGTCAGCAATGCGATAATCCTAGTCGACGAGCCGGACGCGCTGACGTCAACAGAACTAGACGTTTTGATGCAAGCGAGCATTGCCGGATGCAACCGGCTGATCCTCATGCGGCAGGTAAATTCGCGTTGGGGCCGATCCACGCTTCTTGATTTGATCGCCGACCACGCCCGCGTCCTTGAGTGGCCAGAGCCGGAGTCTCATGACCCGCCTGTCCTAGCGAAAACCACCGACATCGAAATTGCCCTGGAGGGCTTGCAGCAGGCCTCACGGATAGCTTTCGAAGGCTCTCGCGAGGCTGTGCTCGGAAGCGCGTTGGGGACGCTGCTGGGTCCATCGGACAACGCGCGGCAGAGGGGGCTGGTGATGCCGAATGGAAGGTTCAGGCGAGCCCTTGAGAACGTCCTGCACAAGCACCAGAACTTTGCACAAGTGACCAGCTTTGCCGCTCAAAATCAGGCCGAGACGCTGATTGTTCCCGTCATCTCAGAAACGATCGGCACAATCGGCCGATTGTTTTCGGCCGGTAACGCCGACAAACTATCGCTTGTGGTCGACCGCTCGATCGCCACGGACCTGAAGACGTTGCGCGAGGCAATACAGGCATCCGTCCAACCTAATACCGCGATTTGCACACCGCTCTTTGACCCTCCCTCTGTTTCGCTGAAGGATCGTCAACGTTGGCCGCTCTGGGCGGTCGATCCCAACGGAGAAGTCGTGACCACAGCCTCGGCCATCCGTCGTGCCATTGCTTTCTGGTCGACAGCGCCGATCGACTTAATCTGGCGCGCAGACCAATGGGATGAATGGGCCGATCATCAGCGTCTTGATAAGTTGTTGGCCGCCTGGGGGACGGGTCCGACAGCGACCGCCTCCATTCCACCCCCCAATATTTCCGAAGCTATGGCGCACCTAAGCGCACCAACCGAGCGCGGGATCGGTCTGCTTGAGGAGCTGACGTCCGAGGTGGAAGCGCTGGAGTCACTCGATGAGAGCCTTTCCCCAGGCAACGAGGACGGCGACATTTTTGCCCGATGAATTTGCGGCGCTGTGGCCAAACGGCAGAGCTGATGCCGAACCGTCGACGGACAAGAGGCGTACCACCGCAGAACGGCGCCATAACACCAGACTTTGACTGCTCCGCCCAGGCAATCTCAGCAGCCGACCCAGAAACACATATTGTATTCTGGGGGTATGGGGGTGGTGGGTTCAACCGGTCAACGCAACATGATCGATGTCATGATGCATTGGGAGGATCCGCTATGGCACGCACAGGACGACCAGGGCTGTCGGCTGAACTGAAGCGGGAACTTTGGCGGCGATGGAAAGCCGGACAGTCGCTCATCGAGATTGGTCGTTGCCTGGGCAAGCATGCCGGGTCAGTTTTTGGCGTGCTGCGTGCCAAGAGCGGCAAGCCGGTCCAGCTCGACCCCTGGCAAGAGCGCATCGTGCGCACAGTCGTGATGCTGCTGCCCCGCGGCAACTGCAAGACCTCGCTGGCGTCGGCGCTGGGGCTGCAGAACACCGTTGGACCAGAGAAAGTGCCGGGCGGCTGAGTCATCAGCGCCGCCTCCGATCGTAAGCAGGCGCGCATCACATATGCCGAGGCGCTCGGGCTGGTGCGCGCTCATAAGAAGATCGCGCCCAAGGTCCGAAGCCTCGACTATCGAAATCGGCTGCACTACCCGACGGCCGGCAGTTTCTTTGAAAGCATCAGCGCCGACGCCGGGACGCAGCACGGCCGGACCCAGGTGTTCGTCCTCGCCGACGAGTTGCACGCCTGGAAGAAGCGCGAGCTATGGGACTTACTACGGTCGGGGCTGGTGAAGAGAGAACGCAGTCTCCTTCGTTCGATGGGTCCATGGGAGAGCTGAATTCTCCGTCGTTCGCTTCAGGGCTTCAGGTGCGAAAACTGATGCATGTCATGCGACGAAGCGCTCACCCCCGGGAGGGGGTTCTGATCTATTCTAGTTATCGAGGTGCGGTGGCAAGTACGACCGATTTCCGGCCTTGATAATCTCGGCGCGACGCCCCGGGGTTAGCTTGCGGTTTGTTGGACGCCAATTCATGGGCTTCCGCTCCATATACCCGCCGACCTTCTCCGGCTGATCCACTCGGTACCAACTGCCGTCTTCACCGAGAAAAAAGGGATGGTTCGCGGCGTCTCGAGGTCGCTGAAAAGCAGCTCACACACGGTGCCATCCGAATTGGCCTCTGCCATCGGTTGCCAAGCATGGTCACGGTCGTATTGCTCTCGCTCACGACGCTCATCGATCTTCGTTCTCATGTGCCAAATCATTTGCCGTGTCGCTGCCGGGCGCAACGGGAACTGCCCGGAAATCAACGGTTCTGGACGGCACATGGATGGCACAGATGCGACCAAAAAAGAGCGGCGCTCTAGGCTTTTAAGATATTGATTTCACTATTGAAAAAAGTGGTGCCCGGGACCGGAATTGAACCAGTGACACGCGGATTTTCAATCCGCTGCTCTACCAACTGAGCTACCCGGGCAGCGGGCGGCCGTGGTGCGGTCGCCGAAAGTCCGCGGTTTATAGGGGCTGGGAGACGGGCGCGCAAGCCTCCGAATCCGGCTTGCGCATATGGCCCTAAAGCGGGAGTTTTCGGAGCGAAATTAAGGATTTTCGATGCCGGACGATGTCATAAGGAAGCTGGCGCTGATCACGGGCTCATCGCCCGCGATGGCGCTGCGGGAACTGAGCCGCAGAGTTGCTCGGCGGGCTCGACATCCTGATCGACAATGCCGGGGCGATCCACGACCGGGCCACCAACGCGGCCAGCTTATGGTCTATTCCTGGTCACCCTCGGATTTGTCGGGCAGCGGCTCCGGCCCTTCCGCGGTGGGGATGCGATAGGCGTCGGACAGCCAGCGGTTGAGATCGATATCCTGGCAGCGCGGCGAGCAGAACGGGTAGTTTGCCTGCGTCGAGGGCTTGCCGCAGATTGGGCATTTCCGGGCTGGTTTGAGACGAATGATTTCTGCCATTCTTAGCGCTCTAGACCGACGTCAGCGTCGACTGGTTGAGCCAGTTGAAATGCACCGGATAGCCTTCGGCTGAGAGCAGGCCGACAGTTTCGCTGAGCGGCAGGCCGACGACGGCCGAGTAGGAGCCGACGAGCTTCACTACAAACGCGCCGGCGATGCCCTGGATGGCGTAGCCGCCAGCCTTGTCGCGCCACTCGGCGCTAGCCAGATAGGATTCGATTTCGCGGTTACTGAGCCGTTTGAACCGCAGCCGCGTCTCGACCAGCCGGCGACGGGTGGCACCACCGGGCGTAAGCATGGAGATTGCGGTGAAGACACGATGATTGCGGCCCGACAACAAGCGAAGGCAGAAATTGGCCTCCTCCATGGTCTCAGCCTTCGGCAGGATGCGGCGGCCGACGGCAACGACGGTGTCGGCAGCGAGCACCAGCGCGTTGTCGGCGATGCCGGAGGCCTTGGCCTTGTGCTGCGCGGCGATCGCCTTCTGGTCGGCGAGGCGTTGCGCGAGCTTGCGCGGCAGTTCGTTGCGCTCCGGCGTCTCGTCGATATGGGCCGGCACCAGATGCTCGGGCTCGATGCCGATCTGGTTGAGCAGCGCGAGGCGCCGCGGGGACGCAGAGGCCAGGATAAGTTCGGGACGTGTCGCCATGGCTAACGCTCTAACGGAACGGCGGCGGCTTGTGAACCACCGGCAATAAGTGTGCCCAGCCGTTCGCGCACGCGTTTCTGCAGGGTATCGCGCAGGGTGCGGTAAGCACTGAGCACGGATTCGCGATTGCCCTCCATCTCGGTGGGATCGGGCATCGGCCAATGCTCGATGGCGCCCATTTCAAGGCCGCGCTTTTCGACGGCGGCGGGTGCATCGGCGCTGAGGGTCACCACCAGATCGAAGTGATTGGCGACCAGCTCATCCATGGTGTGCGGGGTGTGGACCGACATATCGACGCCGATCTCCTCCATCACCTCGTGGACGAAGCCGTCGGCCTTGCCGGAGCGGACGCCGGCGGAGCGGGCGATCAGCCGGCCGGGGAAGAATTTTCGGGCGAGCGCCGCGGCGATGGGTGAGCGTACCGAATTCATCGAGCAGACAAACAGCACGCTCGGGAGATTACTCTCGCGCTCGTCGATACGGCTGGCATAGGGCTGCACGGCGCAGATCAGAGTGAACAGGCGGCGCGCGGTGTTGAGGTCCATCTCGAGTTTGTTGTCGAGGCGGGTGCGCAGCAGTTCGCCAGCGTCGTTGTGGAGGCCGCGGCGGGCCATGTCCACAGTTTCGATCTGGTAGGTGGCGGCGGTCTTGATGGCGTCGTAATAGGATTCGCGGATGCGGAAATAGTCGCGGATCAGCCGGCGGAACGGGGTCAGCGACAGATAATGCGCGGCAATCGGCTCGTAGGTGTCGGGGTTGCGCACGTCGAGCACGATGTAGTTGGCGATGATCGAGACGTGCAGCGCATACGGGCCTTTGGATTTGACGCGGGCCGGATGGAATTTGTTGGTCTCGACCAGATCGTAGATGGCAATCCGCCACTCATGCACCTCGTCTGGATCGATCGAGGTGATGGTGTTGGGATCGAGCGTTACGGCGACAATCCGGTCGGTCTTCTCATCGAAGACGTGCGGCGTGAGCGCCATTTAGCGATTGAGCCGGATCGAGATGGAACGGCCATGCGCGGCGAGCCCCTCCGTCTCGGCGAGCGTGACGGCGGCGGAGCTGAGTTCCGCAAGCGAGCCTGGGTCGCAGCCGAGGATCGAGGTGCGTTTCATGAAATCGAGCACGCCGAGTCCCGAGGCATAGCGGGCCGAGCGAGCGGTCGGTAGAACGTGGTTCGATCCGCCGACATAGTCGCCGATCGCCTCGGGCGTGTGGTGGCCGAGAAAGATCGCACCGGCATTGCGGATTTTCGGTTGGATCGACAGCGGATCGTCGAGCATCAGCTCGACGTGTTCGGAGGCGATGCGGTTGGCAAGCTCCACCGCTTCAGCCATCGATTGCACGAGAATGATGGCGCCGAATTCGGTCCAGCCGTCGCGGGTGATGTCGGCACGCGGCAGCAGCGCCATCTGCCGGTCAACCTCGATAGCGACGGCGTCGGCGAGGCTTTCGTCGGTGGTGACGAGGATCGACTGTGCTCCGCCGCCATGCTCGGCCTGCGCGAGGAGATCGGCAGCGACCCATGCGGGATTGGCGGATTTGTCGGCGATGATCAACACCTCGGACGGACCGGCAATCATGTCGATGCCGACAGTGCCGAAGACCTGGCGCTTGGCCGCCGCCACATAAGCATTGCCCGGGCCGACGATCTTGCTCACCGGCCGGATGGTCTCGGTGCCGTAAGCCAGCGCGCCGATTGCCTGGGCGCCGCCGATGCGGTAAATTTCGGAGACACCGGCGATCTTGGCGGCAGCAAGCACCGCAGGGTTGGTCGCGCCATCGGGTGTCGGGACCGCCATGGCGATGCGGCTGACTCCCGCGACCTTGGCTGGAACGGTGTTCATCAGCACGCTCGACGGATAGGACGCCGTGCCCCCGGGAACATAGATGCCGACGGCGTCGACCGGTGTCCACACGGTGCCGAGCGTGACGCCGAGCGGGTCCTGATAGATGTGGTCGAGCGGCCTTTGCTTTTCGTGGTGCGCCCTGATGCGATCGTGCGCGAACTGCAGCGCGGCGCGAATTTCCGCGCTGATGCCGGCCTCGGCGGCGTCGATTTCGTCGGTGGTGAAGGCAAGTGTTGCGGACGTCAGAGGCAGGCGATCGAAGCGATCGGTATAGGAGAGGACTGCCTCGTCGCCGCGCAGCTTCACGTCGTTGAGGATGGTGGCGACAGCGACCGAGACTTCCTCGGACGCCTCACGCTTGCTGCCGAGGAGCGTCTCGAATTCCTCGGCGAAGCACGCCTTGCGCGAGTCGAGGCGGAACGGCATCAGGCAGGGTGCTCCGGGGTGGCTTTGGCGGCCCAGGCGGCGCCAAGATCCTGCAGCCGCGCTTCGAGCACTTCGACGCTGAGGCGGACCGTGCCGCCGCCGGCGAAATCGAGATCGACATTGCCCGACGGATCGTCGGTGATGGTGTAGCGGATGGCCAGAAGCTCAAGCACGCCGTCGACCGAGTTGGTGTCGATGCCGGTGACCTTGACGTCGTTGACGCGCTCGAAATGCAGCGCGGCGCGCTTGCGCTGGCGGGTCTTACCGTCTTCTTCCCAGGCGAAACGGTTCATCAGCAGAGCGAACCGACGGTCGGCCTTGGCAAACCCCATATCACCGACGCGCACCACGGCATCCTGGGTGGTGGCGGAAATCACTTCGAGGTCTTCGCTGTCGAGCGCCAGCAATTTGAGGTCGGGCATGGTTGGTGTCCGGTTTCGAGGGGGTGGGGCTCACATGGGCGTTGATGCTCCGATCTACAAGTTTGGCGGGTTTGGGGCAACAGGACTCCCTGGGCGAGCGGAAAGGCCTCACGCGCCGGGGCGCTGAGGGTTTTGTTCGCCGCGGCTCCCATCTTTCGCGCTCTGTCCGACCGAGCCTGAAGTAGGCTCGCTCGGCCAACCGCTGGGGGGCCACGGACGGAGAGCGCCGGGCGCCTCCGAGATGAGTGGGTGTTTATGAGACACCCGACGACTCTCCGCGGCGGGATTTTTGGTCAAGCCGGGCGGGCATGAAGCTCGCCTCGTTCCTGCGCTCTGCCCGACCAATCCCGAGAAGGATCGTTCGTCCAACCGCTTTGGTGCGCCCGGTCC
>JBDTLB010000002.1:0-23395 GCA_039934955.1 Devosia sp.
ACCTCATCCTCGATGCTTTTTTTGGCCGCATTTTCAATCCAGAAGCGCTGTCGTCCGACCTGCACGATGTGCCGGGCGTGGTTGAACATGGGCTTTTTCTGAAGCTGTGCCGCAGGGCCTACGTCGCTGGACCGGATGGCGTAGAGACAATAGACGCGTGACGGACCACGTCACCAAACGGGGGTTTTGGAGACCATGACGAACATGAACCTGTCGCGCCTGACCAAATGGGCTGCCGCGGCCACGCTGGCCGTCTCGCTGGCGTTCAGCGCCGTAGCGCCGGCCCTATCGCAGGAAATCTCGCCCGATCTGCTGGCGATCGCCCGCAAATATGTGGACCTGACCAACAAGGCGCAGATCTACCAGGCGATTCTGGCGCAAACCGCGGCGCAGACCAGTAAACTGCTGTCGCAGCAGGCACCCGACATCACCGACAAGATCGACGATACGATCGGCAAGATGCTCGAGACCTATAAGGACAAGGACGACGAGCTGTTCAACCAGATCGCCCGCATCTACGCGACGACCTTCACCCAGGACGAACTGACGCAGTATGTGACGTTCTATTCGACACCGGCCGGACAGAAGCTCGCGGAGAGCGCCTTCAACATCAATCGTGATGTCGGTAAGGTCATGCAGGTGTTCGCCTACAATTTCGGCACCGAGTTCGTCAGCAAGGTGCGCGCCGAGCTCAAGGCCCAGGGCTATAAGCTCTGACGCAGCCACACGGCAGGCACACGCCGAGTTTATGGACCCCGCCTTGTGCGGGGTCTTTTTTTGTGCGACCGCCAGCCGATGAGCACAGACTATGATCTGATCGTCATCGGCGCCGGCTCTGGTGGCGTCCGCGCCTCAAGGGTGGCGGGCAATTACGGCGCACGCGTCGCCATCATCGAACAGGATCGGATCGGCGGCACCTGCGTGATCCGCGGCTGTGTGCCCAAGAAACTGTTCGTCTATGCCTCGCGCTTCTCCGACATGTTCGAGATCGCTGGCAGCTTCGGCTGGACCGTCAGCGCTGAGTTCGACTGGCCAACGCTGGTCCGCAACAAGGACAAGGAGATCGACCGGCTCGAAGCCTCTTACGTCAGAGGGCTTGAGGGCGCCAAGGTCGAGATCATCCGCGACCGCGCGGTGCTGGCCGGCCCCAACAGCGTCCGGCTGGTCAAGGGCGAGCGCGAACTCACCGCCAGATACATCCTCGTCGCGACCGGCGGGCACACTCACATTCCCGACATTCCCGGCAAGGAATTGGCGATCACGTCGAACGAGGCATTCCATCTTGAGGCGCTGCCGCAGTCGATCCTGATCGAGGGCGGCGGGTACGTGGCGGTGGAGTTCGCGACGATCTTCGCCGGGCTTGGCGTCGACGTCACCATCGTCCATCGCGGCGATATGCTGCTGCGCGGCTTCGATGAGGATCTGCGCGTGGTGCTTGATGCCGGGCTCGAGCTGCGCGGCATCAAGCGGATCTACGAAACGACGATCCGGTCATTGGAGAAGCGTGGCGACGACATCCTCGTGCATTTCTCCGATGAAGTTGACGCGCCCTATGGCGCCGTGATGTTCGCCACCGGTCGCACCGCCAACACCAAGGGTCTCGGGCTGATGCAAGCCGGCGTCGAACTCCATTCGACCGGCGCCATCAAGGTTGACGCCTATTCGCAGACAACCGCGCCGTCGATCTATGCGGTGGGCGATGTGACCGGCCGCTCGGCGCTGACCCCGGTGGCGATCCGCGAAGGCTGGTACGTCGCCGAGACGCTGTTCAACGACAATAGACTTGCCGTCGACCACAGCCAGATTGGCACCGCGGTATTCGCCGAGCCGGAAATCGCCACTATTGGGCTGACCGAGATGGAGGCCGCGACGCATGGTGACATCGACGTCTACATCGCCCGCTTCCGGCCGATGATCAACACACTCTCCGACAGCACCCAACGCATGCTGCTGAAGCTCATCACCGGCGCAGATGGCGGCACGGTGCTGGGCGTCCATATCGTCGGGCCGAGTGCTGCCGAAATGGTGCAGATGGCCGCGATCCCGATGGGAATGGGCGCCACGAAGGCCGATTTCGACCGCGCCATGGCGATGCACCCGACCGCCGGCGAGGAACTGGTAACGTTCAAGGCACCCAGTTACCGGTACCGGAACGGCGCCAAGGTGTAGCTTGCCGGGCAGCCCGGCCCGCGCTAGACCGCGCCTCCTGAGGACGAGGCGAGCATGACGAACAGCACCTGGAGCCCCCAAAGCTGGCGGCAAAAGCCTATCTCGCAGGTGCCGGCCTATTCCGATCTGGGCAGGCTCAACGCGGCGGAAAAGCAGCTTGCGAGCTTCCCGCCGCTGGTGTTCGCCGGTGAGGCGCGCGAGCTCACATCGCAACTGGCCGAGGTGGCACGGGGAGAAACGTTCCTGCTGCAGGGCGGCGATTGCGCCGAGAGTTTTGCCGAGCACGGTGCCGACCACATCCGGGACTTCTTCCGCGTCTTCTTGCAGATGGCGATCGTCTTGACGCATGGCGCCGGCAAGCCGGTGCTCAAAGTCGGCCGCATCGCCGGCCAGTTTGCCAAGCCGCGCTCGTCCGATACCGAGACCATCGACGGCGTGACGCTGCCGTCCTATCGCGGCGACATCATCAACGACATCGCCTTCACGCCAGAAGCACGCAACGCCGATCCGGAACGCCTACTGCTTGCCTACCGGCAGTCGGCGGCGACCCTCAATCTGCTGCGCGCCTTTGCCTCGGGCGGCTACGCCAATCTGGCGCGCGTTCACGAATGGACGATGGGGTTCATGAAGGACTCCAACACCAATCAGCGCTTCGAGGAAGTTGCCAGGAAGATCGATGACGCCATTGGTTTCATGAACGCTTTGGGTATTACGCCAGACAACACACCATCGTTGCGCGAGACCAAGTTCTATACGAGCCACGAAGCGCTGCTGCTCGGCTACGAGGAAGCGCTGACCCGTCGTGACTCGATCACCGGCGACTATTATGCGACGAGCGGCCACATGCTGTGGATCGGCGACCGGACGCGGCAGCCCGACGCGGCGCATGTCGAATATTTCGCCGGCATCAAGAATCCGATCGGCATCAAATGCGGGCCATCGTTGGCGAGCGACGATTTGCTGAAACTGCTCGACCGGCTGAACCCCAATGACGAGGCCGGGCGCGTCACGCTGATCTGCCGCTTCGGCTCGGACAAGGTGAAAGAGCATCTGCCGCGCGTCATCGAGACGGTGAAGCGGGCCGGGCGCACAGTGGTGTGGTGCTCGGACCCGATGCACGGCAACACCGTCAAGGCCGCCAACGGCTACAAGACGCGGCCATTCGACCGGGTGCTGAGCGAGGTCCACGCGTTCTTTCAGATCCACCGGCAGATGGGCACGTATGCCGGGGGCATCCACATCGAGATGACTGGCGACGACGTGACCGAATGCGTTGGCGGCGGCGTTGCCGCGGTGACCGAGGCCTCGCTCAAAGACCGCTACCACACCTATTGCGACCCCAGGCTCAACGCGAGCCAGTCCCTGGAGCTGGCTTTTCTGGTCGCCGAGGAAATCCGCGTGCAGCGGCCGGCCCGGCAGGCCGTCAGCGTTGGGATGTAGGCTGCACCTGGTCCCCTTCTCCGCTTGAGGGAGAAGGTGGCGCGTTAACGCCGGATGAGGGGGTTCTCTCGGCCTGCACGGCCGTGGGGCCAACCCCTCATCCGCCCTTCGGGCGCCTTCTCCCTCAAGGGGAGAAGGCAATAGAGCCGCGGGCTCTTGCTTCCGACGGTGGTTCGCCCGTAATCTTGTGATTGCAATTCGTGGACTCGGAAGCGGGTGGAACTCCCGCGCGGTCGCGCCACTGTAACCGATGAACGCCCGCAAGGCGTATTGGAAGTCAGACCCGGCCACGGCATCGCAGCAACCTCAACGGGACGCGAAATCCCAAGGAGACAAGATGTCCGATATCGCTCTGGCGCCAGAGGCGCTGACCCAACCGATCCCACTTCGTGAGCTTTGGCCCTGGCTGGCTTTTGCCGGCCTGATCGCGCTCATCGCGATCTATTTCGTCGGCGCCGAGCAGGGGGCGACGTCCCTCATTTCCGGCACCTGGGTTCATGAATTCACCCATGACGCCCGGCATCTGCTCGGCTTCCCCTGCCACTGAGGGATAGATCATGGCAAGAAATTTTCTGATCCGCGGAATGATCTGCGGGATCGCCGCCGGCTTGATTGTTTTCCTCTATGCGCGGCTGTTCGGCGAGCCCAGCGTCGCCGGCGCGATCGGCTTTGAGGAGCAGCTCGCCCATCTCGCCGGTGAGGCGCATGAGCATGGCGAGGAGATCGTCAGCCGCGACGTCCAGTCGGGCTGGGGGCTGTTTGTCGGTGTGATGGTGTTCGGCACGGCGATCGGCGGGCTGTTTTCGCTGCTTTACGCCTATGCATGGGGCCGAGTCGGCAAACTCGGTGCTCGCGCTACCGCCGCGCTGCTGGCGGGCGCGAGCTTCGTGTCCGTCTATCTGGTGCCGTTCCTCAAATATCCGGCCAACCCGCCCTCGATCGGCAACCCGGATACCATCGGCACCCGCACCGGCCTCTATTTCGGCATGGTGGTGATCTCGGTCATCGCGATGGTGGCATCGCTCAATCTGGGCCGGAGCCTCGTAAAACGGCTCGGCGTCTGGAATGCAGCGATTGCCGGGGGGGCGATATACCTGCTGCTGGTGATCATCGTCGGCGCGCTGATGCCGGTGATCAACGAGGTGCCCGATGCGTTCCCGGCGACGCTATTGTGGTCGTTCCGAACCTCGGCGCTGGCGATGCAACTGATCCTGTGGGCCGGCATCGGCCTGCTGTTCGGCGAGCTGACACAGCGCAGCCTTGCCGCCAGTCCGGCGTCGGGTTCACGAGTAATGGCGGCGTCGGCCCGTCGCTGACCCTCGTAACCGCTGAAATCCCCAGCCGCTTGCCCTATCTAGGGTGAGCGGCTAATCGTTCGGCCGTTCTCGAACCCCGGATGTCTCGTGGCCGACCGCCTTCGCATCGCGCTTGCCCAACTCAACCCCATGGTCGGGGATCTGCAGGGCAATCTCGCGCTTGCCCAAGGTGCGCTCGACAGCGCGGTGGCGGCCAAGGCCGATATTCTGCTTCTGTCAGAACTGTTCCTCACCGGTTATTTCCCCGAGGATCTGTTCTTCAAGCCGCGCTTCGTCGAGGACGCGCTGGCGGCCGCCGGCGAATTGGTGCGCGCCACCAAAGGCACTGGGGTGTCGTTGCTGCTGCCGACGATTTGGCGCGAGGGGCACCATCTCTACAATGCCGTGGTACTCGCCGAGGATGGCAAGGTTTCGGCGCGGCGCTACAAGCGCGAGTTGCCCAATGACGACGTGTTTTACGAAAAGCGCTATTTCCGGCGCGGCCCGCTGCCCGAGCCGCTGACGATCAAGGACGTCACCATCGGGGTGCCGATCTGCGAGGACATCTGGCATCGGCCGGTGTGTGAGTATCTGGTCGGGCAGGGGGCCGAGCTGCTGCTCTGCCCGAACGGCTCTCCCTATTGGAAGAACAAGCAGCACACCCGCAAGGACCTCGTTCGCTTGCGCACCACCGAGGACAAGGTGCCGCTGCTCTATCTCAACCAGGTCGGCGGCCAGGACGAGCTGGTGTTTGACGGCGCCTCGTTCGGCATGGAGCCCGGCAATAGACTGGTGTTCCAGGCCAAGAGCTTTGAGAGCGACTTCATCGTTTCCGATTGGGAACGCACCAACAAAGGCTGGCAGTGCGCCAAGGGCCAGGTGACCCCGCTCGCCTCGACCGAGGAAGCGCCCTGGCAGGCAATGCTGCGCGGGCTGCGCGACTACGTGCGCAAGAATGGCTTTACCAAGGTGGTGCTGGGCCTCTCGGGCGGCATCGATAGCGCCATAGTGGCGGCGATCGCTGCCGACGCGCTCGGACCGGAGAACGTCCACACCATCATGCTGCCCTACCGCTACACCTCGGAGGACAGCCTGACCGACGCCAAGGACTGCGCAGCGCGGCTCGGCGTGCGTTACGACATCGTGTCGATCGGCAAGCCAGTGGACGAAGCGCTGAGCGAGCTGCAGCCGGTGTTCGGCAATGCGCCGATCGGTCTGACCGAGGAGAACATCCAGTCGCGCATGCGCGGGTTGGTGTTGATGGCGATATCCAACAAGACCGGCGCGATGCTCCTGACCACCGGCAATAAATCGGAAATGGCGGTCGGCTACGCCACCATCTATGGCGACATGAACGGTGGCTTCAACCCGATCAAGGACCTCTTCAAGATGGAGGTCTACGCGCTCGCTGACTGGCGCAATTCGCACATCCCCGATGGCACGCTCTGCCCGCATGGCGATGTGATCCCGCAGGCGATCATCGACAAGGCGCCGTCGGCGGAACTGCGGCCGGACCAGAGGGACCAGGACTCGCTGCCGCCCTATCCGATCCTGGACGAAGTGCTGACCGGCATGATCGAGGACGAATTGTCGGTCGCCGAGATCGTCGAAAAGGGACAGGGCCGGTTTGAACGCACGTTGGTCAAGCGCATCGAGCGGCTGGTGCTGCTCGCCGAATATAAGCGCAGGCAGGCTGCTCCGGGGGTGAAGCTTACCACCAAGGCGTTCGGCATCGGCCGTAAATATCCGATCACCAACGGCTATCGCGACGAGAGCGAGATGGCGCTGCGCGAACATCCGCTTGCACCGCATGGTGTCGAATGAGCACCGGCGCACCGATCGTCCGCTATGCCCCGTCGCCGACCGGGCGGCTGCATCTGGGCAATGCGCGGCCGGCTCTGATCAACTGGCTGTTCGCGCTGAGGACCGGCGGCACCTATGTGCTGCGGCTTGACGACACCGATGTGGCCCGCTCGACCGAAGAGTTCGCGCGCGGCATCGAGGAGGATCTGGCGTGGCTCGGGGTGACGCCTGCCATGAAGGTCCGGCAGTCTGACAGAAGGGCGCTCTACGATGCTGCGAGAGACAAGTTGATCGCGGCCGGCCGGCTTTATCCGTCCTACGAAACTGAGGAAGAACTCGAGATCAAGCGTGGCCGCGCTCGCCTGCTCGGCAAGCCGCCGGTTTATGATCGTGTGGCGTTGGCTTTGACCGATGCGCAGAAGGAAGCGTTCGAGGCAGAAGGCCGCAGGCCGCACTGGCGGTTCAAGCTCGATGGACGCGCCGTGCAGTTCGACGACATGATCAAGGGACCGCAGACGGTCAACACCGGCTCGATGTCGGACCCAGTGCTGATCCGGGGCGATAGCAGCTATCTCTATACACTATGCTCGGTCGTCGACGACATCGACCTCGGCATCACTCATGTGATCCGCGGCGAAGACCATGTCAGCAACACCGGCACGCAGATCGAGATCTTCGAGGCGCTGGGTGGCAAGGTGCCGACGTTTGGCCACCACAATCTGCTGACCGGCGCTGAGGGCGAAGGGCTGAGCAAACGTCTCGGTTCGCTATCTCTGGGCGATCTGCGCGCTGACGGTTTTGAGGCTAATGCGGTGGCGCTGGTGGCGGTGCTGACCGGCACCAGCCTGCCGGTCGAGCCGTATCCGGATCTTCGCGCGCTGGCCGACAGACTCGACCTGTCGATGATCTCGCACGGCCCAGCGCGCTTCGATCCGTCCGAGCTCGAAAGCCTCAATGCCCGTATCCTGCATGCGATGAGCTACGACGAGGCGCGGCCGCGGCTGCCAGCTTCGGTTGGCGGGGCGGCATGGAACATCCTCCGCGCCAATCTGCAGAAATTCTCCGACATCGAACCATGGGCGGCGATCCTCGCGGGTGAGGCCAGCCACGTCGCGTCGGCCGAGGACAAGCCATTCCTCACTGATGCACTGGAGCTGCTGCCGCAGGAACCTTGGGACGAGACCACATGGTCAAGCTGGACCAATGCGCTCAAGGAAAAGTCCGGGCGCAAGGGCAGGGCGCTGTTCCACCCGCTGCGGCTGGCTTTGACCGGACGCGAGGATGGCCCGGACCTTAAGTCCCTGCTGCCGCTGTTGGGGCGTAAGGCGTGTCAGGCCCGACTATCCTGACGCGCTTGTCGCCGAACTGCACGATGCGTTCGGGAGCATTTGCCGCCTGCCTCACCACGACCGGCTTTGGTTCTTCGCCCGGTGCCGCAGGCCGCGGCCGCGGCAGCGGAATGTCGACGAAGGTCTTGGCCGTGACGCTGAGCACGGTCGCCTCGGTCGTGCGGCGCGGATCGCGCATCGGCAGTGGGAACAATACGCCATCGAAGCTGATCATCGCCCGGCTGGTCCCGTCGTCGAGTACGGCGAGATTGATGCTGCCGTAATCGACCTTGGTCTTGCAGGTGTTCACCGGGTCGTACGAGGTCCGATAGGCAAACGCCGTGGGCAAGCTGGTGTAGGCTTGGCCACTGAGGTTGATCATCTGCTCGGGCTCCTGCCCGGGATTGTCGTAGTAGTAGAGATCGACATCGGTGTCGGGGCATTGCGCCTGGCACTCGAGCAGGTCGTTCTGCGCGTAGTCGACGAGCGTCGAATAGCTGATCGGCCAGTAATAGCCGTCGGACTTGCGCACGCACACAGTGCGGATCGTCTCGTAGCCGGCAGAGCCCGAGAACTCGTCGCCACGCGTCGAGGTGCCGTCGCCGAAATTGTCCTCGAAGGCGCCGAACAGCTGGTCGAACAGATTGCCACGGCGCTGTTGTTGCTGAGTGCTGGCGCTCGACTGCGACGCGCCGCAGTTGAAGCGGGCCATTTCCTGCAGCACGGCCTCGCGCTGCTGCGCAACGGCATTGCCTGTGTCGGCCTGGCTCTGCGCCTTCTTGAGGGCGGCGCGTGCTGAGAGCACGTTGCGGGCTTCGCCGCGGCACTGGCTGTTGAGCGTTTCACCGCGCTTTGCGGCGGCGTTGCAGCCGTCGCGCACGTAGCTGCTCTCGGCCTGCTGCACAGCGTCTTGCGCCTGTCGCGTGCGGTTGTTGGTGTTGCCGAGCCCGTCGAAATTGCCGCTGCGCTCGATCTGCGAAAGTGTATTGGCCAGCGCCTGACAATTGCGCGACTGCGCAAACGCCTCGTCCGCGTCGAGCGCAAACATCGCCAAGGCTGCGGCGAGCAGCGCGAAACGCAGAATCAATTTCGACGCAACGGACATCAGATCCAAGAGGGAGCCTATCAAGGCACTGCGGTTAAACCAGCAATTAGCCCAAAATCGGACCGTTTGCGACCGCGACCCTAAAGCGAGCCCGTCACTGCAACGTGAAGATTCTAAAGACGTTGCCGGATTAGGCGGCCTTGCACGGCGTTGATGTAGCTGCGAGCGTCGCGATCCCAGAGACACCGGAGGTGCACCGATGCCCCCTACCAAATTCGTCATGCTCGGCTTTGCCGCGATCCTGACCCTCGGAACGGTCGCCGTGCTGGCGGACGATCTGCCGGCCATTGTCGTCGACCCTGCCATTGCCAGTATGACTGTCGACCAGAAGGTCGAGGCCCGTCAGGCAGAAATGAAAGCCGATGGCGGGCTGCTGCGCGGCGCCCGCGATCTCACCGGCGAAGAGGCTGTGAAGACTGCGACAGCCGTATTGCAGAATTTCACCAATTTCCCCG
Organism: Devosia sp.; assembly: GCA_039934955.1. Lineage (GTDB taxonomy): Bacteria > Pseudomonadota > Alphaproteobacteria > Rhizobiales > Devosiaceae > Devosia_A. Next base: position 9,596 of record JBDTLB010000002.1, read on the forward strand.
CTTTGTTCGCCGACGGCGCCACCAACGACAAATCCAAGGCGCTGCCGATCATCTGGACCGAGTTCGACAAGTTCACCGCGATCTTCGACGAGGGCAAGTTGGTCGCCACCAAGATGCGTGAGGCCGCCGCCAGTGGCGATGCCGGTCTCTATGCCGATTCGCTGCAGGCGATGGGCCAGGTCTGCAGCGAATGCCACGAGACATATCGAGGCCGCTGAGGAGGATCGCGTGGGTCGCAAATGGACGCTTGGGCTTGCGGCGCTCTTTGCCGCCTATCTGTCGCTGAGCGTGCTGGCGCCAGCGGCGACGATGTCTGACGCGCAATTGGTCACTGCCCGGGTGGCGGCCATGAAGGAAGACGGCGCCATCCTGCGTGGGGCCAAGAGCCTGAGCGGCGACGCCGCCGTGAAGGCCGCGACCACCATCCTCAAGAATTTCACCAATTTCCCGTCGCTGTTCCGGCCCAACTCGATCACGCCGGACAGCCGGGCGACCCCGAAGATCTGGCAGAACTGGGCAGACTTCACGAGCCGCATGGCGGCCGAGAAGGCCAATGCCCAAGCAATGCTCACCGCCGCCAAGGCCGGCGACAAGAAGGCCTATGAGGCGGCGATCAATGCGCTGAAGGCGCCGTGTTCCGACTGCCATCTGGCCTACGCCCGGGTGTTCTAGGCTGAACGGCCGGCGTTTCGGGGCGATTCATCTAATCGACCCGGCCCCCTTGCTTTCAGGCGCGTTCATCGTCAGATTGCCCGCCATGAAAACCGCGATCTGCATTATCTGCTCGATTATTTGCTGCTAACACCTGTTGGCGGCGCGGTTTCCTTCACCCTCTTAAGTCCAATTCCGAAGAGCCCGCTGCCAGCGCGTCACACCCGTTGAGGCTTTCGGCTGCACATGACTTCGGACCTGAAGATCAAACTCTACAATACGCTGACCCGGACCAAGGAGGACTTCGTCCCCTTGGATCGCGAGCATGTCGGCATGTATGTGTGCGGCCCGACCGTTTATGACTTCGCCCATATCGGCAATGCGCGCCCGGCGATCGTTTTCGACCTGTTGTTCCGGCTGCTGCGCCATGTCTATGGCGAGAGCGCCGTTACCTATGTGCGCAACATCACCGACGTCGACGACAAGATCAACGCGCGCGCAGTGCGGGATTTTCCGGATCTGCCGTTGAACGAAGCGATTCGCCGGGTCACCGAGACCACCGCCGCACAGTACCAGAAGGACACGACTGCGCTGGGCTGCCTGCAGCCAACGGAGCAGCCGCGCGCCACCGACAATATCGAGGGCATGAAGAAGCTGATCGGGCAGCTGCTCGACAACACACATGCCTATGTGGCGCCGGACGTGGGCGAGGTGCTGTTCGACGTGTCGTCGATGCCCGACTACGGCAAACTCTCAGGCCGCGATCTGGCCGAGAATCTTGCGGGCGCTCGCGTCGAGGTGGATGCGCACAAGCGCCATCCGGCTGACTTCGTGCTGTGGAAGCAGTCGTCCGCTCAGGAGCCCGGCTGGGACTCGCCGTGGGGCAGGGGGCGGCCGGGCTGGCACATCGAATGCTCGGCGATGAGCGAGCGCTATCTCGGGCAGGTGTTCGACATCCACGCCGGCGGCCTCGATCTGATCTTCCCGCACCACGAGAACGAGATCGCCCAGAGCCGGTGCGCGCACGGCACGCCGACGATGGCGCGCTATTGGCTGCACAACGGCTTCCTCCAGGTGGAGGGACAAAAGATGTCGAAGTCGCTGGGAAATTTCATCACGATCAACGAACTGCTGGAGACGGAGAAGTTCGGCGACCGCAAATGGCCAGGCGAAGTGCTGCGGCTGGCGATGCTGATGACGCATTACCGCGAGCCGATCGATTTCACAATGAGGCGGCTGGAGGAAGCGCTAGCGCTGTGGACCCGTTGGGGACGCGTCCTGGCCGAGCCGTGTCAGTTGGTCCCGACAGCCCCGGCCGAGTTCCTTTTAGAACTGGCCGACGACTTGAATACACCTGCTCTTTTCCGGCGTCTCGGTGACTACTATTCGGCGGCCAATCGAGGCGGGTTGTCGGGGCATGAAACCAACGAAGAGATTGAGAATAGGCGCCAGCGCGGGGCCGCGGCGCTAGCCGGTGCGCTCGAGGTTTTGGGGGTAGCGGTTGGCAGCGCTATGTCTGAGCGGATGGATAGCTTTACGCGGGAAATGATCGGGGAGCGTCTCGCCGCTTTCGCAGCCAAAGACTTCAAGCGCGCCGACGAAATCCGCGCAGCGTTGCTGGCCGAAGGCATACAGTTGATGGATTCCAAGAACGAATCCGGTGAGCGCGTCACCAAATGGGAGATCAAGCGATGACTGCATCCCTCGATCATATCGGCATCAACGTCACCGACTACGACAAGGCCAAGGCGTTCTACGCCGCGGCGCTGAAGCCGCTCAATATGACCCTGATGATGGAGTTCGAAGATGTTGCCGGGTTCGGCGAGGATCGGCCATTCCTGTGGATCAGCAAGGGCAATCCGGGCCACGTGCATCTGGCGTTGCGCGCGCCCGATCGTGAGACCGTCGACGCCTTTCACGCAGCAGCGCTCGCGGCGGGCGGCGAGGACAATGGCGCGCCCGGGCCGCGTCCAGAATATCACGAGAACTATTATGGCGCGTTCATCCTCGACGCCGATGGGCACAACATCGAGGCGGTTTGCCATGCCGCCGGATGAGGCCGGCAAGCCGGCGCTCACCGGCGGCTGCCAATGCGGCGCGGTGCGGTTCTCGGCCAAGCGGCTGGGACGCGCCTCGATCTGCCATTGCCGCATGTGCCAGAAGGCCTTCGGCGGCTTCTTTGGGCCGCTGGTGACGGCGTTCGGTGTGGTCTGGACGCGTGGTGATCCGGCCTGGTTCGAGAGCTCGAACAAGGTGCGGCGCGGTTTCTGCGGCCAATGTGGAACGCCGCTCGCCTATGATTTCGGCGCGTCGGCGATCGAGATCGCCATCGGGGCGCTCGACAATCCAGAAGTCGCGGCGCCAACGATCCAGACCAACCCTGCCGACAAGTTGAGCTTCTTCGACGAACTGATGACGCTGCCGACGCGCCAGCTGGGTGACCAGCCAAAGGCGGACGAGTTCAAAGTCGATATCGTGAGCCACCAGCACCCCGATCACGATACCGAGCACTGGCCGCCGGCCGGAGGATTTGCCGCATGAGCCAATTGCGCACCTTTTATCCCGAGATCGAACCCTTCGCGTCGGGCCTGCTCGATGTCGGCGATGGGCACAAAATCTATTGGGAGCGCATCGGCACCAAAGGCGCCAAGCCCGCGGTGTTCCTGCATGGCGGGCCGGGCGGCGGACTGTCACCAAGCCAGCGGCGGGCCTTCGATCCGGCGCGCTACGATGTGCTGCTGTTCGACCAGCGCGGCTGCGGCAAGTCGTTGCCCAATGCGAGCCTCGAACACAACACGACATGGGACCTCGTCGCCGACATTGAGAAGCTGCGCGAGATGATGGGCGTTGAGCGCTGGCTGGTGTTCGGCGGCTCGTGGGGTTCGACGCTGGCGCTGGCCTATGCCGAGACGCATCCGGAGCGAGTAACCGAAATGGTGCTGCGCGGCATCTTCACGCTGCGGCGCTGGGAGCTCGAATGGTATTATCAACACGGCGCCTCGCTGCTGTTCCCGGACAAATGGGAGAAGTTCGTCGCTCCGATCTCGGCGGAGGAGCGCGATGACCTGATGGCTGCCTATCGCAAGCGGCTGACCGGATCGGACCGCGCAGAGCAATTGCGCGCCGCGAGGGAATGGGCGCGCTGGGAAGGCGAGACCATCACATTGTTGCCCGATCCATCGGTGTCGGATGCGTTCTACGGCGATGACTACGCGCTCGCCTTTGCGCGCATCGAGAACCACTATTTCGTCCACGCTGGCTGGATCGATGAGGGCCAACTCATCCGCGACGCGGGTAAGCTCAAATCGATCCCCGGCGTCATCGTCCAGGGCCGCTATGATACGGCCTGCCCACCCCAGACTGCATGGGATCTGCATCGGGCCTGGCCGGAGGCCGAGTTCCATATGGTTGAGGGGGCAGGGCATGCGTTCAGCCAGCCGGGCATCCTGCACCATCTGATCGAAGCCACCGATCGTTTTGCGGGAGGCACGCGATGACCGAAATCTTTACCGGCGGCTGCCAGTGCGGCGCCGTGCGCTATCGTGTCGAGGGACCACTGCGCCACGCCTCGATCTGCAATTGCCGCATGTGCCAGAAGGCGCTGGGCAATCTAACCGCGCCGTTCACATCGTTCGGCGCGCCGGTGGTTTGGACGCGCGGCCGGCCCACGCTGTTCCGCTCGTCGATGCGGGTGCAGCGCGGCTTCTGCAATCAATGCGGTACGCCGCTGACCTATCAATGGGGCGACACACCGCCGTCGATCACGATCGGTTCTTTTGACCGGCCCAACGCCATTGTGCCGACGACCGAGCTGGCGCGCGACAACCGGCATCCCGTGATCGGCCACGTCGACGAATTGCGAGAGGACGCGCAGGGCGCGACCGACGAGGAACGCGACATTCTCGCCATCCTCCACTCCTATCAGCATCCCGATCAGGACACCGACACCTGGACCCCCGGAGGCGGACAATGAACGACAATGGCTTTACCGGCGGTTGCCAGTGCGGCGCCATCCGCTTCCATGCGGCGGAACTGCGGGACAATCCGCATGTCTGTTATTGCCGCATGTGCCAAAAGGCGACCGGCAATCTGTTCGCGGCGCTGGTCGGCGTGCGGCATGAGCATCTGACCTGGACGCGCGGCGCGGCGAGCGAGTTCAACAGCTCGGATGTCGCCGGTCGTGGCTTCTGCCCCAATTGCGGAACCTCGCTCTATTATCGGTCGCTCGGCGGGCCGCACGTTTCGATCTCGATCGGTGCGTTCGACGAGCCGCACCGTATCGAGCTGCTTTACCAGATGGGCATGGAGGGCAAGCATCCCTCGCTGCTGCATCTCGATGCGGTCGAGGAAGTCGGTACCACCGAGGATAACGACGGCGCCGATGCGGTGGCCAAGATCCGCGCTTCGAGCCACCAGCACCCGGACCACGATACTGAAGCCTGGCATCCTTTCCACCGAGTATAGCGTGATGACCAAAGACCGCCTCTATCTCTTCGACACGACACTGCGCGACGGCGCGCAGACGGCTGGAGTCGAGTTCTCGCTCGAGGACAAGATTCGTATTGCCGCGCTGCTCGAGGAGATCGGCGTCGACTACATCGAGGGGGGCTATCCCGGCGCCAACGTCGTCGACGACGCGTTCTTTGCGCAGAAGCGGACGACACACGCGACCTTCACTGCGTTTGGCATGACCAAGCGGTCCGGCCGCTCGGCGGCCAACGATCCTGGCGTGCAGGCGATCCTCAACTCAAGCGCCAGCGCTGTGTGTTTCGTCGGCAAGTCTTCGGACCGCCAGGTCGAGATTTCGCTCGGGATCACGCCGGAGGAGAACCTCAAGAATCTCAGCGAGACCATCAAGGCGAGCGTCGCTGCCGGCAAGGAAGTGCTGATCGATTGCGAGCATTTCTTCGATGGCTACAAGGGTAACCCTGTCTATGCCCTGAAATTCGTCGAGACGGCGCTCGGCACCGGCGCACGATGGGTGGTGCTTTGCGATACCAATGGCGGCACCATGCCGTCCGAGATCGAGGCGATCATCTGTAAGCTGCCGGTCGACAAAGCCAAGCTCGGCATCCACGCGCATGACGACACCGGGCAGGCCGTGGCCAATTCGCTCGCCGCTGTGCGCGCCGGCGTGCGTCAGATCCAGGGGACGCTTAACGGGCTCGGCGAGCGTTGCGGCAATGCCAATCTGGTAACGCTGATCCCGACGCTGATGCTGAAGCCGGCCTTTGCCGATGCCCTGGAGATCGGCGTCACCCCCGAACAGCTCGGCGCGGTCACCCGCATCAGCCGTGCCTTCGACGATCTCCTCAACCGCGCGTCGGACCGGCAGGCGCCTTATGTCGGCGCGGCCGCCTTCGCCACCAAGGCCGGCATCCATGCCTCGGCGCTGGCTAAGGATCCGACCAGTTATGAGCACGTGCCGCCCGAGAGCGTCGGCAATGTACGCAACGTCATGGTCAGCCAGCAGGCCGGCAAGTCGAACCTGCTGACGGCGCTCAGGCGCAACGGCATCGTGCTCGAAAAGGACGATCCGCAGCTCGAGAAGCTGTTGCGCACCGTCAAGGAGCGCGAGGCGAGGGGCTATTCCTACGACGGCGCCGAGGCCTCGTTTGTCGTTCTCGCGCGCGACGCTCTGGGCACGCTGCCGGAGTTCTTTGAAGTCGAGAGCTATCGCGCCTCGGTCGAGCGGCGGCACGATGCCAAGGGCCGGCTGGTCAACGTTACCGAGGCGGTGGTGAAGATCATCATCGATGGCAAACGGCTGATGTCGGTCGCGGAAGGCAACGGCCCGGTCAACGCGCTCGATCTCGCGATGCGCAAGGATCTCGGCAAATTCTCGGCCGAAATCGCCGATCTGGAGCTGGTCGACTTCAAGGTCCGTATCCTTGACGGCGGCACGGGCGCGGTCACCCGTGTGCTGGTCGAAAGCCGCGACGGCACGGGCGAACGCTGGACCACGATCGGGGTCAGCGCCAACATCATCGACGCCTCATTTGAGGCGCTTTATGAGTCAATCACCTACAAACTATTGAAAATCCGGGGGTCGGCGGCCTAGCCTGTCCCTAGGGGGAAGAGAGTTGCCGAGGGTGCGTGCTGCCACATCCGTTTCGCTGACGATCGGCGTTGCGTTCGCAACGCTGGTGGTTGTCGGCGGGATTCTGGCCGGGCCGGCGATCCTCGATTGCTCGCATCAGGGCGGCGGTTTCGGCGCCTGTCTGCGCACCAAAGTGGTTGATAGCGGGTTGTTGTCCAAGGATCAGTCGACCGTCGAAGTGCCGGTACTGTCGTCCGAGAGCACACTGCCGGTTGTGCCGCCCGCGGTGGCCGAGGCGCCGCGTGATTCCGGATGGATCGAGGCCAATGCCCGCGAATACGAAGTGTCGCCGTCGGGCGCAGCTCAGTTGAGTGCTGTCTCTGGGAGGCTCGACGCCGCCGGTGCGCCACCGCGCGCCACGGAGGCGGTTCAGGTCGCGCTTGCCGCGCCGGCCGGGCGGATCGCCGCCGGTGGTCTTGCGCCTGCTCCCGTCGATCCTGTTGCGGCGCAGTTGAGCCCGGACGCCGGTTCGCTTCGCGCCAACGGCAACGCGGTGGCCATCGCCGACCCGGCCGGGACCGTTCACTTGCCGGTACCGACCGGATCGACGCTGATCACCGGCAGTATCGGGCCGACCAGTGGGCGTGCGGCCTCCGCGGCGCTCCGCGCCGAACTCCAGCCGCTACCGATGCCACTGGTCCTCCTTCCACCGCCGCTCCCGCCAGCTTCTCGGGCCGCACCACTTCGCAAAGCGCCCCAGACAAACGTTACGTCGCCGAAGTCACGCCGTGTTGCGCCGCCAATCAAATATGACGCCCGCTACCCCAATGTGATCGTCCTGCCGAAACCGAATATTGGGGAGAATTCGTCTTTCGCGACACTTGAGGTGCGTTGATCAAGCTTGCGCGGGCGAACGGGTTCTTCTATCGGTAACTGGCGATGAACAAGATGCTGGACGACGAATTCGCCGATGTAATGCGCGCGCTGGGCCACCCGGTGCGCCTGTCGATCCTGCGTATCCTCGCCGAGAAGGCACAGAACGAGTGCTGCTGCACTGATGTGACCGACTGCCTGCCGCTGGCGCAATCGACCGTTAGCCAGCACATCAAGGTGCTCCTCGACGCCGGGTTGGTGCAGCGCAGCCCGAAGGGAACGCGCAACTGCTATTCGCTGAACTCCAGTCGCCTCGAAGCTCTGAATGGCGCCTTCTCGGGGCTGTTCTCCGGGCTGACCGCGGACACGGTGGTCCCGCGACGGACTGAAGTCGAGCCGGCCTGATGGCACCCACAGACACGCCGAAGAAGCCCGCGACCCTCACCGCGGAGGGCTCGCTACTCTCCACCGCCAGGAATTTGTGGGGCTACATGTGGCCGGCCGGGCGGCCGGACCTGAAGCTACGCGTGGTGCTCGCCATTGCCGCGCTGGTGGTGAGCAAAGTCGCGACCACCCTCATCCCGTTCGCCTACAAAGGCATCATCGATGGCCTCGGCAAGGCGGCGCAAGGCAATGAAGCGCTGGTGATGGGCATCGCCGTGCCGGTGGTGCTGGTCGCCGCTTATGGCATCGGCAACATCATCGACGCCGGCTTCCAGCAATTGCGCGATATCATGTTCGCCGGCGTTGGCCAGCATGCGGTCCGCAAGCTGGCGTTCCAGACCTTCGAGCACCTACACCGCCTGAGCTTACGCTTCCATCTGGCGCGACGCACCGGCGGGCTAAGTCGCATCATCGAGCGCGGCACCAAGGGCATCGAGACGATCGTCCGGTTCATGGTGCTCAACATCGCGCCAACGCTGGTGGAGTTCGCCGTCACTTCGGTGATCTTCATCGTGATGTTCGGGATTACCTACCTCGGCGTGCTGGTCATCACGATCTGGCTCTACCTGTGGTTCACCATCCGGGCGTCGAACTGGCGCATCTCGATCCGCCGCGACATGAACGAGAGCGACACCGACGCCAACTCCAAGGCGGTCGACAGCCTGCTTAACTTCGAGACCGTAAAATACTTCGCCAATGAGAAGATGGAAGCTCAGCGCTTCGATCGTTCGATGGAAAAGTACGAGCGCTCCGCGATCCGCATCTGGACGTCGCTGGGGTTCCTTAATTTCGGCCAGGCCGTGATTTTCTACGCCGGCGTCATCGTCATCGGCATCCTCGCCGTGCAGGGCGTACTGGCTGGCCACCTGACCATCGGCGACTTCGTGCTGCTCAACACGTTCCTGATGCAGATCTATCGGCCGCTCAACTTCATCGGCTTCGTTTATCGCGAAATTCGCCAAGGGCTGACCGACATCGAGGAGATGTTCAAGCTCCTCGGCCAGGATCCCGAGATCGTCGACAAGCCGGACGCGCCGCCGCTCAACATCACCGGCCCGGTGATCCGCTTCGAGGATGTGCATTTCCACTACGACCCGGACCGCGAAATCCTCAAGGGCATCAGCTTCAAGGTGCCAGCCGGCAAGACCACCGCCATCGTTGGGCCGACCGGCGCCGGCAAGTCGACCATCTCGCGGCTGCTCTATCGGTTCTACGACGTGACGGCCGGCAGGATCACCATCGATGGGCAAGACATTCGCGATGTCACCCAAGCGTCGCTGCGGGCCGCCATCGGCATGGTGCCGCAGGATACGGTGCTGTTCAACGACACCATCGCCTACAATATCGAGTACGGCCGACCGGGCGCCTCGCGCGATGAGGTCGACGCGGCGGCCAACGCCGCACAGATCGGCGCGTTCATCACGTCACTGCCCAAAGGCTACGACACGTCCGTGGGCGAGCGCGGGCTCAAGCTTAGTGGCGGTGAGAAACAACGCGTGGCGATCGCTCGCACGATCCTCAAGGGGCCGCCGATCCTGATCCTCGACGAGGCGACGTCGGCGCTCGACACCAAGACCGAGCAGGACATCAAAGAAGCCCTCGATGTGGTGAGTCAGAACCGTACGACGCTGGTCATTGCGCACCGTCTGTCCACCGTCATCAATGCTGATGAAATCATCGTGTTGCGCGACGGGTTGATCGCCGAGCGTGGCACGCACCAAGTGCTGCTGCTTCGCGATGGCCTGTATGCCCAGATGTGGGCTCGCCAGCGCGAGGCCACCGAGGCCGAGGAGCGTGCGCGACAGGCCGCCAACGATCCCGAGGGTTATGTGCGTCGCGGATTGCCTGCCGCCGAGTAGGGACGACCTGCTCGATGAAAGGTCACGATGCCTCGCGCGGGGCCGTGTGACGATTGAGCCAATCCTCGATGAGTGGCTTGCGAAACGATCCGCCCTCGAGATTTTCATAGATAAAGGCGATCCATTCTTCCTCGGTGCCGGTCGGGTCGACACCATTCAGTTGCAAGAAGAGAATGGTCCCGGCGAAGGCCACGCGCTTGTTGCCGTCGACAAAGCCGTGATTCATCGTCAGGCTTTCCCACAAAGCGGCTGCTTCTTCGACGACGTTTGCGTAGTAGCCGGTCTGCGGACGCAGCAACGCGGACAGGATGAGACCTTCATCCCGTACGCCGGGGGCGCCGCCGTAAAGCGCCAACTGTTCATTGTGGATCCACAGAGCATCGTCGAGGCTAAGATAGGCGCGTTCGGCCATGGCTATTTTGCCAGTGCTTCATAGACCTTGCCCCAACGCCTGACGCTTTCGGCGTGCAGCTTGACGACTGCTGGGTTGACGCGGGGAGCGAGCCCGTTTGACACGAGCGCGGCGTACTCCTCCGCAGACACAATGACTGCTACATCGCGGCCGTTCTTCTGAATGCGGACTGGCTCCTTGCGAACCATCTCAAGGACTTCACCGAACTTGTTTTTAGCGTCCGTAGCGGAAATCTCGACCATCGGCGTCTTCCTTAGCTATATTGGCTAATATAGGCGACAGGGTTGCCTGCTGCAACTGGATAACAAGGGTGAGGCGATGGTACCCGATCGGTCGCGGGACCACCCGCAAAACAAAAAGGCCCGCATCGCTGCGGGCCTTTGCATTCATGCGAGCGGGGATTACTCTGCGGCGTGTCGAGTGGCGTCCTCGTCGTTGGCCGGACCTTCCGCTGGCTGGGCCTTCGCTGTCTCTGGAACATCGACGACTTCGCCGTCCGGCGTGACCGCTTTGGTCCTCTGCCGGAAGACTAGGCCGAGCAGGCGGCCAGGCAGGTTCCACAAGGCGACGAAGAAGCGGCCGACCTGATGGCCCGCCACCTTCGGTGCCACGATCATCACCGGGACCATCACCAGCGTCAGCGCCGTCGAGACGAACAATCCCGAAACCAGCGCCGTACTGAGGGCAACGAACCAGGTGCCCGCCAACCCGCCGACCGTGATCTCACGGCCGATGAAGTCGAACTCAACGTTGAGTGCCATCGGGATGACGCCGAGCGCCGTCACAGTGGCGGTCAGCAACACCGGCCGGACACGCTGGCTGATGGTGATCAGCATGGCTTTGATCGGTTCGACACCGTCGTCGCGGTTGTAGTGGTTGTAGGTGTCGGTCAGCACGATGCCATTCTTCACCACGATGCCGGCGAGGGCGACGATACCCAGCCCCGTCATGATCATGGAGAACGGCGAACCCGTAATGGCGAGCCCCAGCATCACGCCGGCCAGCGACATGCCGATGGTCGAGATAGTGATGAACACCTGCCAGAAGCTATTGTACTCGAGCAGCAGGATCAGTGCGATCAGTGCCAGGGCGACGACGAACGCCTTGCTGATGAAAGCACCGGTCTCGGCGTTCTGCTCGTCGGCGCCACCATAGACAATGTGGGTGTCGGCGGGGATCGTGCCGGCCTTGATTTGCTCAGTCTCCCAGGCCTTGACCAGCTTGATCTTGGCGTCGGAGTTGACGCCAGGGAGCAGATTGGCTGCAACGCTCATCGAGTAGAGACCGTCACGGCGGGTCAGCGTCGGCACCTTCTGCACCGGAGTGCGCTTGATGAAGTTGCTGACCGGAACAAGACCCTGTGCGGTGACGATCCGCAGCGAGTCGAGCGCGTCGAAAGTACGCTGCTGCTGCGGCAGGCGAACACGAATATCAAGTTCGTCCGTCGAGTCGTCGGGCCGATAGGAACCAAGCTTCACGCCGGATGTCACGAGCTGGACATAGGGGCTCAACTCGCGCACGCCGATACCGTACTTGGCGGCGGCAACGCGGTCGATCGTGACCTGCCAGTCGATGCCGGGGGCAGGGCGGCCGTCCTCGACGTCAATGGTGTCACCCAGATCGTTCTGCACAAAGTTGCGCAGCTTGGCCACAACCGGCGCGAGGCTGGCGTAGTTGGTGCTGTCGACCCGCAGATTGATTGCCTTGCCGGCCGGCGGTCCGTTTTCCTGAGCCGCGATCTGTATCTCGAGGCCGGGGATATCCTTCACTGCGTTGCGGATATTGGCGAAGATCTGGTCGGCGGGAACGCGATCGGCCCATGGCAGCAATTGCAGCTGGAAAGTGCCGATAGTGTCCGGCGGAGAACTGCCGCCGCCGAAGCCGCCACCGCCGCCGCCGAAGGCCATCACGGAATCCTGGATGCCCTGGATGCCCAGGATCTTCTGGTCGACCTCGAGCAGCAGATTGCGGATTTCGATCGGCGAGTAGTTGCCGCGCGCGATAACGTTGACGGTACCCTGCTCAGGCTCCGAGATCGGGAACGCCACAAAGCCCGACGGGTGCGCAAACATGAAGGTTGCGACGATTAGCGCAAAACCGATCGGCAGCGTGATCAGCGGATAGTGGATGAGCTTCGCCATCAGCCGGACGTAAACGCCGGTGAAGCCCCCGACTTTCTTCACGTCGAACTTGTCGGGGTACATCACGATGTCGGCCTTGGCCTTCGCCACGGGATCGATATGCGTGCGAGCGATCAGCGCCCCAATGATCGGCATGAACACCAGCGCCGAGAGCAGCGAGGCGCACATGACCACGATCACGATCGTGGGCAAATAGCTCATGAACTTGCCGATGATGCCCGGCCAGAACAGCAGCACGACGAACGCCGAGAGCGTTGTCGCCGTCGCCGAGACGACCGGGACGAACATCTTCTTGACCGCCATGATGAAGGCTTCGCGCCGTGGCACGCCCTCCTGCAGCTTTCGTTCGGCGTATTCGACGACCACGATTGGATCGTCGACGAGCACACCCACCGCCAGCACGAGGCCGAACATGATCATCATGTTCAGAGTCATGCCGAGGATGCTGGTGACCAGGAAGGCAATCATGAACGAGATCGGGATCGACATACCGATCATGATCGCCGGACGGAGGCCAAGCGTCGCCACGCAGGTGATCATCACCAGCGCAACAGCGGTCAACACTGCAGCCTGCAGTGAGTTGAACAGGCTCTTGGCCGATTCCGACTGGTCGAGCAGGAACGAGTGCTGGATACCTGCCGGCCAGGTCTTGACCACGTCCGCAGTCGTCGCCTTCACTTGGTCGACGACGTTGATAACGTTGGTGCCGAGCTTCTTGACGACGGCCAGCGTGATCGCCGGGGCGCCGTTGACGTAAGCGTAACTGGTCGCGTCCTTGAACGTACGGGTGATCTGCGCCACGTCACCGAAGGTGACGACGGTGTCGCCGACCGTCTTGATCGGCAGGGTATAGACGTCCTGCGCGGTCGTGATCAGACCCGGGACTTCGACGTTGAAGGAGCCATTGCCCGTGTCGAGCGTACCGCCCGGAACCACAAGGTTGTTCTTGGCGAGCGCATCGAACAGTTGGGCGGCCGTCAGGTTGTAGCCTTCGAGCGCGTCCATGTTGACGGTGACGGCGAGCATCTCGTCGCGCGAGCCGGAGAGATCCGCCGACTGCACATCGGGCAGCTTCTCGAGCGCCTCTTTGAGATCCTTGGCCTTCTGCACCATCGCCCGCTCGGGCACGTCGCCATAAACGGCAACCGAGATCGAGGGGAAGCTGGCAGTCGAGACCGACGTAACTGTTGGCGTCGTCGCGTCGGTGGGCAGTTCGCCGGTGACGCCGTCGAGCTTGGCGCGCACGTCGGACAACGACTTGTCCTTGTCGGCGTTGGCGTCGAACTCAAGCAGGACCGAGGCATGGCCGGTTGACGAGGTCGTCGTGTAGTTGACCAGCCCGTCGATGTCCTTGATGCGATCTTCGATCGGCTTGCCGAG
>JBDTLB010000003.1:0-2824 GCA_039934955.1 Devosia sp.
CCCGACCACTGCATCACACTCCGCAAAAGCTGGGAATCCCAAACCAATGCGGCCGACAAAATCACAAGCTTTTTCGACCGAATGCCAAAGAACCTTGCGAAACCGAATACTTCAAATCGCCGGAAACCCCACGCCAACCGTGGCGTTCCTGGCTTCTTCACGACTGACTAGCTATATGCGCAAGGTAGTGAACAGTTGAAATAAATCCCCCAGCATCGCTGGATTGCGAAAGAACAAAGTGCCAAGCTGGGGTGTGCTCGGATGATACTAGATCCGGTGGACCAAGTTCTCGGACCTCCGAGCCTTCTACTGGTGCGACGCCGAGAGCGTTGTAGTTGCGGCACGACACCGCCGATCGTGGTTCGGTGGGTCCGATCGAGGCGAAACTATGGATTCGACGGCTGGGAACCGTCCGGATACGGCACGCGACGCCCCGAAGACAGCTGGCACGCTGTCGATGGTGGCGGCGCCAGTTTCGTCTTTGCCCAAAGGGGGCGGCGCCATCGCCGGCAGTGGCGAGACCTTTACCGCCAATTCCCTGACCGGCTCCGGATCGCTGAGCATACCCATCGCGATGCCGGCAGGCCGGGGCGGATTCAGCCCGGTGCTCAGTCTCAGTTACGATTCCGGCGGCGCCAACGGCGTCTTCGGGGTGGGCTGGACTCTTGGCCTCGGCTCGGTCCGGTTGCGGACAGACAAGGGACTGCCCCGCTACGATGACGATCCAGAGCACGACATCTTTGCACTGACGCCGGGCGAAGATCTGGTGCCGATTGCGGTCTCGGGCGCAGACTTCGACGATCTTACCAGCGTCACCGGCTTCGCCGTGCGACGCTATCGGCCGCGCGTCGAGGGCAGCCACCAGCGCATCGAGCGCTGGCGGCGCCTGGAGGCGCCCGACGACACGCATTGGCGCGTATGGTCTGCCGACAACGTGCTGACACTCTACGGCACCGGGCCCGAATCGCGGCTCACTGATGGTGCCGACACCACCCGGATTTTCGCCTGGCTCCCGCGTGAGAGCCGCGACGACAAGGGCAGCGTTGTCTTCTACGATTACCGGGCGGAGAACGACGATGGCGTCGACGTCACTGCGCCACACGAGAGCAACCGCAACAGCGCGGCGCGAGCCGCCAATCGACACCTCAAATCGATCCGGTACGGCAATGTCCGGCCGGTTCTTGGGCCAGACGGGAAGCGATCGGCGACGCTGACTGACGCCGAGCGGACGGCGGTGGAGTTCCACTTTGAGGTCGTGCTCGACTACGGCGAGCACGACGCCAAAGTTCCGAAACCGGGCGACACCGGATCTTGGACGCCCCGCCTAGATCCCTTCTCCAGTTTCCGCGCCGGCTTCGAGCTGCGCTGCCAACGTCTCTGCCGCCGGGTGCTGGTGTTCCACCACTTCCGCGATGAGCCGGGAGTGGGCGATGATTGCCTCGTCCATTCCCTACAGCTTCACTACACCGAAACACCAGCAGCGACGTTCCTGAGTGCCGTCGAGCCCTGGCATCATCGCCGACTGCCCGAGGGCGGGTATCTGTCGAAGCCCCGGCCGAAGCTGGAGTTCGACTACAGCCCCGCCGTGCTCGGCGAGAAGATCGAAACCATCGACGCTGAGAGCGCAGAAAACCTGCCGCCGGCTACCGGACATGGCGCCGGCATCTGGGTCGATCTTGATGGTGACGGATTAAGTGGCCTTCTGACCGAGCGTGCGGGCGGCTGGCTCTACAAGCGCAATCTCTCGCCCATAGCTCCGCAGCGCGACGACGAGAGTTGGCCGGTACAGCTTGGCACGCAGGAAACCGTCGCGCCCATTCCGGGTCATGTTGGTCCCGCGACGCCCGGCTGGCGTCTCGTGGACATCGATGGCGACGGCGTGGTGGAACTCGTAGACACCGCGGCGCCCGAAGGGGGTTTCTTCCATCGCACCGGGCGCCGGGGCTGGGAGCGCTTCAGCGCCTTCGGCAGCCAGCCGAACATTCACTGGGATGACCCCAACCTGCGCCTGATCGACCTCACGGGCGACGGCCGGCCGGACCTGATGGTTGCCAGCGATGACGTCCTGTTCTGGCACCCAGCACTTGGCGTTGATGGATATGCCGAGTCGCAGCAAATCGCGCCCGCGATTGATGAAGAGGCTGGTCCGCGCGTCATCTTCGCCGACCTCGACCAGAGCATCTTTCTTGCCGATTTTTCGGGCGATGGCCTCACCGATATCGCCCGCGTCCGCAATGGCGAAGTCTGCTATTGGCCCAACCTCGGCCATGGCCGCTTCGGCGCCAAGGTGACAATGGACGCGGCCCCCGATTTTGGCGCCGACTTTGAGCCACGGCGGGTTCGGCTTGCTGATATTGACGGGTCAGGGCCGACGGATTTGATCTACCTCGGTGCCGACGCGGCACGTTGCTGGTTCAACCAATCGGGCAACGGTTGGAGCGCCATCAACGAGCTTCCGCATTTCCCGGCGACTGATGACGCTGCGGTCGTGACCGTGCTCGACCTGCTCGGCAACGGCACCAGCAGTCTCGTATGGCAGTCCGGGACGGCGCGCGATACGGCGCAGCTCCGTTGCCTTCCGCTGATGGCGGCGGGCAAGCCGCATTTGCTGGTCGGCGTGCGCAACAATCTCGGCGCGGAAACGCGCATAAGTTATGCGCCATCGACCAAGTTCTACCTCAAGGATCAGCAGGCAGGAGTTCCCTGGCTGACCACGCTCCCGTACCCCGTGCAGGTGGTCGAGCGGGTCGAGACGATCGATCACATCTCGGCAAGCCATTTCGTTGCCTGCTACTCCTACCACCATGGCCACTATGACGCGGTG
>JBDTLB010000004.1:0-5120 GCA_039934955.1 Devosia sp.
ATCGACCAGCCCGACGATCTGGACACGGCCCTGCAGCTCCGGCGCATCCTTGAGCGCATTGAGCCAGCCTTTGGCCATGCTCCCGCAGCCAGCGAGAACGGCGCGAAATACCACGAGACGATCCTCCTTGAGACTGCTGCTCCGCCTGATCGACGTGTTGTTTGCAGCATCCCGTAAACGTTTACGACGATAAGCCCGCAATCGTTTACGAGTCAACTGGCCGTGCTTTGCGGCGTGCTATAGACCTCGCCGCAAAGGGGGGCGGGGCATCATGATCGGCATCAAGCGTTTGGCCGAGCATCTGAATATCTCGATCGGCACCGTCTCGCGGGCCTTGAACAACCGTCCGGATGTGAGCGAAGAGACGCGCCAGCGCGTGCTCGAGGGCGCCGCGGAACTGGGCTACGTCGCCAACCAGTCGGGCCGCAGCCTGCGCCAGGGGACAACGCGGGCGGTCGGCTTCATGATCGAGTCGGGTGCAGACCCGGGCGGCAACAGTGACGACTTCTTTCTTGGGGTGTTCGACGGCGCGCAGTATGTGCTGGGCCGGCACCATCTCGACCTCGTGGTGCTGCCTTGCTCCACCGACGAAGACCCCGCGCTCTATCTGCGCCGCATGGTGGCGCGACGGATCGTCGACGCGCTGATTATTTCGGCGACGCATCGCGAGGATTCGCGTGTCGAACTGCTGTCCAAAGCACACATTCCGTTCATCGCGCTGGGACGGACTGCGACCGCCAGCGACCATCCGTGGATCGACCTCGACTTTGAGGGCGTCGCGAACCGCGCCATCGATCGACTCGTCGCCCGCGGCCATCGCCGCATCGTGGTCGGTTTGCCTAATAACGACATCAACCTGGGCTTCGTCTTCCTCGAGGGCGTCAGGTCCGCGCTGCGGCGCCATGAGATTCCTTTCGACCCGAGCCTGATCATCCGCGTCGCCTCGTCCGAGGCTGGCGGCTACCAACTCGGGAACGAGGCGCTGGTGATAAAGGAGCGGCCCACCGCGGCGCTGCTCATCTACGAATTGATGGCGATCGGCCTCTACCGGCGCCTCGCCGAGGCGGGTCTTCAGCCGGGGAGGGACCTTGCGGTGATCGGCTTCCGCGAATCGCCGCTGTCGAAGTTCCTGTCGCCCACGCTCACCTGCTTTCGGGTGTCCCTGCGCGACCTCGGAATCTCGCTCGCCCAGGCGCTGCTCGCGTCAATGCCCGCCTATGCGCACCTCTATCCGGATGGCGCCGTGCACAAGATGTGGCCCATGGAACTGGTCGAGGGCGAAAGCGACGCGATCCTGTAAAGGGCAGTTAGGCGCGCTTCAGGGTATCAGCGAGCCGCCAGGCTCAACCGGTTTGAGGCGCAGTCGCCGAAACAGGCCCGCGCCGGGCCTTCAGTAGCCCTTTGTTAGCCATGCAAAAACGACGCATCTGGTCGGCTTACGGCGCAGATTGACTTCCTACGTGTACATATCATATGCGCACTTATCATAAGCACACGTAGGAAATGCGATGTCCATCGGTTCAGACCAACCGGGCTTCGAAAAGGAGAAGTCCATCGGGTATCTGGTCCATGAAGTGGCGCGGCTGTTTCGCCGCCGCTTTGAGGATGAGGCGCGGATCCACGGTGTGACGCTGCCGCAATGGCGGGCGCTGGCCGAAATCCACAACAAGGAGGGCATCTCGCAGGTTTCCCTCGCGTCCTGCATCGATACCGATCCGATGACTTTGAGTGGAATTCTCGACCGCCTCGAGAAGCGCGGTTTGATCGAGCGTTATACCGATCCTAACGACAGTCGTGCGAAGTTGGCGCGACTGACGGCCGATGGTGCTGAACTGGTCAGCAGCGCTCGCAATGTCGGGCGGGAGCTGTACGAAAACGCGGTTCTAGGATTGAGCGCCGCCGAGCGCGAGCAGCTTGCCGATGGATTGCGTACTGTAAGAGATAATATCAGCAATATGACGACCGAAGAGAAGGAAGCCGTCTAGATGAGCGCCCGCGTTACCGAATCCAAGGCTGGGGAAGCCACGGTGGTCAGCATGCCACGCGCCGAAAAGAGCGCGCCGCAGCCCGAAACGCCGATCGAGTCCGCCCCGGCTGCGGCTCCCAAGAAGAAGGGGAGCCGCCGGCTTGTTCTGATGATTGCCGTGCCGCTCGTCCTAATTGTCGCCGGAGGCTGGTTCTATCTGACCGGTGGCCGCTACGAAGACACCGACAACGCCTATGTGCAGCAGGCCAAGGTGTCGCTCAGTGCCGACGTCGCCGGCCGCATCACCGCGGTCAATGTCGGTGAGAACCAGCCGGTCAAGGCCGGCGCCGTGCTCTTCACCATCGACCCGCAACCCTATCAGATCGCGCTCGATCAATCGAATGCAGCGCTCGCCTCGGCGCGCGTCAATGTCGAGCAACTCAAGGTCGCTTACGGCACCGCCGGAGCACAGCTCAAATCGGCGCAGGCCACGCTGGTCATCCGCCAGGCCGCCTTCGACCGGCAGAATGCGCTAGTGCAGCAGGGCGTCAATTCGAACTCGACACTCGACGACACCAAGCTGTCGCTGCAGCAGGCGCAGGCATCGGTCGATCTCGCCAACCAGCAGGTCGCCCAGGCGACGGCCGCGCTCGGCGGCGATCCGGCGATCACTACCGACAAGCATCCGGCGGTCCTCGCCGCCTTGGCCGCGGTCGAAGCAGCGCAGCGCAACCTCAGCAAGACTATTGTTGTGTCTCCGTCGGATGGCATCGTGGCAAACGTGTCGAGCCTCAATGTTGGCCAGTTCGTCGCCGCCGGCACCCCCATCGCGTCGCTGGTCGAAACCAGTGGCACCTGGATCGAAGCGAACTTCAAGGAAACGCAGCTCTCGGACATGTCGGCAGGTCAGCCGGCCAGCGTCGGTGTCGATGCGTTCCCGGGCAAGCTCGGCTGCAAGGTGGCGAGCATCGGCGCCGCGACCGGCTCGGAGTTTTCTCTGATCCCGGCCCAGAACGCCACCGGCAATTGGGTCAAGGTCGTGCAGCGTCTGCCCGTCCGCATCGAGTGCCCGACCGACAAGGTCGCGTTGCTCAAGACCGGCATGAGCGCCAGCGTCGCGGTCGATACTGGGCACAGCACACTCGACAAGATGCTCGGCAAATAGATCGATCGGGCGCGGTCTTCGGGCTGCGCCCCAAGCCATTTCGTGCCTGAGCCAGTTGTTTTTGGGAGGCCAGTTCCGTGGCCAAAGCACCGCAGATACTTTCAGCACCGACCGTGGTCGTGAAGCACAAGGGGCTGCTGACCCTTGCCTTGATGCTGGGCACGATCATGCAGGTGCTCGACACCACGATCGCCAACGTCGCGCTGCCGCATATGGCCGCGTCGCTGGGCGCCTCGCAGAACGAAATCGTCTGGGTGCTGACCTCCTATATCGTCGCCGCCGCCATTGCGACGCCGCTCACCGGCTGGATGAGCGACCGTATCGGGCAGAAGCGGCTGTTCCTGTTCTCG
The DNA here is from genome assembly GCA_039934955.1 of Devosia sp. Lineage (GTDB taxonomy): Bacteria > Pseudomonadota > Alphaproteobacteria > Rhizobiales > Devosiaceae > Devosia_A. The sequence continues at coordinate 3,482 of JBDTLB010000004.1, forward strand.
GTCATCGGCTTCACCATCGCCTCGGCGCTCTGCGGTATCGCCACGAGCCTGCCCGAGATGGTGATCTTCCGTGTCCTGCAGGGCATCTGCGGCGCCTTTATCGCGCCGCTGGCGCAGACCGTGCTGCTCAACATCAATCCCAAGGAGCGGATCGGCCAGGCCATGGCGATCTACGGCATGGGCATCATGGTGGCGCCGATCATCGGGCCAACGCTCGGCGGCTATTTGACCGAGAGCTTCGACTGGCGCTGGGTGTTCCTGATCAATTTGCCTGTCGGCATCCTGGCCGTGTCAATGCTGCTGCTCTATATGCCGGAAACCGACATCAAAACCCGCCGCTTCGACTTCTTCGGGTTCGGCATGCTGGCCATCGGCGTCGGCTCGCTGCAGCTGCTGCTTGATCGAGGCGCAGAGAATTTCTGGTTCGATTCGCCTGAGACGTGGATCGAGCTCGGCCTCGTGGTCAGCGGCATGTGGGTGTTCATCGTCCATTCGCTGACCGCCCAGAACCCGTTCATCGATCTGCGCATCTTCAAGGATCTCAACTTCACGCTCGGCTCGGTGTTCATGTTCATCGTGGGCATCACGCTGTTCTCGGGTCTCGCGCTGCTGCCGCCGCTGCTGCAGAATCTGATGGGCTATCCGGTGATCTTCTCGTCGATCATCATGGCGCCGCGCGGGTTCGCGACCTTCATGTCGATGATGATCGTCGGCCGCCTCACCGGCAAGCTCGATCCGCGCATCATGATGCTGTTCGGTATCGGCATGATGGCGCTCTCGCTCTACCAGATGACCTCCTTCAACCTGCAGATGGACTTTTGGCCGGTGATTACCACTGGCATGATCCAGGGGTTCGGCATGGGCTTCCTGTTCGTACCGCTGTCGACCATGGCGTTTGCCACCATCGCGCCCAAATTCCGCGCTGACGGCACAGCGATGTTCTCTCTGGTGCGCAATATGGGGCAGGGCGTCGGCATCTCGTTGGTGACGGCGGTGCTCGCCACCATGATGCAGGTCAATCACGCCGAAGTCGGCGAGCGGCTGACGGCGACGTCGCAGGCTGTCGCCAGTCAGATGCCGTCGCTGCTCACCGGGGCGCCGCAGGTCATAGCGATCGTCAACGGCCTCGTGACGCAGCAGGCCGCGATGCTGAGCTATCTCGACGATTTCTGGCTAATGATGCTGCTCAGTCTCAGCGCCATCCCGCTGATCCTGCTGTTGCGCGGCCCCAAGAAGGCCGTTGCCGCCAAGCCCAAGAGCGCGGAAGAAGTCGCCCTCGAACGCGCCCACGCGATGGCGGAATAACAGCGGTTGGCCGAGCGAACCCTCTCGGGATCGCCCGGTCCAGAGCGCAAGATAGTTACTACCGACCTCCTCCAAGGTAAGTCCGGAGCCCGGCTTGTGAAGACGAGCCGGGCTTCTTAAGTTCTGCCCTCCATGACCATGCCCTCCGCAACATCCGGCGCCCGGCCGCGCCCGGGAAAAAATGCCTTCCGCCCAGGGGGCGGTGCCACCGGCGACGCCCCGACGGAAGAGGCAAGCTGGCCCGAGATGGCGGCGCCGCTCAGCTACATCTACCGGCGCTATTTCGCCGAGGCGCGCTGGCTGCTGCTCGGCGTCGCTGTCATCGTTTTCTTCT
>JBDTLB010000005.1:0-22454 GCA_039934955.1 Devosia sp.
TGCCGTGGACGTCGCCTTCGATGGCGAGGAGGGGCACTATCTGGGTGAGACCGAGCCCTATGACGCGGTGGTGCTCGATATCGGCCTGCCGCAGATGGACGGGCTTTCTGTGCTCGAGGGGTGGCGACGGGCGGGCAAAGCCATGCCGGTGCTGCTGCTGACCGCCCGCGATCGCTGGAGCGACAAGGTGCAGGGCATCGATGCCGGCGCCGACGATTACCTCGCAAAACCCTTCCACATGGAAGAATTGCTGGCGCGCCTGCGGGCGCTGGTCCGGCGCGCCGCCGGACATTCGTCCAACGAGATTACGGCCGGCCCGGTCCGGCTCGACGTTAAGGCCGGCAAGGTCACCGTCGATGGACAGGCGATCAAGCTGACCAGCCACGAATTGCGGCTGCTGAGCTACCTCATGCACCACAAGGGCAAGGTCGTGAGCCGCACCGAGCTCACCGAGCATCTCTACGACCAGGATTTCGATCGCGACTCCAACACCATCGAGGTGTTCGTCGGCCGGCTGCGCAAGAAGCTGCCCGAGGAAGTGATCCACACGGTGCGTGGGCTGGGTTACCAGATCATAGAAGAATAGCACGGCGATGAAGAAGGGCTCGATCACCTTCGCGCTCTTCTGGCTGTCGGCCGGGTGGTTGATCCTGGCGCTGGTTGGAACGGCGTTCCTGCTGACCGATCTCTATTCGCGGGCGCTCGACACCAACCTTACCGACCAGCTGAAGTTCGACATCGATACGCTGTCGGGCGCGACGCTCGATTCGACTGACCCGACATTCGCTGACGTCGGCGTGCAGGACCCACGCTTCAGTCGCGCCTCGACCGGCTGGTATTGGGTGATCCGCGATAAAGATGGCAAGATCCTTGCCACGTCGCGCTCGGCGGTCGGCAGCCAGCAGACGGTGCTGGCCGGCGATTTCGATAGCGACAATTACCGCACCGACGTCCTGAACGACGAGGCCGGGCATCGCGTCCGCGCCATCGAGCGCGCGACCACCAGCAATGGCCGGCCGCTGCGGATCACCGTCACTGGCAACCTCGATGAAAGCCTGGCGCTGGTTGGCAATTTCCGCGGCCAGACACTGACCGTGCTGAGCGCAGTCGGCATCGCACTCGCCATCATGAGCGGCATCGTGGCACGGCTGGCGTTGCGGCCAATTGGCCGGCTGAGCCAGGCGATCGAGCGGGTCCGCGAGGGCGAGAGCGATAGCATCACCGGTACGTATCCGCGCGAGATCGCCCCGCTCGCCGAAGAGATCAACGAATTGCTGCGCTCCAACACCCAGATTCTCGAGCGGGCCCGCAACCAGGTGGGCAATCTGGCGCATGGGCTGAAGACGCCGCTCGCGGTGCTACGCAACGAGGCGAGCGCCGCCAAGGACAGCCCGCTGAGCAAGGTCGTCACCTCGGAATCCGAGAAGATGACGCAATTGGTGACCACCTACCTCGATCGCGCCCGGCTCGCGGCGCGCAGCACCGTCGTCGGCAAGAAGGCCGACGCCACGATGGTGATGCTACGGCTCGTGCGGGTGATGCAAAAGCTCAACCAGAATGTCACCATTGCGTTCAAGCGCCCGGACGCCTCGCTGCCCTGGTTCCGGGGTGACGAGGGCGATCTTGAGGAGATCGCAGGCAATCTGCTCGACAACGCCTGCAAGTGGAGCAAGGGCCAGATCGCCGTCACCATGATGGGCGAGCGCACCCCGCAGGCCCAGATGTTGCTGATCCGCATCGAGGACGACGGCGCGGGTCTGACCGAGGACGAGGCCAAGAAAGTGTTGCGCCGCGGTGTCCGTCTCGACGAGAAAACGCCCGGGAGCGGGCTTGGGCTCGATATCGTCAAGGAACTGGTTGACGTCTATGGGGGCAGCCTGCAATTGAAGCGTTCGGTTCTGGGCGGCCTCTTGTGCGAGCTCAGGTTGCCGGCCGCCAAGGTCGGCGGATTGGCCCGGAGCTGACTTAACTCCGCCGCGATTGTGCGGCTTGAGAATAGTGACAGATCGCAGAGACCCGCATGCATCAGCTGACCCGCGTCCTTTTCGTCCTCCCCGCCTTTGCGCTCGCCGCCTGTGCGACCGCGCCGCAGGTGACCAACATGGCGATGGGGCCCTCGACCACCACGGCTCCGGCCGATGCGATGGTGCTGCAGGCGCCGGCCCAGACGATCTCGACTGCGGCGGCGACGACCGACGCCGCGGCCTTCGTCGATGCCGCCGCGTACGGGTTGCTTTCGGCCAAATCCAAGACCGAAGTCGCGGGCGCCCAGTTCAACGCCCTGCAGTTCGGCCGCGTTGGCGCGCCGCGCAACTGGCAGGGTGATAGCGGCCAGAGCGGCGCCGTGACGGTTGGCCCCTATGTGCGGGTGAATTTGATCGACTGCCGCGACTTCACCAATACGGTGACGGTTGCCGGCCAGGCCTACGTCAAAAAGGGCACCGCCTGCCGCGAGGCCGACGGCAGTTGGACGGTCAGCGGCGCCAAGATCGGCTGACGCCGGTAAACTCCCGTAAAGTCCGGGAAATCTTTGTTTACCAAGACGGGCTACATTCGGCAGTCGACTGACTCTGTCCACTGGTGCCATGCCTGTATCGCCCGCTTCTCCGGCTCGAAGCCTCTCTGCCAGTCTGTGGCATAAGCACGGCCGCCCATTTCTCGGCCTGATCGATTCGGTCGTCGTGACGGGACCGGTCGAGTTCGAGTTCGACGGTGCCTTGACCTACGAGGCGGCCGATGCGGCGTGGATGTGGGTGGTCCGCGATCTCGCTCCGGACCTGATCGACATCGACGCGCTGGACGATTCGGCGCGTAGCCTCAGGGCCCTCGAATCGCTGCTCCCCGATCTTCTGGAGCGGGCGAGCAAAGCGCTGGACGAGGCCGAGACCAGTGGCGAGGCGAGACGGCGGATCCAGACGCAACTTGGCAGCGACGCGGTCTGGCGGCGGCTGCCGATCGTCCTGACCGCCCTGCGTTGTCGCGGGCTCCTCGACAAAGCCCAGGGGTTTGGCCGCGCCGCCAACGGCATGCCGGACGAAGCGGCGCTGGTGCTGGCGCTGCAAGCCATGCCGCTCAACGATCCGCCCGTGGCGGCGTTGCTGATGCAGGCCGCAGTGGGGCAGGTGGCGGTGCCGTCGCGGTTGATCACGGCGGCCATCCGGATCGCCGGGTCGGCCACCGAAAGCGGCCTGACGCGAGCCGGGTTTGCGCCGATGATCGACGCGATCTTCGCGCATGCGCAAAATCAGATTCCGCCATTGTTGCAGAGCGGCACCTTCAGCGACATGGACCTCGTCTGCCGCTCGGTCGACCGCTTCCACCGGCTGATGCGCGCCGTGATCGGCTATGTCGAAATCTCCCGCAGCGGCCGCTGTGCGACCATCGCGGCGACCCTCACCAAGACCATCTCGATGCGGCTCGAGCCGAAAATGCGCGACATCGGACCCGATCTCAACATGGCGCTACGTCGGCGCGAGGGCACCGAGCGGCTCGATCACGACCAGGTGCTGTCGGCGCTCAACGGCATCTATTTGCTGGCGACGATCCGCGACAGCCGCGACTCGCTGGCGGTCAGCGCGATGTACGACCAGGTCTGGTCGCAGACCGGGCAAGCGCTGGAGATCCATATCGAGCGGCTGATGCAGGCGGTGCGCAACAATCCGGGCGAACGGGTGGCCTCGGAGCGGCTCGATGCAGCGCTGAAGATGGTCGAAATCCGTTTCGGGCAGGACTATGCCGATACGCTGCGCCGCGCCAAAGAAAGTCTCGCGCGCCGCGCCTAGCCTGGCGCGATGCGGGCGGGCGACGGGCCAGTACCTGTTTCCACAATGAAGCGTGCAGTCTTTGTCAGCGCCGATTTCTGCATCAGCGCGATGCCGCCGATCGGCGCAGCGTCGATGATCACGCCCGCAGCATTGCCAGGATCGGGCTTCACGACGTTCGAGTAGACCAGCGCTCCAATCAGGAAGGTGCGCTTGTTGTCAACGATGAGATGAACCCGCTGCGGGTCGTCGCCGAAGCGCCGGGTAAGATAGACGGGCAGGGCGTCGGACACATCGCCGGCGCTTGGCCGCCAGTCCGAGGCGACAAGATCGGCACCGGGCGCGCCGCGTTCTTCCGCGATAGCGCCGGCATCGCCCGGAGCAATCAGCTGGAGTTCGACCGAGGCGGCCGCGTCGGCCAGCGACATCGCCTGCGAGCGGGGCAGCACCTTGCCGGATTGCACCGCGCTGGGACGGACGGCAAGGCTGCGGCCGGCATCGAGGAACGATGGCAGAGCGGATGCGTGCGGCGAGGTCGGCGTCGGCTCGTCGGGGGTTTCGAGCGCGGTGCCGGTTTCGCTATCCTCGACATCGGTCAGAGGGTCACCGAACAATGCCGCTTGTGCGGCGCGCCCGCTGGCGGTGCAGGCCTTCATCGAACGATAGCCGACCGCCGACCCAGCGAGACCGATGTGATCGACGTGGCCGGTGGCGACCATTGCCGCCTGTTCGCTAGACCAGCGGACATTGCCTCCGGCCTGCATCCACAGCGTCAGATCCGGTTGCCAGCCGCCGGCGATGACCAGTTGCCTCGCCTCGACATTGACGCTCGCCCCGCTGCCCAGAATGGGCGCAAAGGTGAAATGACCGCGTTGCGCCGAGAGCGGTATTTGCCCCGAGGCCAGGGTCAGCCCGCCGGCCTTGGCGAAATCGATAAAGCGCGATTGCGCATTGATGCGGGTGTCGACCACACGGCGGATAGCGACACCGGCGTCGCTGAGCCGCAGGGCCAGGCGGTAGCCGAAATTGCCCTGCGTCGCGACGACGGCGCTGTCGCCATGCGCGACGCCGTAACGCTTGGCGAGATGGTAGGCGAAGATCGCCGGCAGCACGCCGGGCAGGCGATTGCCGGGAAACACCGGCAGCCGCTGCGTCGCGCCGGTGGCAAGCAGGACCCGGCTCGCGTTGACCGCAACGACACGGCCACGCGCCGCACCCTCGACCATCTCGATTTGATGCAGCATGGCGCGGGGCCCCTGCAGGGCAAACGCCTCGGTGCGGCCGAGCATCGTGACATTGGTGTTTGCGGCCAGCCAGTCGAGGAGCCGCGTCGTAAAGATCTCCGGCGTTTCTTCGTCGCCAACCGGGCCGAAATAGCGCGCATCGCCGCCGAACCAGGCACGTCGCTCAGCCACAATCACGGTGCGGCCCGCCACCGCTGCGGACTTGGCGGCGGCAAGGCCTGTCACGCCGCCTCCGATGATCAGGAGATCGGCACTGAGCGTCGCCTCGGGCGCGGCGCGGAGCCAACCGGGGTCTTCGAGCTTGTCGAGGATGTGGCGCAATGAGTTCGGCTGGCGGGCGGAGCGGCGGCCGAGCTGACCGAGGCTTGTCAGATCAGCGCCGTCGATGGCCGGGAGCCGGTCCATCGGCAGCGGTGCGCCGCGCTTGCTGGCGACGAGCGGGCCGAACCGGTCAGTGAGCGCCATCGGCACGCCGCCATAGAGGCCGTAGGTGTCGATGCCTGCGGCGAGGACTGCCGAGAGCACCGTGTCACCGGCAAAGCCCTCGATCTTGATGCCATCGAGCGTGAACGACAGCGGCGTGCTGCGATCAAGATCGATACCGCCGAACTGATGTGCTGCGTCGGCCGCGAGCCTCATATGAGGGTCTCCGCAAAATCGGCAATCGTCTCGCGGCTCGGACGCGCCGGATCGTGCGCCACGAGCCAGGGCCGCTCGGTCTCGGTGGGAATGCCGACCAGCAGCCGGGCGATCGATGGGGCGAGAAACGCGCCGGTATTGCCGAGGCCGGCTGCGACGAACATGCGCGACGGCCGCAACCGTCCGAGCAGCGGTGCGCCGTCATTGGACACCAACCGGCGGAAATGCGTGGTCGCAAAACGCGGCAACGGGAACGGACCGGGCAGGCACGAGGCGAGGCGGGCCTCGACATCCCGTTCGCCGGCGACCAGCGCGAGGATCGAGTGATCGGGGCGCTGCGCCAGCGTCACGCCGCGATCAACGTAACGCATCACCGGCGCCGCGAGGCGGCGTGCCGGCGCGGTCAGCGTCGCCGTCATCGGCTGCGCGGTGAGGTGCGATGGGCGTTGCTGTTCGGGCATCAAATCGAGGATCGACGCATCGTCCGCAAGGACGATCTGGCCGACCTCCGTCGGCTCACCGGCAATGCTGAGTTCGGCGAGACCGGCTTTGGTGAAATTGAGCGTGGCGCCGGCGTCGGTCGACTGTACTTTCGACCCGGTCAACGCGATATCGCCATTGAGGCGGTGGACGCCGCGGAAATGGCCGTCGCGAACCGCAAGGCCATTGCCTCGGGCGATGTGGCTCATATGAGCGAGCGCCGTAACGCTGGCGGGGCTGTCGGCGACGATCCGAACGTCGACGGGAGCGACGGTCTCGGCGGCCTCGATGGCGGTGAGCAGCGCCAGCGTTTCGGCCGCGCCGCGCTGGACCATGCTCCAGCTTGCCGGGCGCGTCGCGAGGGGCAAAGCAAGGTCGATGGCGCGCTGCAGCCTCAGGGGTGAAACCGGAGCGGCAATGCGGATCACCTGCTTGCCGTGGTCATGCGCCAGCAGCCCCGCCAGCAAGGCGGAGAACGGCCCGGAGCCGAAAATCGCGAAATCGTAACCTTTTGCCATCGACTCAGGCGTTGGCTGCGGCAATCGGCGCCTGCCGTTGGCGGCCGCGCCACTGCTTATTTCGCCCGAATGTCTCTATAGATGCCCCGGTCGACACTGCATTTCGAACACTCAAGGCCATGACCATCTGGGTACTTGCTCTACTTTTGACCGCGATCGCCTGCGCCACGCTGTATTACGCGGGCGCCGGACGGACGGTCAACGCGGGTGCGAGCGTGATCGATGCGACCACCGCGCATTTTCGTGCACAATTGCAGTCAATCGATGCAGATACCGCCGCCGGCCGGCTCGGTCCGGTCGAAGCGACTGCGGCCAAGGGCGAACTGGCGCGTGAACTGATCCGACTCAAGGGCGAGACAGCCGCGACCGCGAAGCTCGGCAGCACGGCAAGTGTGTGGGTGCCTGTGATGCTGATCGCGGCGCTGGCCATCGGCACCTATGGCTATCTCGGGCGTCCCGACCTGCCGGCCGAACCACTGGCGCAACGTGCTGCGGAAACCGGCGCTGGAATTGATCTCAACACCGCCATCAAAACCATCGAGGCGCGGCTCGCGACGGACCCGTCCGATCTGCGCGGCTGGCAGGTGATTGCTCCGGCCTATATGCAGCTCGGCCGCTACGCCGATGCGGTGAAGGCGCTGCGTAAGGTGGATGAGCTCAAGCCGTCCGCCGACAGCAAGACCGATCTGGGTGAGGCCTTGATGATGGAGGCCAAGGGCAGCGTCGTCGGCGAACCGATGGAGCTGTTCAGGGCCGCGGCGGCGCTGGACCCCAAACATGTCCGCGCGTGGTTCTACGTGGCAGGTGAAGAGACGCGGACCGGCGACTACGCTGCCGCGGTGCGCGATTGGACGGCGCTGCTCGCACTCGGCAAGGGCGATGAGCCGTGGGTCGTGACCGCCAAGAACGGGCTCGCTTTCGCCGAGGCAGGATTGCATCCGGACGCGGCGCAGCCGGCTCCGCCCAATGCTGAGCAGATCGACGCGATGGTCGATGGGCTCGACGCGCGGCTTACGGCGCAAGGTGGCACTATCGACGAATGGACCAAGCTGGTGCGCTCGCGCATGGTGCAGGGCAAGATGGACGCGGCACAACTCGCCTATGACGCGGCGCGCAAGGCCTATCCCGACGCCAAGCTGCGCACCGAACTGGATGTGCTCGCCGCCGACAACGGGTTGGTGGCGAAATGACCCGCAAGCAGAAACGGTTGAGCGTGATCGCCGGACTTGGCGTGGTGATCGCCGTGGCATTCGGGCTGATCCTGTTCGCGCTGCGCGACCAGATCGTGTTCTTCTATTCGCCCAGCGAGATCCACGAGAAGGCCGTGGCTGCCGGCACCCCGATCCGGCTTGGCGGGCTGGTGAAGGAAGGTAGCTGGACAAAGGCAGGCGACAGGAACGATTTTGTCGTGACGGATGGCAGCACCGACATGGTGGCGCACTATACCGGGATTCTACCGGACTTGTTCCGTGAGGGGCAGGGCGTCGTCGCCGAGGGCATGATGGCCGGCGACGGGAGCTTCACGGCCACCAACGTGCTCGCCAAGCACGACGAGAAATACATGCCCAAGGAAGTCGTCGACGAACTCAAGGCCAAGGGCGAGTGGCAGCGTAGCGAGGCCGGCGGCTGATGGGTATCGAACTCGGCCATTTTGCGCTGATCCTCGCCTGTGCGATCGCCGCCGTTTCGGCTGTCGCCGGTTTCTGGGGCTGGAAGCGGAGCGAACGGATCGCTCTGGTCTTGCGGCAGGGTGCGGTGCTGCAATTGCTGCTGGTCGCAGCCGCCTTCGCCGCCCTGATCCAGGCGTTTGTCAGCTCCGACTTCTCGCTGGCGCTGGCCTTCGAGCACTCCAATTCGCTGCAGCCGCTGCTGTTCAAAATCACCAGCGTGTGGGGCAACCACGAAGGCTCTATGGTGCTGTGGGTGCTGATCCTGGTGGTGATGGGCGCCGCCGTGGCGGTCTTCGGCCGAGAGCTTCCGCGCGAACTGCTGACCCTGGTGCTGACGATCCAGAGCCTGCTCGTCGCGGCGTTCGGCGGCTTCACGCTGTTCACCTCGAACCCGTTTCTCAGGCTGTCGCCCGCGCCGCTTGAGGGGCAGGAGCTGAACCCGATCCTGCAGGACATCGGCCTCGCGATCCATCCGCCGCTGCTCTACACCGGCTATGTCGGGTTCTCGATCTGCTTCAGCTTCGCCGTTGCGGCGCTGATCTCGGGCCGGATCGACGCCGCCTGGGCCCGCTGGGTTCGGCCTTGGGCGCTGCTGAGCTGGTGCTTCCTGACACTCGGCATCGCGATGGGCTCGTACTGGGCCTATTACGAGCTCGGCTGGGGCGGCTGGTGGTTCTGGGACCCGGTGGAGAATGCCAGCTTCATGCCGTGGCTCGCCGGCACGGCGCTGCTGCATTCGGCGATGGTGATGGAAAAGCGCAACGCGCTGAAGATCTGGACGGTCTTTCTGTCGATCATTACGTTCTCGCTGAGCCTGCTCGGCACCTTCATGGTGCGGTCGGGCGTGCTGACCTCGGTGCACAGTTTTGCCACCGATCCGACGCGCGGGCTGGTGATCCTGGCGCTGCTCGCGGTCTTCATTGGCGGCGCCTTCGCGCTGTTCGCGGTGCGGGCCGCCTCGCTGCGGGCCGGCGGTCTGTTCGCCCCGATCAGCCGTGAAGGCGCGCTGATCCTCAATAATCTGTTCCTTGCGACTGCGGCGGCGGCCGTGCTGGTCGGCACGCTCTATCCGCTGCTGCTGGAAGCGACGACCGGCAAGACCATCTCGGTTGGAGCGCCGTTCTTCTCGTTGACGTTCGGGGCGGTGATGGCGCCGCTGCTGATCGTGCTGCCGTTCGGGCCGTTCATGGCCTGGAAGCGTGGCGATTTGATCGCCGTGACGCAACGGCTGGCCGGGGCCGCCGGTCTAGCGGTGTTTGCCGCGGTGCTGATCTTTGCGCTCAGCGGCGCGACATTGTCGCTGGCGCCGCTCGGCCTGCTGCTTGGCTTCTGGGTGGCGTTCGGAGCGCTGGCGGAACTGGTCGATCGCGCTGGTATTCTGCGCATGGCGCCAAGCCATAGTTTCAGGCGGCTGATCGGGCTGCCGCGTTCGGCGTTCTCGACGGCGCTGGCGCATTTCGGCCTCGGCGTCAGCGTCATCGGCATCGTTGCGGCCACGGCCTGGCAACTCGAGCTGGTGACCACGATGCAGCCGGGGACGAGCAAGACGATCGGCGACTACGCCATTACATTCGACGGCGTGACCGACGCGCAGGTTGAGAACTATGCCGCCGAAATGGGCCAGTTCACGGTCCACGCTTCGGGCGGCGCCGACCGGCATCTGACACCGGAGCGGCGGGTCTATACGGCGAGCGGCACGCCGACCACGGAAGCCGCGATCGAGACCTATGGCTTCAGCCAGCTCTATCTGCAACTCGGCGAGCAGGGGGTGGATGGCAGCCGCACCGTGCGCGTCTGGTTCAAGCCATATGTGACGTTGATCTGGCTCGGTGCCGTGCTGATGGCTCTTGCCGGCTTCCTGTCGCTCACCGACCGCCGCTTGCGCGTCGGCGTGGCGCGCCGGGTGTCGGCCAAACCTGCGCCGGCGGAATGAGGGCGCTGCTCGCTGCGCTGCTGGTGCTCTGGCTGGCGCTGCCGGCCATGGCCGTCAATCCCAGCGAGATGCTGGCCGATCCAGCGCTCGAGGCGCGGGCGCGGACGATCTCGGAGGGGCTGCGCTGCCTCGTCTGCCAGAACGAATCGATCGACGACAGCGACGCCGATCTTGCGCACGAAATCCGCGTCTTGGTGCGCGACCGGCTGACGGCGGGCGATACCGACCAGCAGGCGACGCAATACCTTGTCGATCGGTACGGTGAATACGTCCTGCTGAAGCCGGTCTTCGCCTGGCACACGCTGGCGTTGTGGGCTGCGGCGCCGCTGATTCTCGTCGTCGGCGGGGTAGCGCTGTTCCTGGCGTCGCGGCGCAAGCGGGCGTGGGCAGAAGCTGCGCTGACGCCCGACGAACAGCAGGCGCTGGACGAACTGGGACCGACCTAGTCGTCGCGACGGACCAGCTTTTTCTGCCGCTTGCGGTTTGCAAGGTACGACTGTGCGACCGCCTTGAGCAGCGGTGCCGGAACCTCGCCGTAGATCGGCGTAGCGGGCGTCCTTGCAGGAACTGCCCGCAGGTCTGGGCCGGGCCAGACGAACACATTGGCCTCGTTTGTCACAATCCACGCGGGTTCGGCATCAAGGCCCAGTCCGCGCTTGATCGGGTCGGATATCTCGACTGCGTCCGATCTAATACGGGGCCGGGCGTGGGTGATCGCGACAACCATGACTTCGGTTGCGCCATCCTGGCGTTGAATCGCGATGGCCAGGACAAGCGAAGGGCGATCTTTCCGCCCCTCCCGCGCACCCGCCGCAGCCTCTTCTAACCAGAGATACGAGTAGCGAATGACCGAGCCGACCTTCGGCTCGGCAATTTTCATTTAGCGAGCGACTCGATGTCGCCGAGAAAGCGGTCGGGCGTATCGGCCGCGCTGAAGGCCAGCTGGTCCCGCCGCTTAAGACGTTCGTACTCCGTGACAGACAGCAGCACATGGCGCGCCCGCCCGTTTTTCGTCACGACGACGGGTTCCGAAAGCGCTACATCGCTGTAACGCGCAAACTGACGGACCAGTTCGGCTGAAGTCGCGGTAGTTTTCGACGAGGACATAAAAGCTCCTTCGACCTAAAATACATACTTTACGTATCTTTCGCAAGAAGCGGGCACGCCCGGCCGCGTTACCAAAGGGTAATGTTGGCGCAACGTCGCGGAAAGACCGGCTCTTTCATAACCTCTCCACTCTGTTGAGAGCCGTTTTAAGGAGAACAAACACTATGCGCTCCACTTTCCTCGCACGCACCCGCAAGTTGATCGGCGCTTCGGCGCTGGCGATCCTTGTTGGGCTGGGTGGTGGCACTGCCTTTCTTGTCGCATCGAGCCCGATGGCTGCGGCGCAGGTGGTCATTCCCGCCGCCCAGATCACCGTTCCGGCTGTCGCGCCGGCGACTGGTTTTGCCGATCTCGTTGCCGCCGTTAAGCCGGCGGTCGTCTCGATCGTGGTCGAAGGCCGCGAAAAGGCCAATCCCAGTGATGGCGGTGACTTCAATGGCCAGATCCCCGATCTGCCGGACGACAACCCGCTGAAGAAATTCTTCGACCAGTTCGGCAAGGGCGGGCGCGGCGGCCCCGGTGGACAGGGTCCGCAGAGCGATTCGCCGCAGGGCCGCAAATACGTCGCGGCCGGTTCGGGCTTCGTCATCTCAGCAGACGGCTACATCGTCACCAACAATCACGTCGTCGCCAATGCCACGAAGGTGACCGTGACCTTCGACAATGGCGACCAGAAGAAGGCCACCGTGATCGGCACCGATGAGCGGACCGACCTCGCGGTGGTCAAGGTCGACGGCGAGACCGATCTGCCCTTCGTCAAGTTTGCCCATGACGACGTGCGTGTCGGTGATTGGGTCGTCGCAGTTGGCAATCCGTTCGGCCTTGGCGGCACGGTGACGGCCGGTATCGTTTCGGCCCGTGGCCGCGACGTCGCCGGTTCGGCCTATGGCGACTTCCTCCAGATCGACGCTGCCGTGAACATGGGCAATTCGGGTGGCCCGACCTTCGACCTCAAGGGCGAAGTCGTCGGCGTCAACACCGAGATCTTCTCCCCCAATGGCGGCAATGTCGGCATCGCCTTCGCGATCCCGGCCAAGACCGTCGAGCAGATCACCGCCTCGCTGATCAAGACCGGCACGGTGACCCGCGGCTTCCTCGATGTGAAGATCCAGGACGTCACCCGTGATATCGCCGACAGCGTCGGGCTGAAGGAAGCCCACGGCGCGCTGATCACCGACGTCACCGATGGTTCGCCCGGCGCCAAGGCCGGGCTGAAGTCGGGCGACATCATCACTGCGGTCGACGGCCAGGCCATCGACAATGCGCTGGCCCTGTCGCGCGCCATCGCCGGTAAGGCGCCGGGTGCGACCGTGCAACTGACCGTGTGGCGTGATGGCAAGGAAACCACCATGCCAGCGACCCTCGGCACCTTCGCCGACAAGGTCGACACCAAGACAGCCCCGACCCCGCCGCAGGACACCCCCGCCGCTCCGACCCCCTCGAGCGTCGGCATTACGCTGGTTCCGAATGGCGACGGTGACGGCCTGTTGATCCAGGACGTCGACGCCGACTCGGTTGCCGCCGACAAGGGTTTCGCCGTCGGCGATCAGATCCTTGAAGTCGACAACAAGAAAGTGTCGACTGGCAAGGAGTTCGAGGACGCCATCAGTGCCGTCCGGGATTCCGGCCGCGGTACGGCGCTGATCAAGGCGTCGCGTGACGGCAATGTCCGCTTCATCGGCCTGCCGCTGGCCGCCAGCAAGGGCTGAGTCAGCCAACCAAATCCCCGGTCCCGGAGCAAAATCGCTCCGGGACCGGTCTTTATTGAACTGCCCCCACCTGTTCACTAGGTTTGGCGTCATGAAGATCCTGCTGATCGAAGACGACCGCGAAGCGGCAAGCTACATGATCCAGGCCCTCGACGAAGCCGGTCACGTCACCCACCACGCCAGCGATGGCGAAACCGGCTACGCCATGGCCTCGAGCATGGACTACGACGTGCTGGTGGTCGACCGCATGCTGCCGCGCCGCGACGGCCTGTCGATCGTCGAATCGCTGCGGGCCGAGGGCAACAAGACCCCGGTGCTGATCCTGAGCGCGCTGGGCGAAGTTGACGACCGCGTCACGGGGTTGCGCGCCGGCGGTGACGACTATCTCGCCAAGCCCTACGCCTTCACCGAACTGCTTGCCCGCGTCGAAGTGCTGGCGCGGCGCTCGAGCCCGTCAGAGGCAGCAACCAGCTACGAGGTCGGCGAACTCAGCCTCGACCGGCTGTCGCGCAAAGTCGAGCGTGAGGGCGAAGCGATCCTGTTGCAGCCGCGCGAGTTCCGGCTGCTCGAATATCTGATGAAAAACGCCGGCAAGGTGGTGACCCGCACCATGCTGCTCGAAAATGTCTGGGACTATCATTTCGATCCGCAGACCAACGTTATCGATGTGCACATGTCGCGTCTGCGCGGCAAGATCGACAAGGGCCACGCCAACCCGCTCCTGCATACGATCCGCGGCGCCGGATACATGATCCGTGAATAGAGTCGCCCAGTTGTGGCGGACGACAACGGTCCGTCTCACGGCGATCTTCATTGCGCTGTTCGTTGTCTTCTCGATCCTGCTCCTGACCTTCATTGCCTATCAGTCGAGCATCCAGATCCAGCAGCAGCAGACCGCCGCCATCGACCGCGAGGTCGAGATGCTGAAGCGCATCGACCAGCGGCAGGGCGTTCGCGGCACGGTGTTTGCGGTAGCACGGCTATCGGGACAGCCGGGGCCGGGCATCTATTATCTCGGTGACAGCTCGGGCCTGCAGATCGCCGGCAACGTCACGAGCTTTCCGGCGAACGTGCTGCAGGACAGTGGCGTTTTCAGCTTCAACTATGACCGTGATTCCGCCTATGCCGGCGACAATACGCGCGGCTACGCGGTGGTCCGCTCGCTGGTACTCGACAGTGGACTGCGGCTTGTCGTCGGACGCGACGTGCTCGAGCGGCGCGGCTTCACCGCCATCGTGTTCCAGGGCTTCCTTTTGGCGGTCGCCGGCATCCTGGCTTTCGCGCTGCTCGCCGGAGTCGTGACGGCGCGGCGGGTGCTGAAGCGCATCGACACCATCAACGCCACATCGGCCAAGATCATGTCGGGCAATCTGAGCGAACGCATCCCCGTCACCAAGCGCAATGATGAATTCGATATTCTGGCGACCAGCCTCAACGCCATGCTCGACCGCATCGAGGGGCTGATGCAGGGCCTGAAGGAAGTCACCGACAATGTTGCGCACGACCTCAAGACGCCGCTGACCCGGCTGAGGACCAAAGCCGAAGCGGCGCTGCGCGAGACCGATACTGCGTTGCAGCGTGAGGCGCTCGAGACCACGCTGACCGAAAGCGACAGGCTGATCCGAACCTTCAACGCGCTGCTGATGATCGCCCGGGCCGAGGCGGGTGCGCCGTCTGGCGCGTTCGCCGATGTCGATGTCAGCGCCGTCGCGGCCGATGTGGCGGAACTCTACGAGCCGGTGGCCGAAGAGGCGGGGATGGCGCTCGAAAGCCGGATCACCCCCGGTGTCCATCTGCGCGCCAACCGCGAACTGATCGGGCAGGCGCTGGTCAATCTCATCGAGAACGCGCTGAAATACTACGAGCCAGCGGAGGACAATACCGGCCTCATCACGGTCGCGGTGCGTGAGGATGGCGGGCGGGTGCTGATCGAGGTCGGTGACAACGGCCCCGGAATTCCGCTCGAGGATCGCGCCCGCGTGGTCGAGCGCTTTGTGCGGCTCGAAAAGAGCCGCACCGAGCCCGGCTCGGGACTAGGGTTGTCGCTCGTCGCCGCGGTGGCGCGGCTGCACAAGGGCGAGTTCCGGATCGCCGATAATGCGCCCGGCGTGCTGGCAGTCATCGACCTGCCGTCGGCTTAGTTCGAGATTTTGGGCGCCACGGGCGCCACCGGCACGGACGTCTCGCCCGCGCCGTAAGCGGTGACCCGGCCGCCGGAGGTGAGATAGCCGATATACTGCGCATTGTTGGCGGTGCCGAGCGCATCGGCGCCGGGCTGGTCAGCGCGATAGGCGATGGTAGACCCCGAGCCGCCACCGAACTTGGCCTTCAGATCAGTCAGCGAGGCGCCAAGGCCTGGGATTCCCAATTCGGGCGCCTTGAATTTCTTGGGCGCCGCTTCGCAGTCGGCCGGAATGCGGCCCGCGTCGGCGGCTTGCACCGCAACGATCATGACGAACTCGCCGCCGCCTAGAATGTTGGAGATGAACCAAGTGTTGCTGGCCGGGCCGTTGCTGCCGTCGGTGTGGTAGCACAGCCAATTGGCCAATGTTCCAGCGCCGCCCTGCGTCTGGATCTCGCCGCCGAACTGCTTTTTGATCTGCGTCAGCTTGGTGTGCTGCAGTTCCATCCGGAAGCCGGCGACGGAAATACCCTTGACCATCGCCTTTGGCAGGTTCGGCTTGCCGCCGAAATTGAAATAGTTGCCGAACAGATTGGCCCCCATGCCCGACAGGCCTGCCGCGTCGGCGGGAGAGGCGAGGGCCAGGGTGGCAAGCAGGGCGGCGCAAAGGCTTAGTCGCATGGAGCAAAAATCCGTCTGCAGGAAGCGGCGGAAGATAACGCGGTGCGAGCGGAAAGCCAGCCGTCAATTGTGCGTTCCCCCAGCCGCGGCAACGGATTGGCCTTGAGCGTGCTTGCCGCGCCACAGCGGCACGGCTAGCGTTACACAATGCTGGCTTCTCTTGCAGATCTTTTCGCCGCCTCGCCCTACCTTGGCGAGCTCGACGCACGCTACGGAGCCTGGCTCGCCTCGGCGCTGCCCGATCCGGACGCGGCGCTGGCGACCGAGCTTGCCACAATCGGGCTGGCAGGACGTGAAGCGGCCGATGACGCGGCGGTGGGTGCGGTCTTGCGGGTCGCCAAGGGACGAATTGCACTCTTGGCAGCGGCCGCCGAGACCGGTGGGGGCTGGAGTACGGCGCAGGCAACAGCGGCTCTGTCGGACCTTGCCGACGCTGCCCTCGATGCCGGCCTTGCCGTGCTGTTGCGCAAGGCGGCCGAGAAAGGCGATGTGGTCGCCGGGATCACACCTCGGACCTCGGGCCTCGCGCTGTTTGCACTTGGCAAGCACGGCGGACGCGAACTCAATTATTCGTCGGACATCGACATCGTCGCCTTCTTCGATCGCGAGGCGGGTGTGCTCACCGATCCGCAGGAGGCGTCGAAAATCTATTCGCGCATCGTGCAGCGGCTTGCCGCCTTGATGCAGGACCGCGACCGCAATGGCTACGTGTTCCGCACCGATCTGCGGTTGCGGCCCGATCCGGGCTCGACGCCGCTGGCGATCTCGATCGACGCCGCGATCGCCTACTACGAGAGCCGCGGCCAGAACTGGGAACGCGCCGCCTGGATCAAGGCGCGGCCCTGTGCCGGCGACATCCGGGTCGGCGAGGCGTTCATCGCCGAACTCGCTCCGTACATCTGGCGGCGGCATCTGGACTTCGCCACCATTGCCGATATCCAGGCGATGAAGCGCCAGATCAACATCTCCAAGAATCTCGGTGAGGCGCGGGTCGAAGGCCACAATGTGAAGCTCGGCCGCGGCGGCATCCGCGAGATCGAGTTCTTCGCACAGACCCAGCAATTGATCGCCGGGGGGCGCGACAAGAGTCTGCGCGTTCGCCCGACCGCCGAGGCGCTGGCGGCGCTGGCACGCACCGGGTGGATCGCGGAGACGACTGCCACCGAGTTGACCGCGACCTACTGGTTCCTGCGGGCCGTCGAGAACCGGCTGCAGATGCTGCGCGACGAGCAGACGCATGTGATGCCCGAGACGGCGGATGGCGTCGCGGTGATCGCGCGGTTGATGGGCTATAACGAAGAGGGCGTGTTCGAGACGGACTATCGCGCGGCGCTGGCGCTGGTACAGAGCTATTACGCCGAACTGTTCACCGAGGGCGAGACGCTGGGCGCGGCCGGTGGCGATCTGGTGTTCACCGGCTCCGACGACGATCCTGCGACGCTTGAGACGCTGGGCAAGATGGGCTTTCGCGATCCGGTCGCGGCATCGGCCACCATTCGCAAATGGCACTATGGCGGCTATCGGGCGACGCGTGCTGCGGGGGCGCGGGCGCATCTGACGGAATTGCTACCGGTGCTGCTGACCACGATCGCCCGCACCGGCAATGCGGATCTCGCATTTCAGCGCTTCGACAATTTCCTCGGCCGGCTGCCATCGGGCATCCAGCTCTTTGCGCTGCTGCGCGGCCATGCCGATCTGTTGGCGCTGCTGGTGCAACTGATGGCGTCGGCGCCACGCATGGCCGAAGCGGTAATCCACCGCGCCCATGTGATGGATGCGTTGATCGATCCGGCCTTTGCCGACGACGTCAGCCGTCGCGCCGTGCTGGTGGGCAAGGTCGATGCCTTCCTCGGAGATGCGCGCGACTATCAGGAGGTCATCGACCGTGCCCGTATCATCGGCCAGGAACAGCAGTTCCTGATCGCCGCGGGGTTGCTGTCGGGGACCATGTCGGCCGGTCAGGCGGCCGAGCAGTTCACCACGCTGGCCGAGACACTGCTGCAAAAGCTGCTCGGCGCAGTGCGGCGTGAGTTCGAGGCGCGGCACGGCGTCGTGCCGGGGGCATCGTTGGCGCTGCTGGCGTTCGGCAAGATGGCGAGCCGCGAGATGACGGTGTCGTCCGATCTCGACTTCATCCTGCTGTACGATGCCGGCGGCATCGAGAGCTCGAACGGCGAACGGCCATTGGCCACCAGCCAGTATTTCGCCCGGCTCACGCAACGGCTCGTGGCCGCCGTGACCGCCCCAACGTCGGAGGGAGTGCTCTACAACGCCGATATGCGGCTTCGCCCCTCGGGCAATGCCGGGCCCCTCGCCACCAGCCTCGTCGCGTTCCGGCTCTACCAGGAGACCAGCGCCTGGACATGGGAGCATCTGGCGCTGACACGGGCCCGACTTGTTTATGCCGACGACGCGTTCGGCGACATTGTCGATGGTGTCGTTGCCGAAGTGCTGGGCCGGCCGGTCGAGATCGCCAAAGCCGTCGAGGACGTGACGGCGATGCGGGCCCTGATGGCCAAGGAACGACCGCCGCGCCATGCCTTGGACCTCAAACTGATCGAAGGCGGCCTGATCGATCTCGAATTCATCGCGCAATCGGCACAACTGGTTGCCGGCCGAACGATCAGCCGGCCGCAGGCGCCAACGGCGATTGTGCTCGTTCGGTTAGGTGAGACCGGACTCGTGCCGGAAGGCGCGCGGCTGGCTGAGATCCACGCGCTCTATTCGACCGTGCTGCAGGTGATGAGCGCGGCGCTTGCCGATCCGTTCAAGGATGAAGGCTGGACAGATGCGTTCCGCGATCTGCTGGCGCAACTCACCAACAGCCCGAGCTTTGCGCGGCTGAGCGCGGATTTGACCGAGATGCAGGCAGAGGTGACAGCCGCCGCGGCGCGCTGGTACGCCAAAGCGCGGGGTCTTTAGGCCGCGGCGACCTGGCTCGTCTGGTGCAGCGGCAGCGACACGGCGACGGTGGTGCCGAGGGCTGGCCGGCTATCGATGGCGAGCCGCCCGCCGTTGAGTTCGACGATCGTGCGCGCGATCGCGAGGCCGAGGCCGGCGCCTTCGCGGTCGCGGGTCAGCGCGGCGTCGCCATAGGCGAAAGGTTGCGACAGCGAGGACAGCCGCTCGGCACTCATGCCGATGCCGGTGTCGGTGACTTCGAGCACCACGCCATCGGCCGCCGCCCAGGCCGCGACACTCACCCGCCCGCCGGCCGGCGTGAAGCGAATGGCGTTCTCAAGCAGATTGCCAAGCATCCGGTCGAGCGAGAAACGGTCGCCGATGAGCGAGGCTCCGCACGATGCGCCGAGACTGAGGGTGATGCCCTTGCGCTGCGCCTGCGCCGAGAAGCGGCGCGTTGCACCGACCAGCAGATCGTCGACGCCGATTTCGACCTCCTGCATCGGGCGGTTGCCGGCCTCGAGTTCTGCATAATCGAGGATCGAGGCGAAGAAGCTCAGCAGGCGCTCGCCCGAGGTGCGGATTGATTCCACATAGCCCGCATAGCGTTCGTCGCCGAGCGGCCCGTAGGTCTAGTGCCGCATCAGCTCGGCAAAGCCGATGATGTGATTGAGCGGCGTGCGGATGTCGTGGCTGAGATGGGCGAGGAACGAGGTCTTGGAGCGGCTGGCGGCCTCGGCGCGCAGCTTCTCCTCGTGATAGCGGCGGGCGAGGACGCGCTGTTCCTCGCGGATCGACACCAGCAGATCGTCGGTACGCCGGGTTTCGGTAACATCGGAGAGCAGCGTGACAAAGCCACCCGCAGCGAGGGGCCGCTCGTCGACGAGGAGGCAGGAGCCGTCTTCGCGGTGCAGTTCGAGGATGCGGCTGTTGTTGTCCTCGCGCACCAGCTGCATGTAGCCGCCCTGGATCAAGCGGCGGATCGAGGCCGGGTAGGACGCGCCGGCGCGGGAGTCGATGGGATCGGCGTTG
Organism: Devosia sp.; assembly: GCA_039934955.1. GTDB lineage: Bacteria > Pseudomonadota > Alphaproteobacteria > Rhizobiales > Devosiaceae > Devosia_A. The sequence goes on from JBDTLB010000005.1 coordinate 19,798, forward strand.
AGCCGCGTCCGGTATTGGTCGTTGCAGACCAGCAGCCGGCCGTCGCCGCTCCAGCATGCGACGCCGAACGGGATGGTAGCGAGAAGATCACCGATGTTGGAGGTGGTTGCCGGAAGAGCTGGGAGGGGACGGCGACGGAAACCGGCGGCGATGAACAGCAGCGCCAGGCCGTAAGCCATTGCGCCATGCTGTGCGATAGCGACGCCGGCGCCGCCGAGGTCGGGCGCGGTGAATGCGACGCTGACCGTCTGGGCAACAAACTGGTCGTGCAACTGCGGCTGCTCGGCGCTCAGTTGCGCGAAGGTCGGACCCTGTTGTTGTTGCCCGAAGGTCTGCGCCGCATCGTTGAGGATGAACAGCGTGGCGGCCAGCAGAGCCGCAAGCGCAATGGCGTAGGTGACGATCGATATCGAGGCGAAGAAGCCCGATCGGCGCGATGAGCCAGGCAGATTGGAGCGTGAATCCACCCCGTCTGCCCTGACGCCGGATGCCTCCGTCGACTGCATTAAATTCCCCGCAAATATAAAAAATGAGTTTTTACGCCACGCCCTGATTGGCAATGTGAATCAGCCGCTTGCCCCTGTCTATAGGGCCGGATCGCCGCCGCTGTCACACGTCGGAAATTCACGAGTCGGCTGAGTCACTTAGGACCAGAAGAAAAATTCTTCTAGCGTTAGGGTTTCGTTAACCGGCCAGCGTCCGCTCCAGAATGTCGGCTGTATTTCGGCTCAATCCGCCTGCATCGCGCAATGCGGTCAGCGCTGATTCCGCCGCAGTGCGGCGCACGGATTCGTAGCTGCGCCAGACCCGGAAGGCGGTCAGCACGCGCGCCGCGACCTGCGGGTTGCGCTTGTCGACATCGGCCACGAACTCGGTGACGAAGCGGAAGCCGGTGCCGTCGGCCCGCGCGAATTGCGAGGGATTGCCGCCACCAAACGTGCCGACCAGCGACCGCAGCCGATTGGGGTTGTTCCTGGGGAAGCCCGGATCGGCAAGGATCGCTGCGACGCGCTGCACGACATTGGGTTCGGGCGCGATAGCGTTGAGCACCAGCCATTTATCGAGCACCAGCGGATCGGCGGTGAACATGGTGCGGAAATGACCGAGCATTGCCTCGGCATCGGCGGTCCAGCCTGAGACAGCCGATGCGAGCGCCGCGTAGCGGTCGGTCATGTTGGTGGCGGCGTGGTATTGCTCGCGGGCAAGGCCAGCGCCAACCGGCGAGCCGCCGACGACCAGCAGCGACAGTGCGCCATTCTTCAGCGAGCGCATCCCCGACTGCGCGGTGTCGGTGGAATAGGGCTCCGCGGGCAGATTGGCGTGATAGGCGGCCTCGAGCACCGGCTCAAGCCGTGCGACCAGCGCGGCGAGCAGGGCCAGCCGCGTGCTGCGGATCTTGTCGGGATCGACATCGGCGCCGATGGTCCGCGCCACCAGCGATTCCGACGGCAGGCTCAGCGTCAGCGCCTTGAACGCAGGGTCGAGCGCGGGCGAAGTGACGGTGTCGGCAAGGGCATCGGCCAGCGCCTCGATATCGGCTTCCGTCCACGGGGTGCCCACGACCGCACCGAGCATCAGCGCCATCGCGACATCCTGCAGCGACTGCCAGCGATTGAACGGGTCGCTGTCGTGGCGCGCGAGGAACAGCCGGTCGGCCTGCGTCTGCCTCGAGACGATCTTGACCGGTGCCGAGAACTCGCGGAACAGCGAGGCCACGGGCCGGTTCGCTACGCCTTTGAATTCATAGGTGGCGCTGGCGCCGTCGAGTACCAGCATATCCTGCCGGACGTCGCCGCTGGCGCTGGTCCAGCCCATCGGCGAGCCGTTCGGCCCGATCAGCCCGAACTTCACCGGGATCACCAGCGGCTGCTTCTCGGTCTGGCCGGGCGTCGGCGCGGTGTGCTGGCTGAGGGTCAGTGTGTAGGTCTGCGAGGTCGCATCATAGTTGTCGGCGATGGTCACCTCGGGCGTGCCGGCCTGCAGATACCAGGTCTGGAAATGCTGCAGGTCGACGCCATTGGCGTCCTCGAACGCCTTGACGAAGGCCTCGATCGTCGTCGCTTCGCCGTCGTGGCGATCGAAATAGAGATCCATGCCCTTGCGGAAGCCGGCTTCGCCCAACAGCGTCGCCAGCATGCGCACGATCTCGGCGCCCTTCTCGTAGACCGTCGTCGTGTAGAAGTTGTTGATCTCCTTGTAGCGGTCCGGCCGCGGCGGATGGGCGAGGGGGCTCGCGTCCTCCGGGAACTGCGCTGCGCGCAGGGTGCGCACGTCATCGATCCGCTTGACCGGCCGCGAGCGCTCGTCGGAGGTGAACTCCTGATCGCGATAGACGGTGAGACCTTCCTTGAGGCAGAGCTGGAACCAGTCGCGACAGGTGATGCGGTCGCCGGTCCAGTTGTGGAAATACTCGTGCGCGATGACGCGTTCGACGCTGTGATAGTCGTCGTCGGTAGCGGTCTCGGGTTTGGCGAACACCAGCTTGTCGTTGAAGATGTTGAGGCCCTTGTTCTCCATTGCGCCGAAATTGAAATCGGAGACGGCGACGATGTTGAAGATGTCGAGGTCGTACTCGCGGCCGAAGCGCCGCTCGTCCCACGCCATCGAGCGCTTCAGCGAATCCATTGCGAACAGGCACTCGTCTTCCTTGCCGTGCG
>JBDTLB010000006.1:0-18457 GCA_039934955.1 Devosia sp.
GGTCGCAATAGGGTTTGGCCGGCTCGCGGCTGACGGCCCGGCCGGTCTTGGGCGAGACGTGCGTCAAATCGGTGGTGACGCCGGTGACAGCACAGGCGCTGAGATCGAGGCCGAAGCCGAGTTCGTCGAGCAGGCTGAGCTCGAAGCGGGCGAGTTCGGCGCCGAGTTCGAGCCTGGTCTTGCCGTCGTCGAGGGCATCCACGGCGGACCCAAGCAAACGGTCGTGCGGATCGCGCTCGGGCAGCAGCCGCAGATGGTCGCAGAGCAACTGGCAGGCGTAGAGCCGGAGGCGGTCGGCGATCAGATTGGCGGCGCGGGCGTCGATCAGCTCGACCGTGAAGGTCCCGAGATGCTCGGCCAGCCGGGCGCGCCAGCTCACCTGAACGGTGTTGCCGGCCTGCAGCGTCGCGGCGAGCTTGAGCGACCGGCCGCCGCGGATAAGCCCCATGGTGCGGCCACGGCTCGCCACCATCACTTCGGCAATGACGCTGGTCTCGCCATGGCGGCGGACCCCGATCAGCAGGCCTTCACCGGTCCATTGCATGGGCCATTACTTCGTCCACTCGAGGCCCATCTCGCGATAGCGCTCGGGGTCGTCGCCCCATTTTTCGCGGACTTTGACGAAGAGGAACAGGTGCACCGGCACCTCGTACATCGCCATCAGCTCTTTGCGGGATTCTGCGCCGATGGCTTTGATGGTCTGCCCGCCGGCGCCTAGAATGATCTTCTTGTGGGTATCGCGGGTGACGTAGATCACCTGGTCGATGCGATAGGCGCCGTCGGGCTGGATGGTGAACTTCTCGGTCTCGACGGTGGCGTTGTAGGGGATCTCGTCGTGGATGCGCAGAAACAGCTTTTCGCGCGTCACTTCGGCGGCGGTGATGGCGAGGGTCAGATCGGTGAGCTGATCCTCGGGGAAATGCCAGGGCCCTTCGGGGATATGCGCCGTCGCCCAGTCGAGGAAGGCTTTGACGCCGTGGCCCTTCATCGCCGAGATCATGAAGGTCGCTTCGAATTTGAGCCGGGCGTTCAGCGTCTCGGCGAGACCGAGCAGCTTTTCGTGCGGGATCAGATCGATCTTGTTGAGCACCAGCACGCGCGGATGCGTGACGTTTTCGAGGCCGGTCAGCAGCGCATCGACCTCGGCGGTGATGCCGCGTTCGGCGTCGATGATCAGCGCAACGAAATCGGCATCCCCTGCCCCGGTCCAGGCGGCACCGACCATGGCGCGGTCGAGCCGGCGCTTGGGCGTGAAGATGCCGGGCGTATCGATGAAGACGATCTGCGCATTGCCCTCGGTGACGACGCCGCGGATCATGGCGCGGGTGGTCTGCGCTTTGTGCGTGACGATCGAGACTTTCTGGCCGACCAGCGCATTGAGCAGCGTCGACTTGCCGGCGTTGGGCGCGCCGACCAGCGCGATGAAGCCGCAGCTTGTGTGCTCGGGCATGGCAGGTGCGGGTGGGGTGATTTCGGGCTCGCTCATGAAGTTGCCTGCCAGACTTTCTCGCGCACCAGGAACGCTTCAGCTGCCTTGTGCTCGGCGAGCTTCTTGCTCGGGCCGCTGGCGGTGAGCCGGGCGAAATTCTGCAGCTTCACCGCGATGGTGAATTCGGGCGCGTGCTGCGGACCGACCTGATCGATCAATTCGTACTCCGGTGGTTCGAGCCCCTGACTCTGCGCCCATTCCTGCAACGTGGTCTTGGGGTCTGGCCGCTGATGCAATGCGATCTCTAGCTTGTCGCCGAGCACCCCGTTCAGGAAATCGTACGCCGATGCCAATCCGCCATCGAGATAGATGGCGCCGAGCACCGCTTCGGCTGCATCGCCGAGGATCGTCTCGTTGTCATTGCCGCCGGTGCGCCGCTCGCTCTCGCCCAGATTGAGTTCGGCGCCCATGTCGAGTGCGCGGGCGATGGCGGCGCAGGTCTCGCCGCGCACCAGCGTCACCAGCGTGCGGTTGAGTTCGCCCTCATTGGCGTTGGGGAATTTTCGATAGAGCATGTCGGCGACGACGAGGTCCAGAACCCGGTCACCGAGAAACTCGAGGCGTTGATAGGACTGCGATGTGCGCTTGGCCGGCGATACGGCGCTCGAATGGGTCAGCGCACGATCGAGAAGCTCGGGGTCGGCAAACTTGTAGCCCAGCCGGGCCTCGAGCTTGGCGTGCCCCTTGCTCCTCTGGATCATGGAGTCGTGGTGAAGTTCTGATAGACGGTCTGGAACATCCGGTCCCAGCGGACATTGGCCGGCCACTGCCAGAGCTGCCACGGCGGAATGTTGTCCTTGATCGAGAAGAACCGCGCTTCGGCCTTGCCGATGAAATTGCCGAGCGGCACGTAGCCGACCTGACTCAGCACGCGGCTGTCGGCGGAACGATCGCGGTTGTCGCCCATCATGAAATAGTGACCGGCCGGAACAGAGTACTCGGCAGTGTTGTCGAGCGGCTGGTCGTCGGAGATTTCCTGGATGGTGTGGACGACGCCGTTGGGCAGTGTCTCCTTGTAGAGGATCACTGGAACGGCGGTCTCGTAGCTGTCGGTGTCGGTGCCGGTGCCGACCTGCTCGCGCTGCACCTCGGTGCCGTTGATGTAGAGGCGGCCCTCTTTCATCTGGATCTTGTCGCCGGGCAGGCCGATGACGCGCTTGATGTAGTCTTCGTTGGTCGGCTCGTTGTGGAACACCGCGACGTCGCCGCGCTGCGGCTCAGCCAGCGCCAGGATACGGCCGTTGAACGGCAGCGGGAGCGGGAAGGAATATTTGCCGAGACCCCAGGCGAATTTGCTGGCGACGAAATAATCGCCGATCATCAGCGTCGACTGCATCGAGGCGGTCGGGATCGAGAAGGGCTGATAGAGGAACGTCCGGAAGACCAGCGCAATCACCAGTGCTTCGATGATGACGACGACGGTGTCGCGCAGCTCGTTCTTCTTGGCCTTCTTGTCGGCCTTGGGTATGGCAGTCTGGCTCATCGCTTTTCCCGTCCGAGTGCCCCGAGGGGCGAGTGGTTAGGCCGTTGAGGCTGAACGGTCAATGACCGGCAGCGCTTCGATAATGACAAAGGCTTGAGCCATGCCACCATCGTCGGTGATGGTCAGGTGGATATGTGGTTCATGTCCGGCGGGAACAAGGCGGGCCAACGCCGTGGCGGCGCCATTGCTCAATTTCATCGTCGGCTTGCCGGACGGCAGGTTCACCACCCCCATGTCGCGCCAGTAAACGCCCCAGGAAATGCCGGTACCAAGGGCCTTGGAGCAGGCCTCCTTGGCGGCGAACCGCTTGGCGTACGAGGCGGCGCGCTGCGCCCGGCGGTCGGATTTGGCCCGCTCGATCTCGGTGAAGCAGCGGTGGGTGAAGCGGTCGCCATAATGGTCGAGGACCTTCTGGACGCGCGAAATGTCGCACAAATCATTGCCGAGGCCGACGATCATGCCAGACCCCGGCTGCCCGGCTTGATCGCCGGGATGGCGGCCAGTTCGGGCGGCAGCGCGTCGGCGGGATAGGCCGGGACCTTGTAGCTGGCGAGCGCCACCAGCGGCACCCCGATTTCGGCCTCGCCGGCGGAGCGGTCGATCAAGCAGGCGGCAGCCACCACGTCGGTGCCGAGCTCCCGCAGGCAGGCGATACATTCACGGATCGACAGGCCGGTGCTGACGATGTCCTCGACCACCAGCACTTTCTCGCCCCGCTTGATCTCGAAGCCGCGGCGCAGCTGGAACTTGCCGTCGACGCGTTCGGTGTAGATGGCGGGCACGCCCAGATGCCGCGCCGTCTCATAGCCGGGGATGATCCCACCGATGGCAGGCGAGACGATCTGGCTGACGCCACCATAGCCTTCGGCGCGCAACTTCTCGGCCAGCGCGCGACACAGGATCTCGGCCTTGTCGGGGTGCATGAAGACTTTCGCCTTCTGCAGAAACATCGGCGAGCGCAGGCCGGACGACAGGATGAAATGGCCCTCAAGCAGCGCACCGCAATCGCGGAAGATGGCAAGAACGTCGTCGGTGGTCATGCGGTGGCTTTCTCGATGTCTTCGCTGTCCCAGTCGTCGAGGGCGACACTCTCGGCTTCGGCGACAGTGGCGCGGCGGACCTGCGAAAGACCGTTCGTCAGTTTCAATGCCGACAGCACGTCGGTCAACTGCGCCAGATCCCTCACCTCGAGCTCGAAGATGTTCTTGTGAAAATCGGGCGAGACGATCCGCATCACAAGATTATGGATGTTCGCCTCGGCCGCGGCAATGGCGCTTGATATCTGCGCCAGCGCCCCAGGCTTGTTGACCGTCAGCATGGTGATGACGACCTTATGGTAGCGGTCCTCGCGGCCGGCGATGTCCCAGCGCACATCGATCCAGGCGACGTCGGAATCGTGCAAAGACACCAGCGCGTCCGAATGGATCGGATAGATCATGATCGGCGAGCCGGGCTGCACGATGCCGACGAGGCGATCGCCGGGTACGACACCCTCCGGTGAGATCGCGACCTTGCTGGAAAATCCGAGTTGCGCCAGCGCCTCGCGGGCGTGCGGACCGGGGCGCTGGCCGCCCGGTACACGGAAGCGAAACATCTCGGTGTCGCGCAGCGCGAACCAGCCTTCGGCCTTGTCGGGCGTCGGCAGATCGAGCGCTTTCTTGCGGCGCTTCTTGATGCCTTTAACGGTCGCCAGTTCGATGCCCAGCTGGTCGCTGTCGACCTTGCCCTCCCCGAGCGCGACAAACAATTCACGCCTGTTGGGGTGGCCGAGCACTTTGGCCAGTTGGTCGCTTTCGTCGTCGTCGAGCGACACACCCTCGCGGTCGAGCAGCGAGGCGACGACATGCTCCCCAAGCGCATAGGCACGTTGTTGGGCCGCGACACGCACGGCACGACGGATGGCCGAGCGCGCCTTGCCGGTCGCCGCGATGGTTTCCCAATTGGCCGGCGGCAGATGATTCTGGTCGCGAATAATCTCGACCTCGTCGCCCGATTGCAGATGCGTTACCAGCGGCACGATGGCGCCATTGATCTTGGCGCCCACAGTGGTGTCACCGATGTCGGTGTGGAGCGCATAGGCGAAGTCGATGGGCGAGGCACCACGTGGCAGCGCGATCAAGCGTCCGCGCGGGGTGAAGCAGAACACCTGATCCTGAAACAGCTCGAGCTTGGTGTATTCGAGGAAGTCTTCCTTGCTGGCGCCGGACGTCAGATGCTCGATGGTCTGGCGCAGCCAGGCGAAGGCCTGGCTCTCATTGCCGAGCTTGACTAGATCGCGGCTGCTGACGCCCTCCTTGTAGGCGGCGTGCGCGGCGATGCCGTATTCGGCGATACGATGCATCTCCTCGGTGCGGATCTGCAGCTCGATGCGCTGCCGTCCGAGCCCCACAATCGTGGTGTGGATCGAGCGGTAGTCATTGTGCTTGGCGACTGAGATATAGTCCTTGAAGCGCCCGGGAACGACCTTCCAGCTGGTATGGACGACGCCCAGTGCGCGGTAGCAGTCGGCGACCGTCGCCACGATGACGCGGAAGCCGATCATGTCGGACAATTGCTCGAGCGCGATCTGCTTGCGGTCGATCTTGGTGGCGATCGACCAGGGTGACTTCACCCGCGACGACACGGTTGCCTTAATGCCCTGCTCCTCGAGCTTGATGGTGAGCTCGGTCTTGATGCTGTGGATGGTCTCCTTGAACTCCGCCTGCATCTCGGCGAGCCGGTCGGTGATCGCCTTGTAGTGGTCGGGCTGCAGCGTGCGGAACGACAGGTTCTCGAGTTCGCTGCGCATGTCCTGCATGCCCATGCGCCCGGCGAGCGGGGCATAGATATCCATTGTCTCTTCGGCGATGCGCTTCTGCTTTTCCGCCGGCATGAAATCCAGCGTGCGCATGTTGTGGAGACGATCGGCGAGCTTGACCAGCAGCACCCGGATGTCGGCTGAGATGGCGAGCAGGAGTTTACGCAGGTTCTCGGCCTGGGCCTCCTCGCGGGTCACCAGTTGCAGCCGCTCGATCTTGGTCAAGCCGTCGACGATCTCGCCGATTTCGGGACCGAACAGCTGGTCGATCTCGGCGCGGGTGGCGTCGGTGTCCTCGATGGTGTCGTGCAGCAGCGCGACCGCAATGGTGGCGTCATCGAGTTTGAGTTCGGTCAGGATGGCGGCGACTTCGAGCGGGTGGGCGAAATAGGGGTCGCCCGAGGCACGCTTTTGCGCGCCATGCTTTTGCATCGCGTAGACATACGCCCGGTTCAGAAGGTTCTCGTCGGCGTCGGGGTTGTAGGCCTGCACCCGTTCGACGAGTTCGTACTGACGCATCATCGCCGCGATCCTCGCGGCATGAACCCTAACATCACGTGGCCCAAAACAAAAAAGGCGCCCGAGAGGCGGGGCACCTTTTCACTATAGGGCAATTGCGCTCCGGCGCAATTCCGACAGCAGCGGTCTTAGTCGTCCCGACGCTCGGGCGGGGCGAGGCTCTCGATGCCCCGCAGCAACTCGTCTTCGGAGATGGTGTCGAACGTGTCGCCGTCCTGGTCGGCTTTGGAGTCGAGGAGCGGTGCCGCGTGGCGCTCCGGCTCGTCAACTTCGACGTATTTCTGCAGCGAATGGATCAGATCTTCTCGCAGATCCTCAGGAGAAATGGCGCCATCGCCAATCTCACGCAGAGAAACCACGGGATTCTTGTCATTGTCGCGGTCCACCGTAATGGACGCTCCTGCAGAGATCATCCGGGCGCGATGCGCGGCCATCAGGACGAGGTCGAAGCGGTTCTCGATCTTTTCAATGCAGTCTTCGACGGTGACGCGGGCCACGGACGACTCCAAGGTTGAGGAAATGAGCGGCCCTCATATACGACCGCCCCGCTCAGTTCAAGGAAAAGCACAGGACAACAGGGGGCATCATGCCGCGGCGATTATGGCCGGATATCTTCGGGCGCCAGACGAAATCGATTGCAGCGGTGATGGCGTCTTGTTATTGCCAAAAAATAGGCGGGACGTGCTGGGGGGCACGGTTCGGTCGGATTGGGCCAATCGAGCCTTAGAAGAGTTTTGCTGGGGGGTCTGAGAGGCCGGCCACCCCTGCCAGGAGAAAATCTATGTCAATCGATCCGCGCGAAAAGGTCGTCCTCTTCATCGATGGCGCCAATCTTTACGCGACCAGCAAGGCGATCGGGATCGACATCGACTACCGTCGGCTGCTGGCCGAATTCCAGTCCAAGGCCTATTTGTTGCGTGCGTACTATTATACCGCGCTGGTCGAGGATCAGGAATACTCGTCGATCCGCCCGCTGATCGACTGGCTCGACTATAATGGCTTCACGGTGGTCACCAAGCCGGCAAAAGAGTTCACCGACGCCGCCGGCCGCCGCAAGATCAAGGGCAACATGGACATCGAGTTGACGGTGGACGCGCTTGAGATGTCGCCGCACTTCGATCACTTCGTGCTGTTCTCGGGCGATGGCGACTTCACCGCGCTGGTCGCGGCGCTGCAGCGCAAGGGCAAGCGCGTCACCGTCGCATCGACGCTGTCGACCCCGACCCCGATGGTCTCGGACGAACTGCGCCGCCAGGCTGATTTCTTCATGGATGTGGCCGAACTGGCCAAGACCGTCGGCCGTGCCGCCAGTGAGCGGAATGCGCCGGTTGACCGCGCCCCCGTGAGCGTCGACGATAAGCCTAAATGAGTCTCTGCCCCCTAGCTGAGTGATTCTTACCCAACCTCCCAAGGACTGCCCGCTCTGTCCGCGGCTCGTTGCCTTCCGGCACGAGGCGCAGCGGCTGCACCCCGACTGGCACAACAATCCGGTGCCCTATTGGGGCGATGAGGCAGCAAAACTGATCATCATCGGGCTCGCGCCCGGCATGAAAGGCGCCAACCGGACCGGGCGGCCCTTCACCGGCGACTATGCCGGCGACCTCCTCTATGCGACGCTGAAGAAGGTCGGGCTGGCGACTGGCGAATATGCCCAGACGCCCGACGACAGCCTGCAATTGCACCGCACGCTGATCGCCAACGCGGTGTGTTGCGTGCCGCCCGAGAACAAGCCGACGACCGACGAGATCAAAACCTGCCGGCAGTTCATCACCATGCGGTTGGCGGAGCAGAAGCCCCTCGCCTATCTGGCGCTCGGCCGCATCGCGCATGATCAACTGCTGGTGGCGTTGGGCGAGAAACGCGCGCGGCATCCGTTCGGGCACGGCGCCGAGCATGAGCTCAGCGGCGGCGTCCGGCTCTTCGACAGCTACCATTGCTCGCGCTACAACACGAACACGGGTGTGCTGACGACAGCGATGTTCGAGGACGTCGTCGGGCGCGCTGCGGCGTTTGTCAGCCGCTAGCCGAGGCCTGCCTCGCGCTTCAGCCGGGCCTTCTCAGTGTCATCAAGTTGCTGCCAATCGATGCCTCGGACGGCCGCTTCGAGCGCATAGAGGGCGCTGAGCGTCACGTCCTTGCCGAAATGGAACTTTAACGCTTTGAACGCCGGGACGGCGCCGGTGGCCTTCAACTCATCCAAGGTGTGGATGCCGACATGCGCGAGACGTTGTCCGGTCACTGGGTCGAAACCAGCGCCCAAACTCGCCCGGCTCATCCGCGAACGCCGTCTTTCATGATCCGCGATTTTTCGCGGTTCCAATCGCGGTTCTTTTCGGTTTCGCGTTTGTCGAAGCTCTTTTTGCCTTTGCCGAGGCCGATGAGGATTTTGGCGAAGCCGCGGTCGTTGAAGTAAAGCTTTAGCGGCACGATGGTGTTGCCGGCGCGCTCGACGCCCTCGGTCAGCTTCACCAATTCCTTTTTGCTGACCAGCAGTTTGCGCGGGCGCTTCTCGGAATGGTTGAAGCGGTTGGCCTGCAGATATTCGGGAATGTGCGCGTTGATCAGCCAGAGTTCGCCCTTTTCCGGCGACGCATAGCTTTCGGTGATCTGCGCCTTGCCGGTGCGCAGCGATTTGACCTCGGTGCCGGTCAGCATGATGCCCGCCTCGACCGTATCGAGGATCTCGTAGTCGTAACGGGCGCGGCGGTTTTCCGCGACCGCGCCGGTCACGATCATCGTGGGCTTGTTTGGTTCTCTAGCCATAAGGATTAGTTGGGCAGCAGACCGGCAAACGACAAGGCGTTGTCGATGGCGCGCTCGTTGGCTTCGGTGATCGGCACCACCGGCAGACGGAACTCGTTGCGGCAGAGGCCGAGCTTGCTGACGGCGTATTTGATGCCGCCCGGGTTGTTCTCGAGGAACAGCGCCTTGTGCAGCGGCACCAGCTTGTCCTGCAACATCAGTGCGGCTGTGTAATTGCCCTGCATGCAGGCATTCTGGAACTGCGCGCTGAGTTTTGGGGCGACGTTGGAGGTGACTGAGATACAGCCGTGGCCGCCGTGCGCCATGAAGCCGAGCGCCGTCATGTCCTCGCCGGACAGCAGCACGAACTCCGGCCCGAGCTTGGCGCGGGTCAGGCTGATTTTCTCCATGCTCGCGGTCGCGTCCTTGATGCCGACGATGTTCGCATGCGCATCGCGCAACCGGGCGATGGTGTCGACCGTCAAGTCGACGACCGTGCGGCCGGGAACCGAATACAGCACCACCGGCAGCGACGTCGCTCTGGCGACAGCCGAGAAGTGCTGGAACAGGCCCTCCTGGGTCGGCTTGTTGTAATAGGGGACGACCGACAGGACTGCGTCCGCCCCGATGTCCTCGGCGAAGCGGGTCAGCGACACCGCCTCATCGGTCGAGTTCGACCCGGCGCCGGCGACCACCGGCACGCGACGGTCGGCGATTTCGACGCAGATCTCGATGATCCGGTGATGCTCCTCGTGGCTCACGGTCGGGCTCTCGCCCGTCGTCCCCATCGGCACCAGCCCGTGACTTCCCTGTTTGATCTGCCAATCGACGAATGCGGCAAAGGCTTTTTCGTCCACGGACCCGTCGATGAACGGAGTGAGCAGCGCCGTGATCGAGCCTCTAAGCATTTGAGATTGTTCCTCGGGTTTTGATGGTCCGGCGGTCGAATACGCCGGATGTCCAATTGTGGCCGCGGCTTTTCCGCCCTTTGGCCATAGTCCCGCACCATAGTTTCAACCGTCCGGCGCGACAAGCAGAGAGCCGCCGGACACCCAACGAGGGCGGTTGGCGCTGATCCGCGCTGCGCCGGGGACTTGTGGCAACGGAATGTTCACCCTGTTGGGGGCACAGTTCAGGGCTGCAAGGGTGGGGGCACCTTGTTGGATTTGTATTGAGGACCAACAGGACCAGACCATGTTCAAGATGCGACGGGTGCCGTTCAGGCTCCTCGCTGGCGGTGTAGCCACCGCGGTGATCATTGCGATCGGGACGTCGTTTCCCGCGGTGCCGGCAACCGCGCGGATCGACGAGATCATTACGGGCTCGGTCGACCGGTCGCCGGCGCCTGCACTTGCGCAGCCGCTTCCGGCCGCGCTGGGCACAGACGCGTTCGGCACCGCGCTGCAGCTGGTTACGGCCGGAAAATACACTGACGCCTATGATGCGGCGCGGGCGCTGCCCAGCGACGTCCAGCGCCGCACGGTGCAGTGGGCGGCGATCTATTACGGCAACGGCGCCATTCCCTATGACAGCGTGCAGAAGTTTGAAGCCGACGCGCCCGATTTCGTGACGGCATCGGTGTTCCGGACGCGCGTTGAGCAGGCGCTGGTCAAATCCGGCGCGCCGGGCAGTGCGCTAATCGCCACGCTGGCGGGCACCATGCCCAACACATTCGATGCGCAGATCGCACTCGGCAAGGCCTATGTGGCGGCCGGCAAGCCCGACCGCGCCGCCGCCATCGCGCGCGACATCTGGATCAACGACACGCTCGACGCCAATACCGAGCAAACCGTGCTCGACGCGTTCGGGTCGCTGCTGATCGCCAAGGATCATTGGGCCCGCGCCGAGCATCTGATGATGAAGGACCGCGCCAGCGGCGTGGACCGGCTGATCAGATTCATGACGCCGGGGCAGAAGAGCCTCGCGGTGGCGCGTAACGCCGTCTCGAAGAACAGCAAGGACGCCAAGGCGCTGCTCGACAAGGTCGACCCGGCCTACCAGAAGAACCCGATCTATTATTTCTCGCGCGCCGAGCGGGCTCGCCAGTTCGAGCTGTGGGACGACGCCATCAGTTGGCTCAACAAGGGCAAGGCCAGCGATCCGGTGGCTGAGAACTGGTGGTACGAGCGCCGCACGCTGATCCGGCAATTGCTGAGCGCCGGCGACGCCAAGCGCGCCTATGCGGCGGCGTCGAGCTACACGGCCGGGCCCGAAGGCCGGCTGGTCGAGGCGCGCTTCCACGCCGGCTGGATCGCGCTCAGTTTCCTGCATGAGCCCAAGGCGGCGATCAAACATTTCGAGGCCGAGGCCAAACTCGCCACTCTCCCCGATTCCGTGACGCAGGCCAATTACTGGCTGGGCCGCGCCAAGGTGGCGGAGGGTGACGCCAAGGGCGCCAAGGCGGCGTTCAGCGCCGCGGCGAGCTACAACACGATCTATTACGGCATGCTCGCCCGCGCCGAGCTCGGGCTGGAGCCCGTCGCCTTGCGCGCCATGCCGACGACGACCAGCAGCGAGGCCGCCTTCGACAGCCGCGGCGTGGTGCAGGCCATCAATCTGTTGATCGCCGACAAACAGAACGACATGGCGGCGGTGCTGCTGCGCAATCTGGCGCAGACCGATCTCAAGACCGGTGGCGAGTTGCTCCTCGCGGCGCGGCTGGCGCAGAAGATCGACGCACACCATCTCGCCATCGGGATTGCCGACATCGCCGACAAGCGCGGTGTGCCGCTCGACCTGTTCAGCTTCCCCAAGGATGGGCTGCCGACGACCAAGCTTGCCGACATCGACATGGCGGCGATCTACGCGGTAACTCGCACAGAGAGCCGATTCCAGACCGACGCGGTGTCGTCGTCGGGGGCGCGCGGTCTGATGCAGCTGATGCCCACGACCGCCAAGGAGACCGCCAAAAAGATCGGCGTCGCCTATTCGGTCAACAAGCTCACCAGCGACCCGGAGTACAACACACAGCTCGGCTCGAGCTACCTCGCGGCGCAGCTCCAGACCTACAATGGCTCGTTGCTGCTCGCGGCCGCCGCCTACAACGCCGGGGGCGGCAACGCCAACAAATGGATCGCCGCCTATGGCGATCCGCGGCTCAAAACGGTCGATCCGGTGGTGTGGGTAGAGTTGATCCCGTTCCAGGAGACGCGCAAATATGTGCAACGCGTGCTCGGTAATTATCTCATCTATCGCGCCCGTTTGGGCGGCACCGCGATCAGTCCGACAGCGGCGCTGCATTCCATTGGCGGCTAGGCTCAGCTAACACTGGGGGCATGCCAAAGCCGCGCGCCCTCCCCGCCGACCACAAGCCCTTCGCTGGCCTGCCGGTGACGATGATCACGGTGGGCGACAGCAGCGAGCAGATGGCGGTGCACGTCGCCGGCCGGCTCGGCCCCGGCCGCGTGCCGGTGATCTGTGTGCCTGGCTACAACCGCAATATGATCGACTATGCCGATTTCGCCCGAATGGGCAGCCCGTTGCTGGCGGGCAACGCGCCGATCGTGCTGGTCGACCCCAAGGGCCGCGGCCGCTCCGCCGACCGGCCGCGGGTCGCGGACTACACATCGATCAACGACGCCGCCGATCTCGTCGAGATCGCCCGGGCGCTGGCGATCGAACGGGCGGTGTTCGTCGGCCAGGGCTATGGCGGCCAGGTGCTGATGGCACTCGGCGCGAACCGGCCGTCGCTGATCGCCGGCACGGTGCTGATCGATTCCGGCCCGGTGTCGGATTCGCGCGGTCTGGTGCGGCTGCGCACGACGCTGAACGAACTGACCGGCGTACGCGGCGAAGCCAGCCTCCGGCCGATGCTGCGCCGCATGACCGCGGCGGACTATCCGGAAGCGCCTGAGCCAGTGCTGGAGACGCTCGCGGTGCGCACCCATTTCGTCGACAAGCGCGGCCGGCTGCAGCCGTTGTTCGACCCGGCGTTGATCCGGCTGCTCGAGCCGTTCGGGCTGGATGACGTGCTGATGGCCCAGTGGCAGTTGTTCGACGCGCTCGACGCGGCGCCACTGATGATGATGCGAACGCAGTTGACCCATCAACTCCGGCGCGAGACGTTCGAGGAGATGATGCGGCGGCGGCGCGACGCGGAAGCTTTCGTCATCGAGTCGCAGGGCTCGCCAGCGCTGCTCGACAATATGGAAGATGTGCAGCCGGTGGTCGACTTCATCAAACAGGTTGTCGGGGCGAAGAGGGCCGCTTAGCGGTTCGCCCGCGCGGCGTCGAGACCACGCGCCGTGAGATCGCGTGCCTGCGCCTGCCAGTCTTCGCGGCCGATGCGGCCACGCGCAAAGGCATGGTTCTCGAGCCAGAGCACCTCACGCTCGTCCCACGTTTCGATCTGGTCGTAATGGAAGATTCCCAGATTGTTGAGCGTTGATTCATCCAACGGGCCCAAGCCATTGATCCGCTTGAGATCGTCACGTCCGCCCTCGCGCGGCTTCGGCAGCCCCAAGGGCTTTCCGAAGGACGCCTGAGCGCGCGTCTCCGACTGTGCGGGATCGAGCCCGTTGCGAGCGAGAATTTGTTCGACCGCCGTTTGAGCGGCGCTTACCGCCGCGCTGACGTCGGTCATCTCGGGCGAATCGGACATCGCTCGAGCGGCGCGGCGCGACCAGCCGCCCTCGATGGCGCGCATCGCGGCCCCCTCGTCGAACTCGACATGAGCCGGCGCCGCTGGTGCCAGCGGCGCGGCTTGCTCGGCCACTGTCACAGATGTGGGCGCCTGCTCTGGAGGCGCAACGGGCACCTCCGCTGGCATGACGGCTGGAACCGGCTCGGCAATTTTTGCGACGGGTTGAGGCTCGTCGATCTGCGCGGCGATGGGCGCGGCATCGGGGACCGAAGCTACCACCGCCGATGCGGCCTCAACCTTGAGCTCTTCGGCAAGCGAGGCAAGCAGAGCGATATCCAGCCCCGGGGGAGCCTCCTCCACAGATGGCTCAGCGGGTGGAAGCTCCTCCACCGCCGCAGTCGGCGCGAACGGTTCGGTGGGCGAAACTGGCCGCCCGGCGGCGACCGTCTCCACCACCGGCGCGGCCTTGGGCGGTTCGAGTTTCGATGCCTCGTGACCATTGATCGCACCGGCCCAGGCTACGCCCGGAACGCTGGTCGGCATTGCCGGAGGCAATGGCTCGACCGGTGTGGCAGGCACCACCTCCACGGGCACGGCCATTTCAGCGGGCATCACTGCTTCGACGGGTACTACCGGCTCGGCAGGCCTTGCGGATTCGGCAGGTGTTGGTGGCGCCTCGACGGAAACGACCGAAGGTTCGGCGGGGTCGAGGATGGCGGGCAGAACGGATTCAGGTTGCTCCACTGCCGCTGGCAGCGCGGGCTCCGCGATCGCTTCGACAGCGGCCGGCCGTTCGACCGCCTCCGGCGCGGAGTCCTCGGCGTCGGCCTTGGCCTCAGCAATCTCCTCGACCAAAGGCACGGTCTCAACGGGAAGCAGAGGTATGGTCTCGGACAGCGACTTCAGCGTGTTGAGCGCTGAGACCGGCTCGGGCGGCATTGTCGGCGTGGCTTCCACCAGCACCGCGCCGTCATTGGTGACGCGCGCTTTCACCGGCTCGAGCGGTGCTGCCATCGCCGGCACATGCGGCATCGGGGCAGCACTTGTCACAGCTGCGACGACCGGCGCCCTGACGAGCGCGTCTTCCGGCTGAACCTCGCCCCTGGCGGCAGCGAGCCTCCCCGCGGGGATCGCTGGCGCGGCGGCTTTGGCCGGCCCGGCCGCGATGCGTTTGGCGATGTAGCCGATCAACCAGCCGACGAGATAGGCGACGAACAGCAGTCCGGCGACTTCGGCGATGTTGATATAGATGCCCATCAGCTGCCGATCCGCCTAACGCTGCTTCGTCGAATAGCTGAACCAGCCCGACCCGAGGCCGATCACCAACGCCCCAAGCATGTAGGGCCAATACATCTCGAACAGATAGGTCAGGGAGTCGAGAGACACGGACTATTCCTTGCTGATATCGAACGCGATTCTACGATTCTTGGCTTTGCCGTCCTTGGTGTCGTTTGGCGCGATCGGATCGCTCTCGCCAAAGCCCTCGGCGTAGAGCCGAGACTCATCGACACCGCGCCTGATCAACTCGGCAATCACCGCTTCGGCGCGCGACACCGAGAGCGCAAGATTGCCATCGGCATCGCCATCGGCATCGGTGTGGCCCTGGACGTGAACATAGCTATCCCGGCAGATCTCGAGATCGTTCGCCAGCTCGTCGAGAACCGGCAGGGAACTTGCCATCAGCGTCGTGCTGCCGGCCTTAAACACGATGGCGTTACGACCGGCAAGCGCACCAACGCGGATGCGGCAGATATCGATCGGCTGCAGCACATCGATGCCCACCGACCAGTCGGCGCCCTTGGGCAGCGCCGCGATCTTGGCGGTGACGTCGTCCTTGGCCGACTGCTCGGCCTTGCCGCGCAGCCACCAGCGCGTTCCATCGAAGCCGAGATGCCCCTCGCCCAACTCCATCAAGGCATTGAGGCCGGCGGTGCCGTTGGCGATGAAATCGTCCGTCAGGCCGGTGGTGGCGGTCAGACCATCGATCTTCGCGTTACCGGCCAGCACGCCAAAGTAGGACGCGGTGGCATCGGCGGGGACCGAGCCTTTCAAGACGACGGAGCCGCCTGCCTTCAGGCTCGCTTCGAACACCAGCGCGCCGGGCATGGGCAGGAACATCTCGAGCGTCTCAGGCACGATCTCGCGATCGGCAGTCGGTGGCTCAGAAGAAGATGGTTCTACCGACGCAATCGGCTCGGATGACGATGCCTCAGCAGAGGGTTCGGACGACTCGGATGACGACGCGCTCGACGCGGACGACGGCGTCAGCGAGGTGATGTCAGGCGCCAACATCGAGCTCATTTCGGAGGATGGCTCGGATGACGACGGGGCGGGCGGTGGGCCGGTGAGTTGGCTGTCCCACGACGCGCCATTTTTGCTGCCCTTGTGCAGGGCGGCAACCGCGGCATCGCCGTCAGCAGCGGTCGCGATGTCGCCAGAGAGGTGCCATTTGCTGCCGTCGAACGACGCCTTGCCGTTGGCCATATGCGTCAGCGCGTCGAGGCCCGCGAGGACGTCTTCGGCAAAGCCTGAAGGTTCACCCGAAGCGACGGCAGTGGTGTCGCGGCTGATCGATCCGGCGCGCACCGCGGCGAAGTTCTTGAGCGACTCGTTGGGCAAATATCCCGCGAGCTCGACGGTGCCATCAGCGGCCTTCGTGGCCGACCACAGATAGGGCGTGACGACCGGCGCGGAGTCTTTCGCCTGAATGGCGACCTGCCAATTGGCGGTATTGATCTTGGCGCTGAGTGCCGACTGAATCGCATCGCGGCTAGCCGCATCGACCGTTGTACCGGTAAGCGTCCATTTCTCACCAGCCAGAGCAAGGGCGCCTTCGTCGAGCGCGAGCAGTGCATCGAGTCCGGCACTGGCGCTGGTGCCGAAATCGGCGGGCGCGCCGGCGCCGAGAATCGTTATGTCGGCGGATTTGTCGGCTCGGACAGCGAGGTAGCTCTTGAAGCCTTCGCTGGGAACGAAGCCGGTGAAACTCACCGCGCCGTCTGCGGTCTTTTGTGCACGCCAGACGTAAGGCGCAATGATCGGCAGTGCCGCGGCGCTCTTGGCCTCCGGCAGATGCACGGCATAGCTCCAGCCCGCTGTGCGCAGCGCCGCAACCGAATAGGCGGCGTCGGCCGCAAAGCCCTTTTGCGGCGTGTCGACATTTCCGTCGATCGCCCAATTGTTGCCATCGAAGGTCAACGAGCCCGAATCGAGCAGCGCCAGGACGTCGAGCCCTTTGCCGGCAGAGATCGCAAAGTCCCTGGGGGCGCCATCGGCCGGATCGGCGGAATCGGCGGCGAGATCCGTCACCTTCGTCTCAAGCGCCTTGCGAACCGTGTCGTTGGGGACGTAGCCGGTGATCGTCACGAGGCCGCCCGCCGCCTTGACGGCCGACCAGGTGAATGGGCTGGCGACCGGCGGATGCAGCTCGGCCGCAGCGAGATTGAGGCCTTGCGGCGCGCCCTGCGCGATGAGGTCGTTGGCGGCCTTGAAGTCGGCGACGGTGGCGGCACGTCCGCCGATGCTCAGCCGCGCGCCCTTAAGCCCGAACTGACCATCGGCGAGATGGTCGAGGACGCTGAGCCCGAAATCGATGGCCGACGCGAAGCGTGCTGGCGCGCCCCGGCCGAGGGCGAGTTTGGACACATCTGCGCCCGGCAACGCGGCCAGTCGATCTATCGTTTTTTTGTCCGAAACGAAGCCGTTAAAGGCCATATGTCGATCGGATTTATCGATGCTGAATGCGAATTCCGCGACCCGCGGCGGCTCGAGCGTCGCAGTGCCACCGAGCCTGGTCATCGCGGTGCGGATTTGATCGGCAATGGCGGAGGTCGCCGGCGCGCCGATGAGCGTGATCGTGCCGTCGCTGATCGACGCCTCGCCCTGCTCCAGAGTCAGCAAAGAGTGCAGCAAGGACAAAGTGTTGGCTTCAAACCCTGAAGGTTCGCCGGAAGCAAGCGACAGCGTCGTAGACACCGGCACGTTGGCGGGCGCGAGGGCCCGGAGCTTGTCCGCGAGATCGGCCGTCGGCGCGTCGCCAGAAATGCTCAGCGTCGTGCCGTCGAACGTCGCGGTCCAGATGTACGGAGACGCAAGTGGCGGCGTGATCTTCAGCGCGGCGAGCTGAACCCCTGCGGGCAGCGATTTTTGTAGAATCTGCAAAGCGTCGAACGCTTCGGCCGACTTTGCCCGGCCGGCAATCGACAGCGCGAGGTCGGCGAGGCGGATTTCGCCATCGTCCAGCTGGCTCAGGGCCTGCAGGCCGAATTTTGCTCCGGCTGCGAAGGCCTCCGGTGCGCCGGAGTAGAGTTTGGTCTGATCGGCAGCCGTGCCGGCGGTTGCGACAAGTTCGGCGTGGACGATCTCACTTGGATACGCGCCAGTGAGGGTGACGGCGCCATTCTTCACGATCGCCGCAAAGGGAAAAGGCTTCAGCAGCTCGGCAAGTGCGACGTTCGAGGTCACCGATCGGATGCCGTGAACGCTGGCGAGTCGCGCCGTGACGTCCTCGATCATTTTGGGTGTGGTAGCGGTGCCCGTGACGATCGCGTCGCGGCCGTCAATCGTCACCGCCGCCCAACTGAAATCCGCCAGATCGAGACTTGCAGCAGCCCGCGATGAGAGGTCGGTGATCCCGCTGCTGCCGGTCTGGGCAATCGCCAGAGCGGTTCCCCCGATGATGGTGACTACACCAGGAATCAGCCACTTCAGAAAAGTGCCGGCCATACTGCCCCCCGAAACGACGCCGCTACGCCTCGCGCCGCTGCGATAGCAGAACGCGACGCTCAAGAAAATCGGTCTATCCAATTGTTTATCGGCAATTCTTTGACCGCGGAGGGTCTTATG
>JBDTLB010000007.1:0-27832 GCA_039934955.1 Devosia sp.
CATCCTGGGAGGGCCAAGGTGCCGATCCCGAAGAGAAGCGAGGCCCCGCGAAAGGCGACGATGCCAGCGAATGTGGAAGAGCTCGAATGTGCTTGACCTCAACTCGCCGAATAGAGAAGCCTGCTAGGCAGCGCCTGTTCCAGCCACGAGACCGCGAAGGGGACGATCTCCCTTGCGCTAACGAGAACTGATGGCGCGACGCCGATGGTGCCGCGCTTGCCTTTTCCGGTGGCGAGGAATTCCTCGACGATATCAATGAAATAGTCCTCGGGCAGGCCATCGGGGGAATTGGAGGTGTCGAATTCCTCGAACTGCCGCCAGACGGTTTTGCCGTCGATCAGCAGCGGGCTCTCGTAGCGCCGGATGCGCTTGGGGAAATAGTCGGCGACATGCTCGGCATGATGTAGCAGCGTGATTTTGTCCTATGGGCAGCCAAGCAGCAGCGTCTTGCCGTCTGCTTCGACCAGCTTGCCGAGCGGTGAGTTCGGGCCGTAGCCATAGTCCATGGCATGGTCGGCGGTGAACCAGTCGGCGCGCCTCCCGAGTGCTGCCATCGATGCACCGGGGTTGCCGCTGCGGCGTGCACCGGGTGTCGTGCGCAGCAGTTCGGGCCAGAAGCCATTGTCGCGGGTGGCGCGGGAAGCGATGGGATCGAAGGGCGGGATGGCGTCGCGTAAAGCGGGGTCGTCGAGGATCTCGTCCTCACTCTGCCAGTCGGTGTAGCCTAGGATTGTACCATAAGGGCCGAGCACGTCGCGCGATGCGGCGACGATCACATCGGGGCCGCCGATGATGGGGCCAACCTGCCGCAACGCGGCATGCACCAGCACGGCGTCGTCCGGCACAAGGCCGATGGACTTGAGATCAGCCGCGAGGCTGGCGCGGGTGGCGCGCGCCGTCAGTTGGCTGCCCCGGCGTAGCGGCGCTCCGGCTTTGGCTCTTCGGCGGCAGTGTGCACGCGGTCATAATTGGTGCGCGCCTCGGTCACCGAATGCATGTGCTGAGCCGCCCAGTTCCAAAGTGTATCCAGCGGCGCGGTCAGCGTCCGGCCAAGCTCGGTGAGCTGGTATTCGACGCGCGGCGGGATCTCTGGGAACACGGTGCGGGTGACGAGGCCGTCACGCTCGAGATTGCGCAGCGTCAGCGTCAGCATGCGCTGGCTGATGCCGCCGATCGAGTGGCGCAGCTCATTGAACCGCATGGTCTTTTTGGTCAGATGCCCGACCACCATGACGCTCCACTTGTCGCCAATGCGGTTGAGAATGTCGCCCATGGCGCCGCAGACCTGCACCTGGTCGCCTTCAGCTCTAAAGGCCATGACGGACTCCTGTATCGTTCATACCCAAGATATAGGGCAGGTTACTGTCTGTGCCTAGGGCTCAAAACGATATTGTTGACAGCGCGGGCTTCGGCTGGCTTCTCGGCCGGGTGAATGGAGAGCCTTTATGAGCGAAGACCGGATCCGTAACCTTGTAGATCAGATGACCCTCGCCGACCAGGTGAGCCTGCTGTCAGGGCAGGATTTGTGGTCAATTCCTGCCATCGAGCGGCTCGGCGTCCACACATTGCGGGTCACCGACGGGCCGAACGGCGCGCGCGGCGGTGGCGGGTTGGTCGGCGGGGTCAAGTCGGCGGCATTTCCAGTTGGCATCGCGCTCGGCGCCACCTGGGATGTCACGCTGGTCGGGGAAATCGGCGCGGCGCTGGCCGACGAGGTCAAGAGCAAGGGCGCGCATGTCTCGCTGTCACCAACCGTCAATATCCACCGCTCAGTGACCAATGGGCGCAATTTCGAGTGCTATTCGGAGGACCCGGTGCTCACGGCGCATCTTGCCGGGGCCTTCATCGGCGGACTGCAGGGTCAAGGCATCGCGGCGACGATCAAGCATTTTGCCGGCAACGAGTCCGAGATCGAGCGGACGACGATGAATTCGCAGATCGATGAGCGGACGTTGCGCGAGGTCTATCTGGTGCCGTTCGAGCACGCCGTGAAAATGGCTGGCACGTGGGCGATCATGAGTTCGTACAACCGGCTCAATGGCGAATTCGCGAGCGAGAACCATTGGCTGCTGACTAAAGTGCTGCGCGACGAATGGCGTTACACCGGCATCGTGATGTCGGACTGGTTCGGCTCCCACTCGACCGCGCCGACCGTCAATGCCGGGCTCGATCTTGAAATGCCGGGACCACCGCGCGACCGCGGCGCCAAACTCATTGCCGCTGTCGAAGCCGGTGAGGTTTCGGCCGTGATCGTGCGCGAACGGGCGCTCAATGTGCTGCGGCTGGCCGACCGGACCGGCGCGATCGACGACGACCGTCCCTTCGCCGAATACGCCGACGACAGGCTGACGCATCGGGCGCTGATCCGTCGCGCCGGCGCCGAAGGCGTTGTGCTGCTCAAGAATGACGATGCGCTGCCGCTCGATCCGGCGCAGATCAAGACCATTGCGGTGATCGGCCCGAACGCCAAAGTGGCGCAGATCATGGGTGGCGGCAGTGCGCAGCTCAATCCGCACTATAGAGTGTCGCCGTGGCAGGGACTGGCGGCAGTATTCGGTGAAGATCGCATGATCTTCGCCGAGGGCGCGACCAATCACCGGTTCGAGCCGCTGCTCGACCAGAAATATGAGGCGGTATTATTCGATTCGGCCGATCTCAGTGGTGAGCCGGTGCATCGCGGCGAGCAGATCGGCGGCGAGATCTTCCTGCTCGGCCTCGTGGCGCCGGGGATCAGTGACCCCAATGTCTGGTCGGCACGCTACACCACGCAGTATGTGGCCAAGGCCAGTGGCGAACACCGCGTCGGCATCGTGGCGGCAGGTTTCGCGCGCGTGAAAATCGACGGCAAAATCATTGCCGACGCGTGGACCCGCTGGACAGCGGGCCGCACCTATTTCGAGGAAGGCTGCGACGAGGTCGTCGGGACCGTGCAGCTCGAGGCCGGACGCAGCTACACAGTCGAGCTCGAGTTCGGCAAAAAACCTGCGGGTGTGCTCGATTTCTCGGCGGCTCGGCTCGGCATCGGTCTTCCCCTGGGCGACGCAGCGATTGCGGAAGCCGTCGCGGCCGCGAAATCGACGGATGTCGCGATCGTCTGCGTCGGGCGCAGCGGCCAGTGGGATACCGAGGGCGCCGATCTGCTCGACATCAAGTTGCCGGGCCGGCAGGACGAACTGGTGAGCGCCGTCGCCAAGGCCAATCCGCGTACCATCGTGGTGCTGCAGACGGGCGGGCCGGTCGAGCTGCCGTGGCTCGGCGAAGTCGCCGGTTTGATCGAGGCCTGGTATCCGGGGCAGGAGGCCGGCAATGCGATCGCCGATGTACTGATCGGCAAGGCCGAGCCGGGTGGCCGCCTGCCGCAGAGTTTTCCGGTCAAGTGGAGCGACAATCCAGTCCACTCGCAGGATCGCGAGATCTATCCCGGCCTCGCCGGCAAGGTGCGCTACGAGGAAGGCGTGTTCATCGGCTATCGACACTACGACCGGCAGGGCATCGCGCCGATGTTCCCGTTCGGCTTCGGGCTCAGCTACACGCAGTTCGCGCTGTCGGATCTGTCGGCCGATGCCGCTGATTTCGAACGCGACGGCCGGGTGACGGTGTGGGCCGATGTGCTCAACACCGGCGATCGCGCCGGCAGTACGGTGGTGCAGCTCTATGTCGGTGACCCGCAGGCATCGGTGCCGCGTCCGCAAAAGGAACTGAAGGCG
Organism: Devosia sp.; assembly: GCA_039934955.1. Taxonomy (GTDB): domain Bacteria; phylum Pseudomonadota; class Alphaproteobacteria; order Rhizobiales; family Devosiaceae; genus Devosia_A. The sequence continues at coordinate 3,708 of JBDTLB010000007.1, forward strand.
TTCGCCAAGGTTCGGATAAATGCGGGGAAGGTCGCCCGGGTGCGCTTCGACCTCACCGCCCGCGATTTCGCGTTCTACGATGCCGCCGCGGGTCAGTGGGTGGTGGAACCCGGAGCGTTCAGCCTTATGCTCGGCACGTCGGCGACCGATATCGCGCTCACCGCCGAAGTCCGGCGTACGACGGGGCTGACGCTCAAGGTTTAGGGCGGAACGGGCGGTTTCGGTGCGTTCATGAACACAATCTTGCCTCGGGCCGGATTGTGGTCGCAGGACGCAGTTCAAAACCCCGTTAGCGCCGGGCCGCGTCCTTGAGGTGGTCACACTATGACGCTAGAAGCTCGGCATAGTTTTTCTTGCGGAATGGTTCTTGATGCAGGTTGCGCGATTCGTCCGGCGGCTGGCCCTGTGCCTCGCGCTTCTGGCCTCCACTATTGCTCCCGCTTCGGCCATCCCGTTGTTGCTGGTCGATGCCGCGACGCTTCAGGTGCTGTACGCCGAGGATGCCGGGCAGCCGTGGCACCCCGCTTCGGTGACCAAGCTGATGACCGCCTATCTGGCGTTTGCGGCGATCAAGGATGGCCGCGTTTCGCTCGATACACCGGTGACCATTTCGCAGCATGCGTGGAACCAGGCGCCGGCGAAATCGGGGCTTGAGATCGGCGAGTCCGTGACGCTGCAGGATGCGCTTTACATCATGCTGGTGAAGTCGGCCAACGACATGGCGGTCGCCATCGCCGAAACCGTCGGCGGCAATGAGAAGGCGTTCGTCGCGCAGATGAATCTGATGGCGACGCAGATGGGGATGAGCGCCACCCACTACGACAATGCCAACGGCCTCAAGAGCCCGGGTCAGATCAGCACGGCGCGCGATCTCGCGATCGTCGCGCTCTACGTCAAGCGCGACTTCCCGCAATACGCACCGATCTTCACCACGCAGGCGGTGCAGCTCGGTGCCCACAAACTCGAGACCAGCAACACCATGCTGGAGCATTTCTCAGGCATCACCGGGATGAAGACTGGCTACATCTGCCAGTCGGGGCTCAATATCGTAGCGACGGTCGAGCGCGATGGCCGCTCGCTGCTGGCGGTGGTGCTGGGGGCGTCGTCGGCGCGCGAGCGCAACGAGCTTGCGGCCCAGCTTTTCCTGCGCGGCCTGTCCGGTGCGCTCGGTCCGACGGGGCAAACCGTTGTCGACATCAAGGATTTGAGCGGCGATCCGGTCGATATGGGGCCGCTGATCTGTGGTAAGAAAGCCAAAGCCTACGTCAAGCAGCGCATGGCCGATTTCCCGATGGGGCTGAAGGGCAAACCGAGCTATCTGACCGACAAGATCGACGGCCCGACCTACATGGCCACCGAGCTCAGCAGTATTGTCGATGTGCCGCTGCCACGCCCACGGCCGGACGTGTCGCCGAAACTGGCGTCGAATTAGGGTGTCGTTCTATCCCGGCGCCGCCGCGCCCTTGACGATCTCGAACCGCAGGGCGCCTGCCGCACTGCTCACCGTGCAGCTATGGCCATTCTGTGTGCAGTAGAGCGGAATATCGATCCTGGCGATTGGGTCGGTGGCGAGCAATGTCAGGGCCGCACTGACCGGCAGTTCACCGATGCGCTTTTGCAGCTTCAGCACAGGCAGCGGACATTTGAGCCCGCGCGCGTCCAGAATGTCCTCACTCAAGAACGATGACCCAATAGACCCCGTAGGCCGACGCGGCGTCGTACACCGAGGCGATGCCGACTTTGGTGGCGCGGGCGTCGGTCATGGCCGGGGCGTCGGCGGCCGAATTGCGCCAGCCTGAGAAGGTTTCGGCGAAGGTGAAATAGCCCGCCGAGTAGCGGATCTGGAGCGCTCCGGCGGGCTTGGCCGGCTGCTTACCGGTCTTGGCATATTGGGTGGCAAGGGCCTGCGCGGTGGCGTCGAGCGCCGCGTCTTCGACCAGCGGGCCGGCGCCAGTGGTGGTGCGGTAATTGTTGACGATGCCGATGGCGTCCACCCGGTTGAGCTGTGCCCCCGGCATGTCCATGCGCTGCGCCAGCCCTGGTGACAGTGCGCCGCCGCCGCTTGAGCAGGCCGCGAGCCCGATGGTCAGCAACATTGGGAGGGCGGCACGGCGGAGGACGGAGCGCATCAGGGGAGGGCTTTCGACAATTTCGGGAAGGTTGGCCTAGACGCGACTCGACGCGTCGCCGCGAGATCAAGTTTCAGGGCAAGGGCGACTATCGGCATCACTAACGGTATTCTGGACGAAACGAAATGGCCGCGCCGTCGCCACGACGATCATCTGTGCATCCAGAATCTGGCGATTATGCGGAACCCTTCTGGGTTGAGGAACTTGATGAAGGCGGGAAGTCCTGCATGGAGAGCGTCATGGGCATTATCTGGACCATTGTCATTGGCTTCATCGCCGGAATCATCGCTAAATTTGTCGTGCCGGGCAATCGCGAGCCGCGTGGGTTCATCCTCACGACGGTGCTCGGGATCGTCGGCGCGTTCGTCGCCACCTATCTCGGGCAGGCGCTGCATTGGTACGCGCCGGGCGAAGGCGCAGGGCTGATCGGGGCGATTGTCGGCGCGATCATCGTGCTGGCTGTGTGGGGCATGTTCGCTCGCCGTCGCGTCTAACTTTCAGGGAGATCTAAAATGGCACGAGGCATGCCCTCAATGCTGGCTCTGCTCGGCCTATTGGCCGTGGCGGGATATCAAAATCGCGACAAGATCGGCGCCGCCCTCAACAATTTGCAGGGCAGCGATCCTGCGTCGACGGGCGGGCTGGGAGGCATCCTCGGCAATCTCGGTGGTGCGTTGCATAATCAGGGTGGCACGGCAGGCGGCGGGCTGGGCGAGGTACTCGGCGGTCTGGCGGGCGGTGGACTCACCGGTGGACTGCGCGATCTAATGAACAGCTTTACGACCGCCGGTCATGGCGAAATTGCTCAGTCCTGGGTGCAGCCGGGCGTTCCAACGCAGGGGCTGACGCCTGAGCAGGTGCGCCAGGCCATCGGCGACGAAAGTCTTGCCGATCTGACACAACGCACCGGGCTTTCGCGAGATGAGCTGCTCAAGCGGCTGGCAACGGCGATCCCGAAAACGGTCGATACACTGACCCCGGGCGGGGAGATGCCGACCGAGGCGCAGATGCAGCAAAAGCTGCTTCCGGCCGGTTGAACTTGTCCCGCATTCGCTACGATATCGTTCCTGCGCCGGATGGCTGGCGCGTCGTCTGCGACGGCGTCGCAGGCTCCGCCTACAGCGAACAATCGGCGGCGGTGCTCGACACCCTCGCGGCGGCGGAAACCCTGATCAAGCGCGGCGACAAGGTTGAGGTTCGATTGCTCGAGCTCGATGGGCCGAGCCAGGTGTGGCGGTCGCTCCAGCCGCAGGATGCGGCGCTGTATAGGTGACCTCGAGCGATCCCGCCGTCGCTGGGTGGGTCTGGCTGCCGGAAAGATGAGAATGGTGGCCCCGACGCGATTCGAACGCGTGGCCTCAGGATTAGGAATCCTGCGCTCTATCCTGCTGAGCTACGGGGTCACGCTGTGGGCAATAGCAAAATAGCGCCCGACTGCAAACCGGTAGCCGCGCGGAGGCCACGTTCCTGCCTCGTCAGGAGCTAGTATCGGCCGGACTGGGCGACCCGTGCGGCGGGTGTGTCTGGCGCGGCGGTTTGACCGAACGACTGATGCTCGATTGCCCGGATTCCGGTCAGGGCATCGCGGCGGATACGATAGCGCTCGTAGGGTAGCAATTGCGAAATGGTCCGCGTCGGCTGCCGCTCCCATCGGCGGCGGTCCGGACCAAAATAGGTCGGCGTCGAATAGTACACCTGCTCGTCGTTAAGCTGGGACTTAATGCGAGCTGTCAGCTCGGACAAATCGCCATCGACCGTCACGGCGTCGTCGAACCCCGCCTGATGGTATTCGACCAGTGTGCGCACCCGCGGCTTTCCCTCCTCACTGACAAGCATGATGGGCGAGAAACGGAACACGCCGTTACCGCGCACCGTGCTGATGAGGCGGGCCTTTTCGTCCTCGGGGACAGCGGCGTGGACCAGAAAGAAAACGACCGGGACTTGCGGCCATTCCTGATCGTGTGGCGAGACGCGGCCGAAGCCTACCTGATCGGCGAGGCTACCCATCCAGTTGTAGGGTTCGGGTGACGTCGAACAAATGATTGCTGCGCAATATTGAAGCATGAATCGAATCCCTAAAGTGGCAAAACACGCCGCGACCTTGGAAGGTTGCGCGGGGCGGACGAGGCTGATGGAAGAGGGTTAGCCGAACGTTAAGGCTGTCAGGTGCCGCTAGAACGACAATCTGGGTAGATTGTGCCAGTCCGGATAGGCAAACACCGTATGGATGCGGCGGGCGTCGGGGGCCTCTTCGCCGAACGGCGCGACTTCCCATAGCCATCGGCTTTCAGGCGCAGGCAAGGCGTAGCCGTGCATCAGGTCAACGTCCTCGATCAGGGTGCCGGCGCGGTCGAAGACCCGATAGTCGACATCGGTCACGAGTGTCACCGGCATCGGCAGCGCGGTGAGACCGGCGAGATGGTTGTCGATCGTTTGGCGTTCGTTGCCGTCGGCCGCGGCCTCCCCGATCTGGCTCAGCAGGTTCACTGAGATCACCCAGTCGAGGTCGGCAATGTCGCTCAGGAAGGCGAGGGGACTGGCATCGCCTGGTGGCGCGAGGTCGCGCCAGACCCGCTCGACATTGGCGTAGGGCCGGAGACGGCGGTCGGTGGTTGAGAGATGGCTGAGATCGATCAGCAGCACGCGCTTGAAGGTGCGGGCCAGTGACTCGATGGGAACATCGAACAGTGGTCCCGAGCCGAGCACCGCAACGGTGCGGCGCGACGCGATGTCGTCGATGGTGGTGTCGAGTACCGCGAGCGTCTTGTTGATATGGGGTGTCCACGCTCGGAACTGCCGCTGCCCGCGTGCCCATAATCCGATCGACCCAGCCAGATGCCGCCGGAACGCCGCGGGTGTTCGCTGGACGCTGCGGGCAAAAACAAAACTTTCAACGAGCATAAAATGGTCCAGCGACGGCAATCCGGGCACGCTAGTCGGTTGGCGTGGGCCCGCCTAGCGCCGAGGGCGGCTCTCAACAGCCCTTCGCTGTGGCGCGGTCGGCCGCAATGTGCCGTTACACCGGGATTTTTGCCGCAATGTAATGCATGCTGCATTGAGTATCGGGTGGGGCCGGATTTGCTCACGAAACATGCGGTTTTGGGTGCGCTTGCTGTGACACAGGTGTCCATGGCTTCGGCCGCGGCTTGCGAGGGGCTGCGCGATGGCCCCAAGGGCATCGTCACGCAGATCGTCGATGGCGATACGCTGCTGCTCGACACTGGGCTGGTGGTGCGGCTCATCGGCATCCAGGCGCCGCATCTGGCGCTCGGGCGGGACGGGCTGAGCGACTGGTCCAAGGGCGCCGAGTCAAAACAGGCGCTGTCGGAGATCGCGCTCAACAAGCCGGTGCTGCTGCGTTATGGCGGTGAGGAGAAGGACCGCTACGGCCGCTCACTGGCGCAATTGTTCGTCACCGACGACAGCGGGGTCTGGGTGCAAAAGCAGATGCTCGCGGCAGGCATGGCGCGGGTCTATTCATTCCCCGATAATCGCGCCTGTCTGCCAGAGTTGATGGCGGCCGAGACGAAAGCGCGGGCCGGCGTGCTTGGCATCTGGACCGATCCCTATTACAGGGTGCGGCGCGGCGACCGGCCGGCGGATTTTTCGGCGCTCTCGGGACATTATGAGTTGGTGGAAGGTCGCGTGCTCAAGGCGGAAAAGAGCGGCGGCCGCGTCTATCTGAATTTTGGCCGCTTCTACAAAGAGGATTTCACCGCGGTGCTCGACGCCAAGGCCCAGCGCCTGTTCGCCGAAGACAAACTCGATCCGCTGAAACTGGGCGGTGCGCTGGTGCGCGTGCGCGGCTGGGTCGATCTGCGTGACGGGCCGCGCATCGAGATCACGCATCCCGAGCAGATCGAGGTGCTGGCCACGCCATGATGCTGCGTCTTGCCTATCGCGCTGTGCTGATCGCGCTGCTGGCTCTGCTTGCCGGCTGCTCGAGCGTGCTCGGGCCGGGCGTTGCAGTGACCCAGACCGGCGGGCAGATGGCGCCGCTGGTGTCTGATACCGGCGATCCGGCCGACGACATCATCGGCGCGCGCGAGAACCCCAAGATCATCGCCAGCTATGGCGGCATCTTCTCGGACCGACCGGCCGAGATCATGATTGCGCAGATCGTCGGCAAGCTGTTGTCGGCGGCCGACCAGCCGAACACCAAGTTCACCGTCACCATCCTCGATAGCCCCGTGGTCAACGCCTTCGCGCTGCCCGGTGGCTACATCTATGTGACGCGCGGCATCCTGGCGCTCGCCAGCGATCAGAGCGAGCTTGCGGCGGTGCTGGCGCATGAAATCTCGCATGTCATCCTCAAGCACGCGCAGGCCCGAACCAACCGGATCAAGACCACCGCGCTGGTCGACAAAGTGGTGACCGGCGTGTTCGGCGCCGACCCCTCGACCGACCAGACGTCCAACCGCGCGCAACTCTCGCTTGCGGCCTTCAGTCAGGCGCAGGAGCTTGCGGCCGACAAGGAAGGCATCATGATCTCCGGCAAGGCCGGCTTCGATCCGCACGCGGCGGCGCGTTTCCTTGGCGCCATGGGGCGGTTTGCGCATTACACGCAGGGCGACGCTGACCAGGGCGCCGACTTTCTCAGCTCACACCCCTCGACGCCTGACCGCATCCAGAAGGCAACCGAGATCGCTCGGTCGTTCTTCGGCGCCCCCGGCATCGGGGCGCAGAACCGTCCCGACTACATGGCGGCGGTCGATGGCATGATCTACGGCGACAGCCCGCAGCAGGGCGCGATCAGCGGCCAGCGCTTCATCCAGCCGACGCTCAAATTCACCTTCACGGTGCCGGCCGGCTATAACCTCCAGATCTCGAACGGCGCCGTTGTGGGTGTCGCGGGCGATGGTGAGGCGGTGCGCTTCGACAGCGCGCTGGTGCCCGACACGATGGCGCTCACTGACTATCTCAAATCGGGCTGGATCGCGGGGCTGCAGAACAACAGCGTGCAGACGCAGACCGTCGCGGGCTTCGACTCGGCGTCGGGCGTTGCCAAGACCGACCAGTGGAATTTCCGGGTCGAGGTGATCCGCTTTTCGGGCAAGGTCTATCGCTTCATCTTCGCGGCGCGCATCGACAGCGAGCTGTTCGCGCGCGGTGCCGATACGACGATCAAGAGCTTCCGGGCAGCGACGCAGGCGGATCTGCGACAGGTTCACACCCTGGCGATCAAGACCGTCAGCGCCGGTCCGGTCGACACGGCAGATTCGCTGGCGCGCCGCATGGGCGGCGTGAGCGATGCGAACAATCTGTTCTACATCCTCAACAACCTCTACCCGGGCGATCCGGTGACACCGGGCGCGCAGTACAAGGTCGTGGTGGTGAACTGAGCAAACAAAAAGGCCGGCATTGCTGCCGGCCTTTGCATTGGATTGCTGGGCGCTCGCTTATGCGGCGGCTTCCTCGGCATCGGGCTCGATCTTGGGGCCACGGCGCGGGGACTTGGCGAGGTTCTTTTCGATCAACTGCACGGCTTCGGTCAGCGTCAGCTTGTTGACGGAGCCGATCTCCCGGCTCATCCGGTCCATGGCCTGCTCGAACAACTGGCGTTCCGAGTAGGACTGCTCCGGCTGGTCGTCCGACCGGAACAGGTCGCGGACGACTTCCGAAATTGCGATCAAATCGCCCGAATTGATCTTGGCCTCATACTCCTGGGCACGGCGCGACCACATGGTGCGCTTCACCCTGGCCCGGCCGGTGACGGTCTCGAGCGACTTCTTGACCACAGCCTCATCAGCCAGCTTGCGCATACCAACGGAATTGATCTTGGCGGTCGGAACGCGAAGGGTCAGCTTGTCCTGTTCAAAAGAAATGACAAAGAGTTCGAGCTTCAGGCCGGCGACTTCCTGCTCTTCGATGGAGGTAATCATCCCGACGCCGTGCGCCGGATAGACGATAAACTCGCCAGTCTTAAAGCCGAGGCGCTGCATAGACTTCTTGGCTACCATGAAATACTCCTTTGACGCCGCCGCCGGACCGGTTCTTTGCGGAAGACCGTCCTTGTTACTTTTTTGCAGCAAGCCCTTGCCAGCCTCCGGTCCCGCTCGACCGTCGGTTGGTCACACTATAGTTCGTGTCAAAAAAAGAGTGCCTTGCGGCACGGGGCTGGGTTCTGCATCGATCTCAAGAGCATAGCATAATTTTCCGGCAAAATCAAAGTTGCCGAATCAAGCGGGTTAACGCGAGACGATCCATGGGCGGCGGATGCTGGTGACATGCCTGATAAGTGGGCATCGACCGGGGATATTGCAAATGGACCCGATCTGGACGGGCTCAGTCGCCTTCGCCGGGAGCCTCGGAGAAGAACTTCTCGAACTTGCCTTCTTGGCCGTCGAACTCCTTGGCGTCGTCCGGAGGCGGTTTCTTTTCGGTCAGGTTCGGCCAGGCAACCGCGTATTTGGCGTTGATCTCCAGCCACTTGTCCAAGCCGGGCTCGGTGTCGGGCTTGATCGCCTCAGCCGGGCATTCGGGTTCGCAGACGCCGCAGTCGATGCATTCGTCGGGGTGGATGACGAGCATGTTCTCGCCTTCATAGAAGCAGTCGACGGGGCAAACCTCGACGCAGTCCATGTATTTGCACTTAATGCAATTGTCCGTGACGATGTAGGTCATCTGAGGCGGGGTGGTCCTGAAAGGTCCGGAAGTCGTTGAGGCTCAGGCTGGCGGAGGAGCCCACCGAGTCTTGAGCGTGCTAACGCGTTTTAGAATGGCTCGCAAGGGATCGGACAGGCAGGGATTTGCGGTTCGCCACCTCGATGGGGAAGACGATTTCACTCCTCGTCCTCCCGGAGTCTGTCGGTGTCACGCCGCTCTTTTTTGGTGGGGCGACCGGCACCCGGTTCGCGTGCGGCAATTGGCAGCACGGCCGCTTCGCGCAGAAGCGGCGGCGGCGACAGGTCTTCGTAGAGCGTCTGCGCCTCATTGGACGGGCCGCGGCGGATTCCGGGATCGAGGATCTTCCAGACCAGGAGGCGGGTGTGCACATTCATGGTCAACACATCACCGGTGCCCACCTGATGGTCCGTGCGAACGGTGCGCTCTGAGTTTACCCGCACGGCGCCGGTCTCGACCAGTTTTTGCGCGAGCGTTCGCGATTTGACGGCACGCGAGAAGAACAGCCATTTGTCGAGGCGCTGCTTACCCAAGCCTTACTCCGAAAGACCCATCACTCGGGCTTGGGGTTCCGCAATGCTGCCAGGGCCGCCCAGGGCGAATCCGGATCGACCGTGATCTTCCGCTCTTCGCGCGGCCGGTGCTCTTTCCAGTCGTCGCGAGCGCCCTCACGCTTGCCGGCGAACTTCGGTTTGCCCGCGAAGGGCTTCCGATCATCGCCGTTTTTCGGTCGGTTTTTGTCAAAGCGCGGCCGGCCCTTACCCGGTGGCCGGTCTGCCTGCGGCGGGCGATCGCCTTGCGGACGGTCGCCCTGCGGTTTGTCGCCATCGGAGCGCGGTACGGCGTTGTCGCGATTAAAGCGGCGCGGTGGACGCGCACCTTCGGCCGGAGCCTCGCCATTGGCGGGCGCATCGGCGCGCTGCGGGCGCCGGTTGTTCTGACTGCGCGGGGTATCGGGACGACGGCCGCCCGGGAACCAGACCTCATCGAACTCGGGCTCAGCAGGCTTGGCCTCCGCGTAGATAGCGGGTGCTGCCGGTTCGGCCGCAGGTGCGCCGGGATCCGCCGATGCGGTTTCGACCGCGAGGGTTTCCGCAACGATTTCTGGCGCAGGCGCCTCGGCTGCGGTTTCGCTCACCGGCGCGTCCACGACATTCGCAACCGGTGCCGTATCCGCAAGTGGTGTCTCGACCACAGCCGCAGCAATCTTGGGTGTGCGGCGGACGCGATAGCCTAGTGAGGTCAGGATCGAGTTGAAATCTTCGCCGGCGGTGCCGAGCAGTGAGGTCATCTCGACCGTGACGCGGAAACCGTTGCCTTCAGCAGCACCCACAGGCAGTTCGCCCTGGTGCCTGGTGGCATCGAGCGCAACGAGCGGGCGAATGATGTCGGCGAGGCGCTCGAGAATATCGACACGCACGGCGCGTTTGCCCGCGACCTTGAAGCCCGCGACTTCGTAGAGTTTCACGGAAATCTCGGGGTCGATCTGGAACGATGTTCGGCCGGAAAGGACTGTATGCGGCAGCTCGGTCACGCCCGGTTGGCGCAGGCCGCCGTTCTTGAGCGCATAGAGAATGATCGCGAGCTCACGTGGCGCGGGCTTCAGCGCCAGCGGCACGTAGATATGGTAGGCGCCGAACTTGATACCGAGCTTGCGCATCTTGGCGCGCACGTCCTGGTCGAGGCCCTTGACCTCGTCGCTAACTGCACCGCGCGGCAACAGGCCGAGGTTCTCGAAGAGCCGGAAGGCAAGACCACGCGCAGCGCCTTCGAGATCGGCAGGCGCTTCGAGCGACAGCACCGATTCCAGCACCGTGTTGACGTGGTGGCGGAGCCAGAGGTTCAGCCGGTCCTGTACGCGCTCGAGGTCGGGGCCGCTGAGGCTGTCATCGGCGAGCACAAGCAGGCGCGGCGCATAGAGGCTGTCGCCCTCGAGGAGCGTTGCAACGACTTCGCCGCGCCATCGCAGCTGACCGTCGGTCGCGAGCACGAGTTCTTCGTTGGGCGCACCAGCGAGCCGATCGGCGCGCTTGGCGATCTCGGGGGCGATGATTTGCGCAGCGGTCGAGGCGAGCGCCTTTGCATCGGTGTCGCCATCGGACCGCGCGAGGGTGAAACGGAACCCCTGGATCGAGCCGATGAAATGACCTTCGAGGCTGATCTCGCCACGGTCGTTGATTTCGGGGGTAGCCATGGATCTGTCTCGCAAGTGACGCATCAGTACACTGGTGCGCCGGTCCACAAAGCGCTGGGTGAGGCGCTCGTGTAGCGCATCGCTCAGCCTGTCCTCGATGTCACGGGTCTTTTCGCGCCAATGCGCCGGGTCTTCAAGCCAGTTTTTCCGATTGGCGACATAGGTCCAGGTCCGGATCTGGCGGATCCGATTACTGAGCGTATCAATATCACCGACCGCATTGTCGCAGAAGCGCACCTGCTCGGCAATCCAGTCGGTCGCCACCGCCCCGTGGCGGCGGAGGTCAGTATAGATGCGGGTAATGATCTCGCCATGCTGGGCCGGCGAGATGTCGCGATAGTCGGGCAGGGCGCAGCATTGCCACAATAGTTCTACGGCGGCACGGCCGATGGCGAGCTCACCGGCCTCGTTGCGGGATAGAAATTCCATCGCCTGCTGGTCGGTGGCGATCGGGACGCGGGTCAGCGCCTTGATCTGCGGGGTCGCCTCCAGGCTGGCGCGCAGGGCCTCGATGGAGGCGAAATCGAGCTTGGGGCTGCGCCACTGCACCTGGCGGATCGGCTCAAAATCATGGCTTTCCAGCGCCACGATCAGCTCTTCCTCGAACGCCTCGGCGTGGCCGGTGACCCCAAAAGTGCCGTTATGCATGTGCCGTCCGGCGCGCCCGGCGATCTGGCCGAACTCGGCCGGGGTCAGCGGGCGGGTCTGATGGCCATCGAATTTGCGGTCGTCGGCGAAGGCGACGTGGCGCACGTCGAGATTGAGGCCCATGCCGATGGCATCGGTAGCGACCAGGAAGTCGACATCGCCGTTCTGGTACATGTCGACCTGGGCATTGCGGGTGCGGGGCGACAGCGCCCCCATCACCACAGCTGCCCCACCACGTTCGCGCCGGATCAGTTCGGCGATGGCGTAAACCTCGCGCGCCGAGAAGGCCACGATGGCGGATCGGGGCGGCTGGCGCGAGATCTTCTTCGATCCAGCATAGGTCAGCGTCGAAAAGCGCGGGCGATAGATGATCTCGGCATCCGGCAGCAATGTGCGGATCAGTGGCGCCATGGTGGCGGCGCCGAGCAGCAGCGTCTCGCTCAGGCCGCGGGCATTGAGGATGCGATCGGTGAAGACATGGCCGCGGTCGAAGTCGGTCGCCACCTGAATCTCGTCGACGGCGACGCATTCGACCGGCACGTCGAGCGGCATCGCCTCGACAGTACAGACCCAGTATTTTGCCTTGGGGGGAACGATGCGTTCCTCGCCGGTGACGAGTGCAACTGCGTCCTTGCCGACGCGGTCGGCGACGCGGCCATAGACCTCGCGTGCGAGGAGCCGCAGCGGCAGTCCGATCATGCCCGAGCGATGCGCCAGCATGCGCTCAATGGCGAAGAAGGTCTTGCCGGTGTTGGTGGGCCCGAGGATGGCCTTGAGGGAGGAGGCGCCGGTCATCTGAGGTCTATGTAGGGGAGGATCGGTCGCGAGCCTAGTGCGCTCCGATTTGGCATGGTTCACCGCCAAAAGGCCGCACGTTCGTTAACAAATGGCACGAAACAAGAACATACATGGCTCGAATCGGCGGCGACTCGGGAATGCTCGTTTGTTCTCTACTGCATGTAGTGGGTATCGTCGATTGATTCCGGCTAGAGCGATTTTCGCCGCCGTCAAGACCAGCAGAAATCGTCGTAACCCGTTCACACACCTTACGATTTGGTTGATTTGTGGCCTCTCGTCGACCGACTCGGGGAGGTGTGAAGCAAAGATGAAGGCGTGGGGGCGGAAGATTCTTTGGCCGCTCATGAAGCAACGCCCGCGGCGCGGGGCTTTGTATTGGCAAAATTGGCAATATTCCGGTTGACCGTACCAGAACGGCACGCCGGAAATCTTCATATCCGGTTAACCATAAATGTGGCGAGGGGGCTGAAAAGGCTGCTTTTTCGCCGGCCGCGAGGCGGCAGGACGCGCAAATCGGTCAGATCGGGAAAGCTCAGTCGCTGAGGCTGGTGAGGACCATGCTCAGATCGCCCATCGAGGTGGTCAGCAGCACGCGATAGGGGATGAAATACCCGGTGTCGTGCAGCGGCGCGTACCAGATCAGGATGCGGTCATCCTGGGCGAGCGAATTGGTGATCTCGGAGGTCGTGTAATGGCCGGAGATCGGCTTGTAGGCGACGTGGCAGAGCACCACGGGGCCTTGGTAGCCGGTGCGCGGCGAGGTCGCGACATCGTCCTTGGCGTAGCGGAAATCGAGGTCGAAGCGCTCGATGCCGGTGAAGATCTGCGCGCGATAGTCGCACAGCGATTTGTCGAGTTTGCCGCGCAGCAGGAACGCCGCCAGCATGTCGTTGACGCCGCTGAGCTGGTTCCGCTCGAGCGGCACGCGGTTGATATTGTTGACGATCGGCGGGTTGATGACGAAGGCGGAGACGTCGCCGGCCGCATATTGCACCTGCACCGAGAACGCCTCACCGCTTGCGTGGGTCACCAGCTTGAAGGCATTGGAGCGAAGGCCCGAGGGGGTCACGCTGCCGGACGAATTGGCCTTGGCGGTGCCGGCCGCGACCAATTGGGCGACGCCGCTGACATTGGCGTTGAGGACCAAATCATAAGCGCCGGCCGTGTCGGTCAGAGTGAAACTGGCGGTGGCGACGATGGTGCCGCCCAGATTGATGACGTAGGTGGCGGATGCCTTGGCGTCGGCAGCGGCACTCCCAATTGTGCCGAGGGTGAGCAGGGCAGCGGCAGGCAGGGCGTACAGCAGGCGGGAAAAAGCCAAGTCAGACCCTCGGGCTCGAACGGCCCCGAAGGGGCGAATCGCGGCGAAAACCCAAATTGCCCCGTGCCCTGTTGGCTGGCAAGGCACTCGCGGGCACGTTCTCTTGACTGGAAAGCCCGGTTTCTCTATGGAGACGCCTCAATCAAGGTAGACCTCAGGCCCGCTGCGGGAAATTGCCCGCCGCAGAGCTGTTTTGACAGGATTTTCAAATGGCGCGCCGCTGCGAACTGACCGGCAAGGGTGTGATGTACGGCAACAATGTGAGCCACGCGGTCAACCGCACTCGCCGCCGTTTCCTCCCCAACCTTCTCAATGTTTCGCTGATCTCGGATGCGCTCAGCCGGACCGTCAAGCTGCGCATTTCGGCGCACGCGCTCCGCTCGGTCGAGCACCGCGGCGGCCTCGATGCGTTCCTGGTCAAGGCCCATGACGACGAGCTGTCGCCGAACGCCCTGGCCCTGAAGAAGGAAGTGCGTGCCGCCCTCGCGACCGCCGCCTGATCCTTCCGCGACTGACAGTTTGAGCCGCGCGATCCGAAAGGGCCGCGCGGTTTGTATTTTTGAAGAGATGGCTCCGGTCCCATGCCGGGCGGCCACAAACAAGGTGCGATATGTTCGCTCGTTTTCTCGCGGCTGCGGCCGCCATGGTGGTGGTCGTCACCGCGTCCAATATCCTGGTGCAGTTTCCGGTTCAGGCCGATCTTGGGCCACTGCATCTCGGTGATCTGCTGACTTGGGGCGCTTTCACCTACCCGTTTGCGTTTCTCGTCTCCGATCTCACCAATCGCTATGACGGTCCGGCGCGGGCGCGGCTGGTGGTGCTGGTCGGCTTCGCGGTGGCGTTGTGTCTCTCGGCCTTCCTTGCGACGCCGCGCATCGCGATCGCGTCGGCGACGGCGTTCCTCATCGGGCAATTGCTCGACATCGCGGCGTTCTCGCGGCTGAGAAATCGCATGTGGCTGCTGCCGCCGCTGGCGGCATCGTTGCTCGGGTCGCTGCTCGACACGGCGATCTTCTTTTCGATCGCCTTCGCGCCGGTGTTCGCCTTCGTCGATGCGTTCTTCGACGCGCCAGATGGTTCGCTTGGGATGACTGCGCCCTGGCTCAGCATCGGTGCCGATGTGCCGCTCTGGTTGTCGCTGGCAAGCGGCGATTTCGCGGTGAAGTTTCTCGCGGCGCTGCTGCTGCTCGTGCCCTACCGCATGTTGATGAATGCCGTGATGCCGCTGAAGCCCATCTCAGCATAAGGGAGGTAGCAGCTCGATGAGTTTCGTGATCGCAACCACGATGTTGGCGGCAAGGGCGACCCACCCGAGGGATAGCTTGGCGATGTCCTTCTTCGTAGGTTTCCCTGGGCGCTTGGATTTTGACATAGGCTTCTCCTGTAAGGAGACGCCATAAAATACATCGAACGCAGGGCACCGAAGTGACTTGAGGTCGTCTAATCGGGCAGCGTGAACTCCAGCAGCAGGTTGCGTTCCCAGTCGTTGAAATTGTTGTCGCTGATCAGCGTGATGCGGGTCTCGCCAGACGCGGTCTGATGCACGGCGACGCCTTCCAAGTTGTCGAGATCGCCACCGGTGGCTTCGAACAGGATGTCGCCCTTCATCTCCGTGCCGGGCTTCACGTCGGCGGCCTTGATGCGCACCAGGCGCGCCGCGAAGTTGATCAGCACGACACCGCGCTCGAGCACCAGCAGATCGCCATTGGGCAGGAAGGCGCAATCGGTCGGGTCGGTGACGTCGCCCGAGCGATAGCTCAGCGGGCCCTTGTCGTTCTTGCCGAGCAGCCAGCCGGAATGGGCGCCGTCATTGTCGATGACGCCTTCGGTGAGCAGCAACGTTGACCCGGCAATAGGCGAGGTCGACGGCGCGACGCAGACAGCTTCGAGCGACTCGTTGGTGCGCGTGGCGGTCAACCATTCGGGGATTGTCACGTCGATCGCTGCACCGGTCGGTATGCCGTTTTCGAGATGGAAGTCGGCGACGCGGGTCAAATTCTCGAAGCCGATGCGGACCACCGACATGTTGTCGGGCCGCTCGATGATGGCGAGGGCTTCGGCATCGCGGGCAAAGGCCCGCGGCAGGTCGGCGCCCTTCGAATTCTGGATCGGGTCGATGCGGACGCCGACCACCGAGAGCGGCGCACCCTTGTCGTCGTAGATCAGTTGGCCGGAAACGAAATTGCCGCGGTCTGAGACCATCACCAGCCGACCCTCGGCGTCGATGAAGCCGATGGCACTGAGGCCGCCGAAAGTGTCGGTGGTGCTGTGGAGTTCGAGGCCGCCGCGGAAGATCAGTCCCTGCGTCGGCTCACCGATGCCGACGTTCTGGAAGTGGTCGAGCTGCACGGCCGTGACAATTGCCTCGTCGGCCAAGGCAGCGGTCGCGAGCGGCAATGCGGCGAGAAGCGCCGCCAGCCATCTCATGCGCGCTTGGCCCTGCGATATTCGCCGGGGGGTTCTTCGTCGAACAGCGAGGCGAGTTCGTCGGTGAGCGCGCCGGCCAGCTCTTCAGCGTCGAGCAGCGTGACGGCGCGGCGATAATAGCGCGTTACGTCGTGGCCGATGCCGACGGCAACCAGCTGGATCGGCGTTCTGGTCTCGATCTCTTCGATCACCTGCCGCAAATGCGCCTCGAGATAATTGCCGGCGTTGACGCTCTGGGTGGAATCGTCCACCGGGGCGCCGTCGGAGATCACCATAAGTATGCGGCGATTTTCTGGCCGCGCCATCAGGCGCTTGCGGGCCCAGTCGAGCGCCTCGCCGTCGATGTTTTCCTTGAGCAGGCCTTCGCGCATCATCAGGCCGAGGTTGCGGCGCGCATGGCGCCACGGCTCATCGGCGGCCTTGTAGATGATGTGGCGGATATCGTTGACGCGGCCGGGGGCGCCGGGCCGACCGGCTTCAAGCCAGGCCTCGCGGCTCTTGCCGCCCTTCCAGGCGCGGGTGGTGAAGCCGAGGATTTCGACCTTGACGCCGCAGCGCTCGAGAGTGCGCGCGAGGATATCGCCGCAGATCGCCGCGATGGTGATCGGCCGGCCGCGCATAGAACCGGAATTGTCGATCAGCAGCGTCACCACGGTGTCGCGGAAATCGGTGTCGCGCTCGACCTTGAAGCTCAGCGCCTGCATCGGGTCGGTGACGACGCGGGTCAGCCGCGCGGTGTCGAGCAGGCCTTCCTCAAGATCGAACTCCCAGCTGCGGCTTTGCTGCGCCATCAGGCGGCGCTGCAGCTTGTTGGCGAGGCGAGCGACGGCGCCCGCGAGGTTTTCGAGCTGCTTGTCGAGCAGCGTGCGGAGCTGGTCGAGTTCCTCGGGCGGGCAGAGCTCGGACGCCTTGACGATCTCGTCGAATTTCTGGGTGAAGATCTTGTAGTTGAACTGGTTGGAGAATTCCCTGGCGTTGGCGCCGGGCGGCGGCAATGGCGCTTCGTCGCCAGCCTCGCCGGGCTGGTCCTCATCGCTTTCGGTGAAATCGGTGTCCGATCCTTCGGTCTCACCGGTCTCGTCGCTGTCGCCGGGGCTCTGATCTTCCTGAGCCTCGGAATCCTCGCCTTCACCTTCACCCTGCTCGGGCGTCTTGTCGCTGTCGTCGCCCTGCTCGGGGTCCTGATCGTCGCCTTGTTCCTCATCGTCGCCGTCGCGATCGTCGAGTTCACCTTCCGGCACGAGGTTGAGGTCGCGCAGCAGATGCTTGGCGGCGCGGGCGAACAGCTCCTGGTTTTCATACTGGACCAGCAGCGACGTCAGCGAGATGCCGGCCTTCTGCTCTATCTCTTTCTTCCAGAGGTTAACGATGGCATTGCCGGAGGGCGGGATCGCGACTCCGGCAAGTTTTTCGCGCAGGATCAGGCCCAGCGCTTCGGCCAGCGGCGCGTCGTCCTTGTTGCTGACTTCGGCGAGATTGGAGCGGAACAGCCGGTCGTCCAGCATCTCGTGAATGTTGCCGGCCATGCCGGGCATGCGGATGCACCCCAGCGCTTCGACCCGGGCCTGCTCGAGCGCGTCGAACGCGGCACGCGCCTCGGGCTCGTTGGGTGAACGCTTGCGGTGAATATGGGGATCGTGGCTGGCGAGCCGCATCGCCATGGCGTCGCCCTGGCCGCGAGCGATAGCGATGTCGCGGCGCGATGGCAGGCGAGGCAGATTGGCGAGCCGCGCCTTATCGTCAGTGAGCAGCGGGCGGTCTGCAGAAAAGCTGACTTCGAGTTCCGGGGCGCCGGCGACGGCGCGCACCGCGGCGGCCATGGCGGTCTTGAAGACCGCCGTGGTGTCGGGCTTGTTTGGCTTTCCCCGGGGTGCCTGCGCCATGTGCCTAGGCAGTGACCGCCAGATTGGCCGCGCTCTCGGGCAGATCCTCGCCGAAGACGCGCTGGTAGAACTCGGCGACTACCGGCCGTTCGAGCTCGTCGCATTTGTTGAGGAACGTCAGCCGGAAGGCAAAACCCAGATCGCCGAAGATCGCGGCGTTCTCGGCCCAAGTGATCACCGTGCGCGGGCTCATCACGGTCGACAGATCGCCATTGATGAAGGCCGAGCGGGTGAGATCGGCGAGCCGCACCATGTTGGCGACGGTCTTTTTGCCTTTCTCGTTCTGATAGGCTTTCGCCTTGGCCAGAACGATCCCGACTTCCTTGTCGTGCGGCAGATAGTTGAGCGTGGTGACGATGGACCAGCGGTCCATCTGACCCTGATTGATCTGCTGGGTGCCGTGATAGAGGCCCGAGGTATCGCCCAGACCAATGGTGTTGGTGGTGGCGAACAGGCGGAACGCCGGATGCGGAGTGATGACGCGGTTCTGGTCGAGCAGCGTTAGACGCCCCGATGATTCGAGCACGCGCTGAATGACGAACATCACGTCCGGGCGGCCAGCGTCGTATTCGTCGAACACCAGCGCGATATTGTTCTGCACAGCCCAGGGCAGAATGCCGTCACGGAACTCGGTGATCTGCTTGCCGTCCTTGAGGACGATGGCGTCCTTGCCAACGAGATCGATGCGGCTGACATGGGCGTCGAGATTGACGCGGACCAGCGGCCAGTTGAGGCGCGCCGCGACCTGCTCGATGTGGGTGGATTTGCCGGTGCCGTGATAACCCTGCACCATGACGCGGCGGTTGTAGGCAAAGCCGGCCAGGATCGCGAGCGTGGTGTTGCGGTCGAACAGATAGTCCGGGTCGAGCGGCGGCACATGCGGATCGGATTCCGCGTAGCCCTTCACCGTCATGTCGAGGTCGATGCCGAAAAGCTCGCGGACGGAGAAATTCTTGTTCGGCACGTTCGTGTAATCAGCCATTTCCTGAGACTCTGAGGGGGCTTGGATGGGCAAAGTCGGCCCGGAGGTTGCGGGCTCTATAGCAGCAAGCTTTCGGGGAGGGTAGGGGCCGGTTTGGCGCATGTCGTAGTTGCCTAAAGGGGCATCGGAAGCCGCGTTTTCCAGCCTTTCGGTTCACCCGGCCTTAGAAGTTTTCCTTTAGACCGAGCATCATGGCCAGTTATCTCCCCTCCGAGAGCTTGCGGCTCGCCGAGATCGTCAGCGCGCTCAGCTACGCTCTGGATATGACCGATGGACAGCCCGCGGGGCACTCGATCCGCTGCTGCTGGATCGGCATGCATATCGGCGCGGCCATCGGGATGGACGAGGCGCAGCTCAGCGACCTGTTCTACACGCTGTTGCTGAAGGACCTTGGCTGTTCGAGCAATGCGGCACGGATTTGCGCGCTGTTCGTGACCTCCGATTACGACTTCAAGCGCAACGCCAAGCTGGTCGACAGTGACAGCCTGACCCAGGTGCTCCGCTTCGTCGTTTCCAATACGGCCGTGAAATCCGGTCTGGCCGAGCGGCTGCGTGGCTTTCTCAATGTCGCCATGACGGGCGGCAAGATTAACCGGGAGGTCTTCAAGACCCGCTGCGAGCGCGGCGCCGATATCGCCCGGCAAATGCGGTTTTCGGAGGTCGTTGCGCACGGCATCCTCGATCTGGACGAGCACTGGAACGGTGGCGGCCACCCGCTCGGCCGCAAGGGCGAGTCGATCTCGCTGCTGGCCCGTGTCGCCCTGCTGGCCCAGGTGGTCGACGTGTTCAGCACGACGAGCGGCCCGGCTGCGGCACTCGAAGGGGTGCAAGCCCGATCGGGACGCTGGTTCGATCCGGCGCTTGTGCTCGCCTTTGACGAGGTCGCCGAAGACGAGGCGTTCTGGGCTGCGATGCGCGATCCGGAACTTGGTCAGCGCGTCTTCGCCCTAGAGCCGGCGCGTCTGGTGCGTTCTGCCGACGCCGACTATCTCGACGATATTGCCGATGCCTTTGCCCAGGTGGTTGACGCCAAGAGCCCGTTTACCTCCGGTCACAGCAAGCGCGTGGCGCTGGTGACGGAACTGATTGCCGAGGAACTCGGTGTGCCGGTGGAGCGCAAGCGCTGGCTGGTTCGCGCGGCGTTGCTGCATGATCTGGGCAAGCTCGGCGTCTCCAACGAAATTCTCGACAAGCCCGGGAAGCTCGATGCGGCAGAATGGGAGATTGTGCGCGGCCATCCCGGGCGCGGCGCGGAAATCCTATCGCGTCTGACGGCGTTTGCCGACCTCGCCAAAATCGCGCTCGAACATCACGAAAGGCTGGACGGCGCTGGCTATCCGAACCGGCTCAGCGGTGCACAGATCGGGCTCGAGACGCGGATCATTACGACCGCCGATATTTACGACGCCCTCACGGCAGACAGGCCCTATCGCAAGGCGATGGCCGGGGGCGCGGCGCTGGCCATCATGCGAGCCCAGGTCGGGACTGCGATCGACGCAGACTGTCTCGCCGCCCTCGAGCGTTCGCTAGAGCGGTTGCAGCTGCAGGCGGCCTGATCGGGCCGTCAGGCGACCACGAAACCTTTGGTCTTGAGGTGGCTGTAGGCCGCAATGATGGCGCGCAGGCGCTCTTCGGAGGCCTTGTCGCCGCCGTTGGCGTCGGGATGGTGGATTTTCACCAGGGCCTTATAGGCGCGCTTGATCTCTTCGGACTTGACCGAGGCTTTGAAGCCCAGCGCCTCGAAGGCTCTGCGGTCGTTCTCCTGCAGCTTGATGGCGCGCTCGGGCGCCGGGCCACGGGCATTGGCGCGGGCATAGCGGGCCCAGATATGGAGCGGGTCGGAGAAGCGCTTGCCCGAGGCGGTGTTCGCATCCTTCTTGGGGATGCGCGGGCCAGCGTTGGCGCCCGGCTTGGTGCCCAGGCCCCAGCTCGGCCGGCCGTCGGTCTGGCTGGTGGTGTAGAGATGGCGCTCGCGGTCCTTCTCGTTCATGTCGGCGAAGAAGTTGAACGCCGTATTGTAGTGGCGAACATGCTCCAGACAGAAATTGTGGTATTCGCCTTCGGAACGATGGCCCTTGGGCGCCTTATACGTGCCCGGCTGCTTGCAGCCTTCCCAGGCGCAATCGGGCACAGAGACCTTGATTTCGGGCGTGGCATGTCGCGGGTGGACCCGGATGCGATCGAAGAGCTTGGAATCCAGTTTCATCAGTCCTAGTTACGCTTGATCAGAACGAGCACAGCAGAAGGGGCCTAGGCATATGCCTGTTCGCGATACGATTGTTGCAAAACTTTCGGCCAAATTTGCCCCGAGCCATCTTGAAGTCATTGACGAGAGCGCACGACATCAAGGTCACGCTGGTTCGCGGCCGGGGGGCGAGACGCATTTCCGGGTTCGCATCGCCGCTGTGGAACTGACCGGCAAGAGCCGCGTTGCCCAACACAGGGCGGTCATGGAAGCGCTCGACGCCGAGTTCAAACACGGGGTCCACGCGCTGGCGATCGAAATTGTTTCTCCACAGGCCTCGTGAGCCCCTATTTGATGCAATAGATGGGGTGTTTTCCGAAACACACCAGTTTGCGGCACGCGTATGGCCGTTAACTATGTTGTGACGCCGGAAGGCGAATTTCGGCCGCAGGTGTGACCGGGCTTCCACAATGCGGCGGAACTTCGGCTGAGCCGTGTTCGCGCGCCTTCGCAGCGGCGAAGTTTCGCCCCCCTAGGTTTCTAGCACTTTTGCTGCAGACAGCTTCAGGAGGGCGCAATGAAAATGTCGCGAGTATCGACATGCTTGGCCGCTGCATGCATCGCCGCGTTTCCGGCGGGTGTATTGGCCAAGGACAGCACGCTTGTGCTGGTGATGGGGGGCGAGGCTTACGACGGCCCGCCGAAGTTCGAAGAGGAGTTCGACGGTAAGCCCTTGGGGGAGGGCGCCATAGCCGCCGCGATCGATACTGCCCGGGCGGGGCGGTTCGCCGACGTGGCCGACAAGACCAAATATGTGCAGAGTTTCACCTTCGCGGTGCCGGGCGATGTGTTCCGGCCGAACGGCGACGTGCGGATCAAGTTCCTCAATGAGGCCTATGGCGGCGAGGGCTCAAACCACGACCGCAATCTCTATCTGGCTTCGGTCACGGTGAACGGCCGGGCGGTCACCGCTTCGGGTCTGCGTACCAAGGCCGATGAGGGAAATGAGCCCAACGAGATGCTGGGTGAGTTTCTGGTGATCCCGGACGAGACGCTGGATGCCGTCTCGGAGGCGCTACTGGGTGGCTGGCCGGGGACGGGCAATGAGGCCGGGATCATCGACCTGCGAGCGCCGTCACATCTGCTGAAGGTTGTCCAGATCACCGAAGCCGCGCCGGTGAGCGAGGAACCGATCCAGACGGCGTCGCTCGATCAGGACCCGCAGAACAACAGCACCAGCTGCGATCTCAACGAGGTCTACAATGTCGTCGGGTTCAACGAGAACTCAAACGATCTGACGACGCGGCTGATCGAACGGCTGGATCAGGTGGCGGCCGATGTCGGCGACCGGCAATGCAATGTGCAGGTCACCGGATATTCGAGCAAACAGGGCGCCATCGCGTCCAATGCGTTGTTTGCCGTCGAGCGGGCGCAGAACTCGCTCAAATATTTGCAGGAGCACGGGGTCAAATTCATCCGGGCCAGCGCCACAGGCGTCGGTGCTACGGATCAGTTCGGTCCCGAATTCCGGCTCAACCGGCGCGTCGTGATCAGCGTCGCCCCATAGTCACTCCAACCAGTTTCCCTCCCCCTCGCCAGGGAGGGATCGGATGGGTCGCTCTGGCCTGTCCCTCCGGCGTCGTTCTGTCTCGCAAAAGGCGGAGCCCAGAGGTTTGTCTGTAGTCAATCTGGATCCCGGTCGGAGGCAATTTCCGCATGCTCGCATGCGGCGCCGGGGTGACGCCGGAACCGTTCTGGGGCTCGTAGCGAAAGCTACGGGCCCGAACGGACCGAGTTAGGCAAATCAGCTTTTGCGCTCAGAGCGCATCTCGTCGATGTAGTCCCGCACGGCTGCTGGATCGACGTTTTTTTCGATGAAGGTCTGTCCGATACCGCGGGTGAGGATGAAGGTCAGCGCGCCGCGCACCACCTTCTTGTCCTGCGCGATCGCCTCCATCAATTGCTCGGTTGGCGGCAGAGCACCGGGAATATCGCTCAACTTCGTCGGCAGGCCCGCCCGCTGCAGATGCGCAGCGATGCGGCCGGTGTCCTGACTAGGGGCGAGACCGAGCTTTGCCGAAAAGCCATGCGCCAGCACCATGCCGAGGGCGACGCCTTCGCCGTGGAGGAGGCGGTCGGAATAACCGGTGGCGGATTCGAGGGCGTGACCGAAGGTATGGCCGAGATTGAGCAGTGCGCGGGCGCCGGTTTCCCGCTCATCGGCGAGCACGAACCGGGTCTTTGCGATGCAGGCGCGAGCAATGGCTTCAGCGCGGGCGGGGCCGCCGGCGAAGATCTCGGCCTGATGCTCTTCGAGCCAGAAGAAGAATGGCTCATCGTCGATGAGACCGTATTTCACGGTCTCGGCGTAACCGGCGGCAAACTGGCGCGGCGGAAGGGTCGCGAGCGCGGTGATGTCGGCGAGCACCAGCTTGGGCTGGTGGAAGGCGCCGATGAGGTTTTTGCCGTGCGGTGAGTTGATGCCGGTCTTGCCGCCCACGGACGAATCGACCTGCGCCAGAAGGCTGGTGGGGATTTGCACGAAATCCATGCCGCGCCGCGTCACCGATGCGGCAAAGCCCGCGAGATCGCCGATAACACCGCCGCCGAGGGCGAGAACGATGTCGCCGCGCTCGAGTTTTGCCTCGAGCAGGCCCTCGACGACCTCATTGAGGCGCACGATCGATTTGCTGGATTCGCCGTTTGGAAGGACGACCGCCGAATGCTTCAGGCCTGCCGCATCGAGCGAGCGGGTGAGGCGCGGCATCTGCGCCTTGGCGACCTCGGTGTCGGTGACGATGCCAAAGCGGCGGCCGGGGAACATTGCCTTGAGGCGTTCGCCGGCGCTCTCCAGCAGGTCGGGCCCGATCAGGATGTCGTAAGCGCGCTCGCCGAGCGGGACGTGGACTTTGGTTGGCTCAGTCATGACGGGCT
>JBDTLB010000008.1:0-16829 GCA_039934955.1 Devosia sp.
TCAGATCGCGATGGACGGGAGCCAGAAGCTGCCGCAGCGATTGCTCGGCACGATTGCCGACCGGATCAAGGCCGGAGCGCCGTTCGAGCGGCTGGCGCTCGGGGTGGCGGCGTGGATGATCTACGCGCGGGGCGTCGACGAGAAGGGCGACGCGATCCCGGTGCAGGATCCGATGGCGGCTGAGTTCGCAAAAATCGATCCAGCTCGGTTGGTCGATGAATTTTTGGCAATCGACCGGGTGTTCCCACCGGACCTCGCGGGTAACAGGGTGTTTCGCGAGGCCGTCGGTGCCAAGGTCGCGCTGCTGCGCGAGATCGGCGCCGCCGAGGCCGTGCGGCGGAGCGCCTGAGCTCGCCAACAGCGATTTAGGACGGCTTCACGTCGCAGGCGACACGTAGCCCGATGGTGGGCGACGACCATGGCCGGTCATTGCCGGTGCGAGGCGCCGTGCCACCGGTCTCAATTGAGGCAAGCGCGTCGGCGCGGGTGGCGAAGGAGCCGCCCATGACGCGGCCCGGGCCGCATTGTCCGGCCTGGCGGATGGCCGTGAGATTGCAGGTCGGCGCGGCCGAGTCAGCGCCATCGGCGGCCCATTCCCACAGATTGCCCACCATGTCGTAGAGGCCGGCGGCATTGGCGGGCTGCGAGGCGGCGCGCATGGCGGCATTGCCGTCTTCACCGGCGCCGCAGCCCCAGCAGACTGGCTGACCATCGGCGACCGCGCTGGCCCAGGTGACAGGGCCGGCGGTGCCGTAAGTGGCGGCGGAGATCCACTCGTCGGCGGTCGGTAGGCGATAGTCAGGGCATGGCTGGTCCACGGACGACTTGCTCGAAAGCCAGGTGACATATTCCAGCGCATCGAGCCAGGTCATGTTGCTGGCGGGGCGGTCGCCGCGACCGAAGCCATCGTCGGCGAGATAGCGGTGGCAGCCCATCTGGCGGTAGCAGGCGTCCCACTGGCCATAGGTGATTTCGGTTGATGCGAGCGCCAGCGCGGGGTCGCCCGGCAGCTTCACCATCGTGGGGCAATCGACGCAGGCGAGGAATTGGCCGGAGCTGAGGCGCGACTGCTTTTCGGTCAGCAATGCCTGCTGCTCGCTGATGCCGGCTTCGGCGGCCGGCTTCGGACCACCGGGGGCGAGGAAGATGAAATCGCCCTGCAGAGCGTAGTCGATCCGGCCGGGATCGGCGACGTCCGGGCGCGGATCGACGGGTGGAACGAGCTTGGGCAGTACGGCGAAGACCGGGTCATTGGCGTGACCGGCGAGGCGCGTGGCGCGAGCCACACGACCGCGGACGAATTGCGCGATCTCGGTGCCGAGGATCAGGCCATCGCCGTCCGTGTCGGCGGCGCCGTTGAGTGCATCAACCACGGCAGCCGCGAACGGGTTGTCGACATCAGGGACGGATTGGCTGGCATTGCCGGCGGTGAGAACCAGACGCGCATTGTGGGCGAGGAGATCGAGCGTCCAGGCTGCGGTCTCCTTGCTCAAGGCCAGCACGGGCTTGCCGGCGAGGATGGTGTCGTTGGCGCGGGTTGGCTCGGGCAGCATGGCGCCCGAAAAACAGGAGTCAAAGAACAGGAACACATGCTGGGCAGCGATCGAGGTCAGCGCGGCGCTAAGCTCGTGCACCGAATAGCCGTTGGGTACGCTGCCTTGCGCAGGGACGCCAGCATCCGACGCGACGAGGAACCCATCGGCGTTGGGACGCGACGGATCGGAATAACCGTGCGTTGCCACATAGACGACGAGTCGATCCTCGGCCTTCTGGCCGTAGGTCTGGAAGAAATGCTCGATGGCGGATTTGAGGGTGGCGTGGTCCATCCGGCCGGTGTGGCTTTCGGGGACGATGGTGAAGCCCTGGTCGTGGAGCGCGGCGCTGACCTTGTCGATCTCGGGACCGACGCCGGCAAGATGGTGCCAGCCGGCATTGTCGAAATCGGAGATACCGATCAGCAATGCATAAGAATGCGACGGGCCGAGCTGCTGGGCAATCTGCTGGCGGGTGGCGGAGCGCTCGGTGTTGGTGACCGGGGTGATGGCCAGCGCGGCCGTGGCGGCGACGGAGACCGCAACGATCAGCAGTGGGACAATGACATTACGCCAGCGCATCGACGACTCCGGTTTCATCGGCACATTCGGTTACGGATTCGGACAGCACGCGGCGTGCCTCGTCGTTGCGAAGCACAGTGATGCGCCAGGCACGGCGCAACACGGTGGCCAGAACGGGCGCAATGGCGTCGTCGCGGCGGAGGTCGTCGGTCCAGCGGTCGAGCATCGCCTCCACCAATATGCCGGCGTCAAGCAGCGCCGCGGCGGCCTCAACCATCGCGGCATCATCGAGTGGTAGGACGACGACCGGCACGCTGGCCTTGGGGGCCGTCGCGACGAAATTGCGAAAAATGGCGGCTGCGTCAGCATCAAGTGCACGCGGCAAGCCGATGCGGCGCTCGCGCTTCAGCGACTCTCCGGAGAGCGACGCCATCGCGGGGAGGCTCGCGACTTCGTCGCGGTCCTTCTGCTTGCCGGGTTCGTCGAGCTCGGCATAGGGGACCATGTCGGGGTGCAGCATCAAGCGATCGTCACGGATTTTGCCGAAACGCCAGCCGCTCAGCGCCTTGGCAGCCATCCAGCGGGCGTGGGCAATACCGGAGAGCACTTCGGTCTCGTCAGTGGTCAGACGGGCGGCCTCGCCACCGGTGGTCGCCAGCATGAAGACGCTGGCGAGCTTGTAGCCCATCTGGTCGGCGACGTTGCGGTTGTCGTCCTGAAAGCTCTCGGGCAGGCGCGACCAGTCGACCTCTGCGGGGGCAGTGCCGAACCTGTCGCCGCGCGCGGCGCGCTGGGCGGCCATGAATTGTTGGTGCACGGCGCGGGCGTGCTGATCCATCAGATGCGCGGCAGCGCGGGCCTCGGCGAGATCGTCGGCAGTCGCGACGCGGATCATGCCGGTGGTGCCAAGTGGGCGATCTTCCGCACCGTAAACGACGATCGGTGGGACCGGCTGACGCAGGGCGAGCAACACCTCCTCCCACCGGAGCGCAATGGCTTCGGCTTCGGCGGCGCTCTCGCCCGTGCAATGGACGGCAAGCAGCGGCGGCGCCTCCTGCACGGTGGCGCCGATGGCACGATCGAGCCCATCGGCACTGGCGCTCAGCACATCGGCAATCTGCGCCTCAGCGATAGCGGACGCCTCAAGCCGATGGAGCGCCCCGGCGGCGAAATCGCTGGAGCCGGTGCGGAGAATCGATAGCAAGGGTCGCTCGGTCTCGAGGCCAAAACCCTGGCGGGCAATTTCGAAGCTCACCGCCTGCAGCGTCGGGCCACTGCCGCAGAGCGCGATATGGACGCGCGGCGCGCCATCAAGCAGATAGCGCCCGGACATGGCGGCGGCCATGCCGCGACGCGTCTGCATCTGGGTAAGCGAGACGACGGCGAGCGGGCGGGTCTGGTCGGCAGCGCGGACGCGGAGTCGGTGGCTCGACAGGACACGCACCGCGTGTTGTTCGAGCCGCACCAAAATTTCGCTGCTGCCGGGTGTGGCCAGCGCAGAGTCGGCGATCGCAACATTGGCGAGATCGTTGCGGGTGACGGCGGCGAGCAGTTTGGCGCGGGCGGCGCCGAAGCGCATGAGCTGAGCCGGCAGACGCCGCGAGTCAGTGGCGGCGATTTCCGCGAAGGGATGATGGCGCGCGAGGTCGGTCGCAGCTGGACGGTCGGGGGCAAGAAAGACGGTGCCGGCGAAGCCCGCCCGACGGCGCGCCAGACCGGCCACATCATCGAGCGCACCGGCGAGCAGCATGTGGCCACCCCGCATGCGGAACCAGCGCAGGCGCAACTCGCGGCCGATAGTCTCCCACAGGACGAACAGCGCGAGCAGGACCAGGAGCACACCTGCGGTGCGAGTGCCGAGCGCGAGCGCGACGCTGCCCGCTGCATCCTGCGTAAAACACGCCGCGCTGCCGAAGCGCAGAACCAGGGCGAGCGCAGCACTGGCATTCTGGCGCCAGGTCCAGAGCTCATCGCCGGGCAGCGGTGGCGGCGCGCAGGCGAACAGCGCCCACAGCGTGAGTGCGAAGCCGAGCACTGTCAGCAGGACCAGCAGTCCGAAATAAAGCGCAAGGCGGCGGAATTTCACGGTAGAGATTTTTCCCAACAGGCGGGCAACATGGCATGGTCGCGGCGCAAGTGAAATGGCGGCCGAGGGGCAGTTTGTGGCAGGGTTAGCGGGCATCGCGAGGGCGTGGGCGTGGCGGCTTTGTGCGCTCATCGTGCTCGGCACGACGGGCGTCCTCGCGGCGGACAATCCGTTCCTGCCAGCGCAGGACCCGGCGCCGCTGCTGGCCGCCATCGCCAAGGAGAAGCCGGATTTTGCGCCGCCGACGGGCGTCACCGGGATCATTGTGCCGCATCATCTGCTGGCGGCGGACCTGATTGCCCGAGGGTTCTGGGCAGCGTCCGCAGGGCATTACAAGCGGATCATCCTGATCTCGCCGGACCATTTTCGCAAAGTGCAGAAGGCGTTCGGCACAACGCGCGAGGATTTGCAGACGGTGTTCGGCAAGGTGCCGTCGGACAAGACCGGGGTCGCTGCACTCGTGGCGCACTACGATCTGGTGCAGGTGCTGCCGACCGTCAACTATGAGCATGGGCTGATGGCCGAGGCGCCGTTCATCCGGCACTTCTTTCCGGATGCCGAGGTGATCCCGCTGCTTGGCTCGATCAATGCCACCGAAACCGACTGGCAGGAGATGCTCGAGTTGCTTAAGCCGTTGGTGACGCCGGACACGCTGATCGTGCAGTCAACGGATTTCTCGCACTACCGGCCACTGGCCGAGGCGATCGCACGAGACCAGGAATCGATCGCAATGATCGAAGCCGAGGACCCGGCAGGTGTCGTGCCGCTGCTGCAGCCTTCGCACATGGACAGCAAGGCCGCGACCTATATCCAGATGGCGTTGCAGCACGAGGTCTTCGGCGCGCATCCGGTGGTGATCGGTAATGGCAATTCGGTGGATTACGGCACCGGTGCCGGATCGACCACGAGCTATGTGGTGGTGGCCTATGTGGCGGATGCCGCGACTGGAGCCTCGTTCGACTATCCCGACCAGACGAAGGTGACGTTCGGCGGGGACGTGCTGCTCGGCCGGTATTTTCTGCCTGCGTTGCGCGATCCTGCCGCATGGACGAGGATCCGCGACGCGGTGCTGGCGCTAACGCGGAAGGTGCCGCTGATCGTCAATCTCGAGGGTGTGTTACTGGATGGCCCGGTGACGGGCGTGGGGCCCGACGCGCATGTAATGAACGCCGAGGACGCAGCGCCCGTGCTTGCAGCGCTCAGCGTCAAGGCGGCGAGCCTAGCCAACAATCACGCCAATGATCTTGGGCCGGAGGGGCGCGTGGAATCAGCAGCGCAATTGCGGGCGCTGGACATCGCACCGCTCGAGCATGGCAAGGTGACCGATATGGGAGCGTTCCGGCTGCTGGCGCTGAATTTCGTCGGCGGCAAGATGGTCGGCGATGCCATTGCTGATCCGGCAAAGCTCGATTGGGTGTGCGGGCTCAAGGCCGCGCCACCGCTGGTCGCCTTTGTGCATTGGGGCGAGGAATACACGAACGCCGCGACGGAGGCAGAACGGAATATCGCGCAGACCTTGGCGCGCTGCGGGGTCACGCTGGTCGTCGGCGATCATTCGCATCAGGCGAGCACGAGCATCGAGCCGGTCAATGGTGGGGCGAGCCAGATGGTGTTCTCGCTCGGCAATTTCCTGTTCGACCAGACGTCACCGCGCGGATCTGGCGCGCTACTGGAAATGCGGGTGTTCAAGCAGGGAACGGTGGCCGCGCGGCTGGTGCCGATTCCAAATCTGTTCGAACTGGGTCGCCCGAACTAAGTGCTACTGCGCCGTGGCGTGCTTGGGCGGTATGAAGTAGGTCAAATGGATGGGACGCGAGGTGATCTGGCTGCCGTCAGCCAACAACAGGACGATCTTGAAATCGTGCAGCGACGTTTCCTTCGCCGAAAGCTCAATGCGCCAGCGGGACGTGAAGCCGGGGGTGACGTCGCCGGTGAAGGGAATAGCGAGCCGGTAGTTTTGCTCATCGAGATGGAGCTGGAATGGATCATGGCGCACCGGGATGATCTCACCGCCCTCGCCGCATTCGGCATCGTTGGCGACCGAGGCCACCGGGATGATCACCGAGAACGGTGAACTCTTGTGCGCGGTGGCACCGCTCGACGCCGTCCAATCGTAGTCGAGCGTGCCCATCACGGCGGCGGTGACAGTGGTGTAGTCGAGCGAGATGTAGCTGCCGAGCTTGCCGAAATGGCCCGACTGCTTGAGTTCCGCCAGGCAGAGGCGCTCGTCGTTGGGGTCAGTGCATTGCAGTTTGGTGGTCGAGACGTAATCGACATCAAGGCCGAGGGCCTTGAGCTGTTCGGTGATATCGGCGGTGGCGGTGTCTTTGATGGCGCCGAGCGCTACGTTCAACGGCGTGCCTTCGCTGCGCCCGTCGGTCGCGCCGGCGGTCACGTTGAGCGCGGCATTGTCGGCCGGCGCCCAGCCGAAATTGTCGATGAAAAATTTCGGCAAGAACTCAACGGTCCCCGAGCAAGGATCACGTGGAAACGGCCGGACCTGCATGGCGGGTTCGCCATCGCGGGCGCTGTCGGCGATGTCGAGATAACCACCGACAACAGAAACAGTATCGGTGGTGGAGTTCTCGAGCTCAAACACCAGCGAGAGCGGATCGAAGCGCTCATAGGCGCCGAGGAAACTCGGCGTGGTCGACGGTGAATCGAAGGCAGCGATCTCGCCGTCGGTCATCGTGATGGGCACCGCGCCATGCCAGACGTCGAGCAGGCGCTGATCGTCGGGCAGGATGTCGAGCGTCTCACCATCAGATCGAGTGGTATAGCTCATGGGATCGAAGCCGAGCTCATAGTTGTGCGGACGTCGCTCGGTGAGCACGCCGATGCGCAGACTCGTGTCGTTTTGCGCGAGCAGCGCCTCAGCATCAGGCAGGCCGGCGGTAAAACGGCCCGAATAGATGCGGCCCGTGGCATCGGTGAAAACGCCAGCGCCATCGCGTCTGCCGGCGCTGAAACTGCCCACATACTCGTCGCCCGCCGCAGTGGTGAGGCGGCCCGGCCCGTTCATCAGGCCATCGCGCCAAGCGCCGGCATAGGCAAAGCCCGATTGATCGAGGAATTCGCCAAGACCGTCGGCGCGGCCGGCTTTGAAGGCACCGCGATACTGCGCAATGATGGCGCCGCGATCGTAGGAGGAGGCGCCGGGCTTGCGAAAGCTTAGCGTGCCGCGGCCAGCGAGCGGACCGGCGACATTGCTTGCCGGATCGTCGGGTTGCCATTGTAGCTCGAGGCCGAGCGAGGGGATTGGGTCCCAGGCGGTGAAAGCGAGCCGCTCCAGCGCACGGGATTTCGGGTTCCACACCAGTTGCACCCAGGTGCGAGTGGCGCCGGGCTCCGCGCCCGGATAGGTCGCAGGCGCCTGAGCGGGAGCGAGTTCCTCGATCGTGGCAGCGAAGGCGGGTGAGGTCGCGGGCACCAGACTGGTCGAGAGGACCAGCGCCAACGCCATTGCCGAAAGTTGCAGAATTTGCACGCGTCCGTCCCCGTTCACGCGGAGATTATGGTGTGAGGAACAGGGTGTCCACCCGCGCCTGCCAGCCGGCAGGATCGAGACGGATGATCTCGACGGTACCGTCGGCGGTCGAGATCGCGATGCGGTCGCTGTCGAGCCAGGCCATCCACGAGGTGAGGCGCTGCGCGCCCGGTGCGGTGCCGGCTGAGGCCGTTGCGAGTGCAGGAGCACCATAGATTTCGGCACGGTCGGGGTTTGCTAGATCGAAGACGTAGAGGCGATCGGTGGCGCTGAGGATGGCGAGACGTTTTGAATCCGCCGAAAACGCCACCGTCTTGCTGTCGGCGGTTGGCAGCGCGAGACAGAGCGGGTTCTGCGGATCGGCGAGATTGTGGACGATCACAGCGCTGTCGGTGCGGGTCGCGACCAGCCATTTGCCGTCGGGGCTTACTGCCAGGCTCTTTGCGCCATTGTTGTCGGAGGTCGGAACGACGCCGCAAATTGGTTTGGCCGCGTCGAAGATGACGGTCCCCTCGCCGCCGACACTCAGATCGCGGCGGCGAATCGTGCCGTCGGAATAGGAGACGAACGCCGTGTTGGCAGTGGGCGCCGCA
This sequence comes from Devosia sp., assembly GCA_039934955.1. Lineage (GTDB taxonomy): Bacteria > Pseudomonadota > Alphaproteobacteria > Rhizobiales > Devosiaceae > Devosia_A. Next base: position 8,221 of record JBDTLB010000008.1, read on the forward strand.
GTGAGCCCCCATTGATCGAGCGGCATGGAATCGGCCGCGACGCGGCTTTCGCGCAGCTCGTCGCCGGAGAGGACAAGCATGGTCTTGTCGCTGAGCGGCACCGCGGCGCGAATGTCGCCGGTCAATGCGGCAATGCGGGAGAACCCAAGATTTTCAAGCGGGACGATCTTATCGGGCGTGGAGGCGCCGGGTGTCCAGATCGCGACGCCGCGTCCCTTGTAAACGGCCGCGAGGCGACCGTCACCGAGGAAGGCAAGCGAGGTCACCGCGGGCGGCGGAAGACCGGGGAAGATTTCTGGACGCGCCAGCCGGTGCGAGAATTTTTCGCTGGTCCAGATGCCGATGCGGCCGAATTCGTCGCCAACCGCGATACGCCCGTTGGTGGAGTCGACCGCGAGCGACAGCAGCGGGATGCTTTCGTCGCTGCGCAACGCCGCGTGCACGCTCGCGCCGGGGGCCAGTGACCAGATTCGAACCGGCTCGGCCGCCGCAGTCGAGGCCAGCAGGCGCCCGTCCGGGCTCCAGTGGACGGAGGAAATCTGGCCGATGTGACCGGAGAACCGCTGGATGAGCGAACCGGCGGTATCATAGACGCAGAGGTCCTTGTCGTAGCAAGCGGCCGCGAGCAGGCTCGCAACGGGCGACCACTCGAGTACGGCCGAGCGTGCACTGGTCTTGATGCCGACGAGCGTTCGCCGGGGATCATGTGCATCGAGCAGACTGACCTGCCCCGCCCCATCACTGATGGCGAGAACATCGAGCGCATGGGACCATGCCATCGCCTCCGCTCGGTTACGCCCATAGCTGGTGATGGTCGGGGCGGCGGCCGGGTCGCTGTATAGCGCCAGCACGCCCAGGCTACGCGCGACGCCAACGAGTGTTCCGTCCGGCGTTACGCCGACCATGGGGGCATCGGCTTCGGCGAGCACGGTGTCGCGCACTGGCGGCTGCCGCCAGTCGCGGACAAGCACGTCACCGATGAGCCCGACGAAGACCGCGACTTTGCCATTTGCGCCACTTCCAGTCCGACCGCTGCGGGCGGCGAAAGGTTCGGCCGGCGGGGCGACAAGCAGTTTGCCATCAAGCCCGGTAAAACTCGTATCGGCACGGATGACCACGGCGCTGCCTGTGCCATCAGGTGCGAGCGCGATGGGCAGCGGCGACGGGTCGATGGCGGGAGCGGACTCGACGGTCCGCTTCGAAGCATCGAACAAAGTGACCTTGCCATCGGCACCAAGAATGGCGAGCCGCGACGGATCGAGCCAGGCGGTGTCGACGACACGCCCCGCGACGCCGACGACGCCAATTGCATGCGGAGACACCGAGAGCGCGGCGGTCAGCGCCGAGGTCCGGGTCTCGGTTGAGGGCAGCAGTTCATACGCGGACAGGGCCGCTTTGGCGGCCTGTTCGGGGCGGCCTTCGCGCAACGCGGCCTCGGACCGGGCGATGTCGAAATTTGCCGCCGATTGGGTTCTTGCCGCTTCGCCTGCCGACCAGATGAAATAGCCGGCGGTGCTGCCGGCGACGACGACGATGCCAGCAATGGCGGCCGCGATGGTGAGACGGGTGCGAGCGGCGCGGGATTTCTTGATCGCCTCGTTTTCGAAATTGCGCGCGGCGCTGAGGTAGGCGCGGTCAATCGAGGTCAGATAGCTAGTGAATTTCTCACCCGCCGCGACCTGTTCGAGCGATTGCAGACGCGCGCCGCGGTGGATGATGAATTCGCCGGCGCGCGCGTTGGCGTCCCATTCGCTGGCGGCGCGGCGCAACGCTTCGATCGTCGAGAGATCGGCGGAATCCTCGACCAGCCAGCCATCGAGCGCACCCCATTGGCGGAGCAGCGCCTCATGCGCGGGCTCGATGGTCTGTTCCTTGGTGGCCGAATCGATATCGGTCGCCAGCAGGCGCTGCTCGACCATCAATTCGATCAGCGGGAGGGCCTCCTGCGGCACCTCGGCCATGCGCGCCACGCGGCGGCGCGGCGAACCGGTGATGGGATCGATGCCGGCGAGCCAGGGGATGAGGCCACGGCGGAGCAGCGCGAGGCGAGCGGCGCGGTCGCGGGGGATGGCGGGATTGGTGTCGGCCTTGGTGAGCGCCAGTTCGACGGCGGCTTCGAGAGCGCCGCGGATACGGCCGAGGCGCTCGTATTCGGAGAGCTGCAGATCACCATCGGCACCATAGTCGGTATAAAGCCGTTCCAACGTGAAGGCGAGCAGCGGCAACGCGTCCTTCGTGCCGCCGACTTCGATGTCGCTCAGCAGGGCATCGACCAGCGTTTCGTCTATCGTCAGCTTGCGGCCAGCGGCGGTGACCCGGCGCGCCGGGCCGCGAATGATGTCGCCGAAACTACCTGCCGGAATCGGCGGCAGGTCGATGAGATGATGCGGCTGGGTCGCGGCGAGTTCTGGACGCGACTGCAAAGGCTCGAAGCTGTCGGAGCGCACCGTGAAGATCACCAGCACCGGTACATCATCACGGCGGCCAAGCTCGGCCAGCAGCGTCAGGAACGGCGCGGCCTCAGCGTTGTCAGCGCTCAACAGCTCCTCGGCCTGATCGACGGCGATGACCAATGTCGCCGGATCGCCGCTCGACACGTCGCCGGCATCGGCGGAGATCGCGAGGTCACGGAGGATCGGCGCGACAGCAGCGGCGCCCTTCAGCACCGCATCGCGGATATCGGCGCGATTGCGGGTCAGGTTACGCGCCCTGAGCGCGGCCTCCAGCATCGCGGCAAAGCCATGCTCGCCGGTGAGCGCGGCGCGCTCGGGCCGGATGATCGGCAGGACATAGAAATGGCGGCTGTCGCGGGCGAGGCGCGGCAGGATGCCGGCGCGGAGGAACGAGGATTTGCCCGCACCCGACGCGCCAAGGATCGTGGCGAAGCGTGGGGCAGCGGCCGTTCGCAACCCGCGTAGCGCATCGAGCGTCAGAACAATCGCGCCATCGCGGCCGAAGAAAATACCGGCATCGTCCTGATCGAGCGGCAGCAATCCCCGATAGGGCGCGCGGCCGAGGTCGGTGGCGGGTGGCCAGATGAAGGTCGTTGCATCGAGGCCGGCCTTTTCGAGCCCGGCACGGAGGCGTGACAGGCCCGTGCCGGAGAAATGGACGATGGTCTCCGGTTCAAAGCGCGGCGGCGAAATCTTGGCTGACCAGCCGGCATCGGCGGCGCTCAGATCGACGAGTTGCCATTCGGCGGTCAACTCCACCGGCAGATCGGCCAGCGGCGTCTCGCGCACCACGACGCCAAGGATCTGCTTGTTCATCTGTTTGGCGAGCAGGAATTCGGCGAGGCACCAGCGCGATTTCGCCCAATCAGGGCTGATGAGAATGAGGATCAGTTCGCATTGCTCGGCCGCAGCCTTCAACGCCGCCTGCCAGCGATCCCCCGCGACGAGGCCGCGCTTGGGGTCTAGGTCGAGAAAGACGTCGCCCCAGCCCTGCTCGCGCAGCCAATCGTGGATCGCCAACGCCTCGGCGTTGTTCGCCGACGAGTGCGAAATGAAAATCTTGCCCAAAGACCGCGCCCATACCCGAATTCGGCCGAGATTATAGGCTGAAAACGACGGCGCAAAAAGGGCTTAGCTGTGTTGGGCTAGAGGCGGAACCAAGTCACGACGAGGGTCCCAACGGCCGCAGAAACGGCGGTGAGCGCTGTGCCCCATGCCAGATCGACGAGGGTGATGGTGAGCGACCAGTTCTTGAGGGTCGACAGATTGGTGATGTCGTAGGTGCCATAGGCAACGAGCCCGAGCACGGCGCCCATCCACAACGCGGTGACCCAGCCGCCCCCGTTAAGCGCCGGATTGATCGCCAGCAGTACGATGCCGAGCACGAACAGCAGATAGAACAGCCCGGCGACCAGAAGGTTCGGATTGTCGAGCAGGAGCGTGCCGAGTTCACGCCGGTACATGCCGAGCGCAACCTGCGTCAACCAGAGGAAATCGAGGCCGAGAAAGACAATTGCGGTGACGATGTAGGCGACGACAAAGCGCATCTGCTAAATCCCAAGAAGCGGCTGGAGGGCGCGGACGACCCAGCTGCGGAAACGGAGCGGGGCGTCGGTGACGGCCAGGCAGATGCAATCAGCGTCGGCAGTCGCCGTCGGGATATGCTGCGTCTCCTCGTCGGCGTCTTCCATGTCGCCACGCGCGAACAGGGTTTCCCCATCGTTGAACGCGCCAGTGAGGACGACGGTCAGCTCGCGGCCGCGATGGCCATGTTCGGGTACAGGTTGGCCAGCAGGAATTTTGAGCAGGCGAACTTGCGTTTCGCGATCGCCGGTCTTGAGGCGCAGCTGGGCGCCGGCCGTACCGATCGGCCGCCAACGGATGGCGTCGAGGTCGCCGCCGATGTAGTCGCGCAGCGGCTTGGGCAGGATAGCAGTTTGGGGCTGCGAAGGAGTTTGGGCTTCGGCCGGCGTACCGAGGCGAGCGCGAATGGTGGTCCATGCCCCTTCGGCGACCGGCGCGAATTCGGCGTCTTCGAGCAGTTGGCCACCGGTGGCCTCGGCGGCGGCAAGCCGGTGGCGACACTCGGCGCAGAGTGAAAGATGGGTCGCGACGGCAAGGCTCCAGCCTTCGGCGAGATTGCCTGCAGCGTAGCTCATGAGCAGGTCGTCGGCGATGTGATGCCGGATGGTCACGTCAAGTCTCCGGTTTGTGCAAGCGCGGCGCGAAGCTTGGTAAAGGCGAGGCGCATGCGCGATTTTACGGTGCCAAGCGGCAGATCAAGTGCTGCCGCGATGGTGCTTTGCGAATTGTCTTCGAAAAAGGCGAGCCGCAGCACCTCTGCCTGGTCTGGCGGCAAATCTTTGAGAGCCGCCCGCACGAGCCGCGCTGACTGCTCACCCTCAAGGCGCCGGTCGGCGGCGGGTTCGGCTTCGGGCTGAAACGCCGGATCGTTCTCGTCGAACTCTGGGTGCTTCTCGCGCCGGAACGCATCGATACGCAGATTGCGCGCGATGGCGAAGATCCAGGTCGAGGCCGCCCCCTTCAGCGGATCGTACATCGCGGACTTGTTCCAGACCGCAACCATAGTTTCCTGCATCAGTTCTTCTGCAGGTCCGGGGCTGCCGGTGCGCGCCATGTAGGCTTTCACCCGCGGGGCGAAATGCCGAAACAGGACCTCGAAATCCTCCACGTCATGCGACCGGCCTATCTTGGCCAGCAGCGCTGACATGTCGATGTCGGGCCGGGGATCAACGTTCATTGCGGCCAAGACTCTGCTGCGCTTCGCGCCCGACCGCCGAATGGCAACCGGGAGAAATCCTTTGTGCCACGGCGGCGTGGCTATTGAAATCTCCATGTTCATGGCGGTGTTACGGGGCAGATTGGCAGGCGGATCACTGGTTCCAGCCCGAAATTTCGACCGCCAGTGCATCCGTTTTCGCTGTGCGCCCGTATCTGCTTCCGAGACCAAATTAGGACCACCAAATTGCGCACCGATTATCGTAGCGGCGAACCTCAGGACCGGCGGCACATCGCGGTGATCGGTTCCGGCATCGCCGGGCTGTCAGCGGCGTGGCTGCTGGCCAGCAAGCACCAGGTAACGCTGTATGAGGCGGAAGGCCGGCCGGGTGGGCATTCGAACACAATTCTCGTACCGACAGGCGAGACCATCACGCCCGTGGATACCGGGTTCATCGTTTACAACAAGCGCAACTATCCCAATCTGACTGCGCTGTTCGATCATATCGATGTCGAGACGGTCGATACGGACATGTCGTTCGCGGCTTCGCTCGACAATGGCCGGCTTGAGTATGGTTCGACCGGGCTCAACGGTATGCTGGGGCAACGCGGCAATGTGGTGAACTTTCGGTTCCTGCAGATGCTGCGCGATATCGTACGATTCTATTCGGCTGCACCGAAGCTGGTCGACGACCCAGCACTCGCCGAGATGTCGCTTGGCGAGTACCTCGACCAGGCGAAATACTCGGAGGCGTTTGTCGAAGACCATCTGCTGCCGATGGGCGCGGCGATCTGGTCAACGACGGCAGCGCAGATGCGCGCCTATCCGCTGATCGCGTTCGTGCGGTTCTTCCGGTGTCACGGATTGCTCGAACTCACCAACCGGCCGATCTGGCAGACGGTCAAAGGCGGCAGCACGCAATATGTGCAGAAGCTGCTGGCACGGCTCGGCGATGTGCGTCTGGCCACCGGCGCTGTATCGGTGAAGCGCGATTTCGTCGGCGTCGAGGTGGTTGATGCGACCGGGCAGCGACAACGCTTTGACGATGTGGTCATCGCAACTCATGCCGACCAGGCCCTGAAGCTGCTTGCCGATCCCGACGAGACGGAACACGCGCTGCTCGGCTCGTTCGGCTACACCGACAATGAGGCGGTGCTGCACCGCGACACAAATCTGATGCCGAAGCGCGAGCGCGTGTGGTCGGCCTGGAACTACATCGGCGAAAGTGGCGATGTGGGCGAGCGGCCGCTCTGCGTCACCTATTGGATGAACATGCTGCAGAACCTCGACCGGACGCATCCGCTGTTTGTGACGCTGAACCCGACCCGCGAGATTGCGACCGACAAACTGATCCGCAGCTTCAGCTACACGCATCCGCTGTTCGACCGCAAAGCGGTGGATGCGCAGCAGGATCTGTGGCGACTGCAGGGCAACCGGCACACCTATTTCGCCGGCAGCTATTTCGGCCACGGCTTCCACGAGGACGCGCTGCAGGCGGGTCTTGCCGCGGCGGAAACGGTGGGCGGAGTGCGGCGGCCGTGGAATGTCGCCAATGAATCGAACCGCATCTCTGTGCGGCCAATGCTCGAGGCGGCGGAATGAACTCGGCCATCTATGCCGGGAAGGTCTTTCACGCGCGACTTCGGCCGCGGCGGCACAAGCTTACCTATCGAGTGTTCTCGCTACTGCTCGATCTCGATGAAGTCGACGCACTGAGCCAGCGTTTGAAGCTCTTCGGTCATAACCGGGCGGCGGTGTTCTCGCTGCATGACCGCGACCACGGCAATGGTGACAAAGATTTGCGCGCCTGGGTCGAAGCGCAACTTGGCGTCGCAGGCCTCACGCTCGCGACGCCGAAGATCACGATGCTCTGCTACCCGCGCATCTTCGGCTACGTTTTCAATCCCCTGACGGTGTATTTCTGTGCCGATGGCGGCGTTCTGACGGCGATCCTCTATGAGGTGCACAACACGTTCGGCGAGCGACGGACCTATGTGATCCCGGTCGCGCCCGGCGCGAATGCGGTCGAGCAGAGCTGTGCCAAGGAACTCTATGTTTCGCCGTTCGTGCCGATGAACTGCGTTTACAAATTCCATATCGAGCCGCCGGACGACAATGTCGTGATCCGGATCGACGAGACCGACCCCGAGGGCCTGCTGCTGCGCGCCAGTTTTTCCGGCGCCCGGGAGCCGCTTTCGGATCGAAGCCTGCTGCGAGTGCTGCTGACCTACCCGCTCATGACGCTCAAGGTGACGGCGGCGATCCATTGGGAAGCGTTGAAGCTGTTGCTGAAGGGCGTGCCCTATCTGGTGCGAAAGCCGGCGGCGGCGAAGGTGGCGACGACGGTCGTTAACGCGCGGCGCTAGTCAACGCGGCAGCATGCGCCGGGTGATGGCGAATTTCAGCCAATTGGGCAGCGACGCCAGCAAGTGGATCAACACCGACATCTGCCAGGGAAAGCTGATCTCGAACTTGTTCGACGCAATGCCCCGCATGATGTGATCGACGGCCTCATCGGCGCCGATCAGGAACGGCATCGGGAACTCATTCTTGTCGGTGGCGGGAGTTTTGACGAAGCCTGGGTTGATCACCGAAATGGTGACGCCGAAGCGTTCGAAATCGGGCTTGAAAGCTTGCGCCATGCTGATCAACGCCGCCTTGGTGGCGCCATACGACGCGGCGGTCGGCAGACCGACATAACCGGTGAGTGACGCCATCAAGACGATGTGGCCCTTGCGACGCGCCACCATTTTGGGGGCGAGCGGCCCCATGCAATTGACCTCGCCCATCAGATTGACATCGACCGTCTTACGGAAGTTAGCGACCGAGAAGTTCTCGGCGGTGGTGGGGAAGTAGGACCCCGCATTGAGGATCGCCAAATCGACGGGTCCGAGCGAGGCCTCGATTTGCGCCGCAGTGGCGACGCAGGCCGCCTCATCGGTCACATCAAGCTGGAACGAAGTGATCCGGCCGGGGACTTCGGCAGCCAGCGAGTCGAGATCGCGGGCGGTGCGGGCACTGGCGGCGACGATCCAGCCGTCCTGCGCCAGACGTTTGGCCAGTTCGCGGCCGATGCCGCTACCAGCCCCGGTGACCCAGGCGACGCCTTTTGAGCTTAGTGTATCAGGCATAATTGTCTCCGGACCCGTGGAGACACTACGCCAGAACGGGGGTCGCGGTTCAATGCCGGCCTATCACATTGGGCGGAGCGCGTCCGTGCGGCGCGTCTGCGGTCCCCGAGACTAGGCCGCGGCGCGACGGCGGCGAACCGGTGGAGCGATCTGTTCAACATCGCTGTCGATGGTGAACACGTCGACGATTTTGTCCAACTCGACGGCTTGTTCCTCGGTGCGTTCGATCGAGGCGTTGGTCTCCTCGACCAAGGCCGCGTTGTGCTGGGTCATCTCGTCCATCTG
>JBDTLB010000009.1:0-12565 GCA_039934955.1 Devosia sp.
TGAGGATGATGAAGGCCGGCCAGGTCTCGAGGAAGTTCTTGAGGGCCCGTTCGGCCCGGCCGAGCAGCACCCCCTCGGGCGGTGGTGTGTCACGCGCCGTCTGCGCGTACATCACACCGTAATGCCAGCGATAGATCAGCGACTGCGCGCCGAGGTAGAGGCTGAAGACCGCTAAGCTCCAAACCAGCAGGGATAATTCGATGGTCATGCCGATATTGCCCGTCCGCCGGTGACTGAAACCACCGACCCTGTGGTGTAAGCGGCCTCCTCCGACAGCAGCCAGAGCACGGCTTTCGCGACTTCGTCGGCAGTGCCCGGACGTTGCATCGGAATTTGCGACGCCATGTTGGCCGCCCGGTCCGGCTCGCCGCCGGACGCATGAATCTCGGTATCGATGACGCCCGGCCGCACGCCGTTCACCCGGATGCCCTCATTGGCAACCTCAATCGCGAGACCGACTGTGAAACTGTCGATGGCGCCCTTGCTGGCTGCATAGTCGACACAGGCGTTGGCGGCACCGAGCTTTGCCGCGGCCGAGCCGATATTGACGATGCCGCCGCCGGTGCCCCCATACCTGGTCGACATGCGCTTGATCGCCTCGATGGCGCAGAGGAACGAGCCCGTGACATTGACGGCAAACATGCGGTTGATGTGTGCCGCATCGAGCGCTTCGACCCGCGCCGTGCGCCCGACGATCCCGGCATTGTTGACCAGGCCTTTGAGCGGTCCGATGCGGTCTGCAGCGGCAAAGATGTGGGCGACATCCTCGGGCTGACTGACATCGCCGCGCACGGCGATCGCCTCGCCACCTTTGGCGTGGATGGCGGCAACGACATGCTCGGCGGCCGCAACGTCGCTGGCGTAGTTGACCACAACGGACCAGCCGCGCTCAGCCGCCAGCGTCGAGATCGCTGCGCCGATACCTCGGCTGCCGCCCGTCACGACCAGAACGCCGCTCGAACTCACAGATCGAGAACCAGACGCTCCGGCGCCTCGAGGCTTTCCTTGACGCGCACGAGGAACGTCACGGCTTCCTTGCCGTCGACGATGCGGTGATCATAGCTCAGCGCCAGGTACATCATCGGGCGGATGACGATTGCGCCATTCACCACCACCGGCCGGTCCTGGATCTTGTGCATGCCCAGGATGCCCGACTGCGGCGCGTTGAGGATCGGCGTCGACATCAGCGAGCCATAGACGCCACCATTGCTGATGGTGAAGGTGCCGCCCTGCATGTCGGCCATCGACAACTGACCGTCGCGGGCCAATTTGCCGAGCCGGTTGATCTCTTTCTCGACGCCCGCAATGCCGAGCTTATCGGCGTCGCGCACCACCGGCACGACGAGACCGCGATCGGTGCCGACCGCCACGCCCACATGGGCGTAGTTCTTGTAGATCAGCTCATCGCCGTCGATCTCGGCGTTGACGTTGGGGACTTCCTTCAGCGCATGGACCACCGCCAGCGTGAAGAACCCCATGAAGCCAAGCTTCACGCCGTGCTTTTTCTCGAACAGATCCTTGTATTGCGTCCGCAACTCCATGATCGGCTTCATGTCCACCTCGTTGAAGGTGGTCAGCATCGCGGCGTTGTTCTGCGCATCCTTGAGACGACGCGCGATGGTCTGGCGCAGGCGGGTCATCTTCACCCGCTCCTCGCGCACTTCATCGGCCTGCGCGACGGGAGCCCGCGGCGCAGGAGCCGGAGCCGGCGTCGGCGCGGCCTGAACCACAGCCGGAGCGACCGCCGGAGCCGCCTGCATCACCCGGGACGCTTCGGCAATTGTCGGACGCGGCGCTATCGCCGCGGTGCCGCTGACAGCGCTCGCCCGCTGCACAACCTGCACGGGCTTTGCTATCGCGGCCAAAACATCTTCCTTCAGCACCTGACCATGCTTGCCGCTGCCAGTAACGTCACCACTGCTGATACCGCTCTCGGTCATCAGCTTGGCGGCCGCCGGAGCCGGCGGCGGAGCGGTGCCATTGCTTTTCGCCACAGGCGCCGATGGAGCGGGCTCAGGCTTGAACGCCGGGGCTGCAGCGACGGGCTCGGCCTTCGGTGCTTCCACAAGCTTGGGCGCTTCGACAGACTTGGGCGCTTCGACAGACTTGGGCGCTTCGGCTTTCGGTGTGACCACAGCCGCTTCACCGATGGCGCCGATCAACGACCCGACATTGACGGTGTCGCCTTGGTTGGCGGAGATCGCCTCGAGTACGCCCGAGGCAGGCGCCGGCACCTCAATGGTGACCTTGTCGGTTTCGAGCTCGACCACCGGTTCATCGGCGGTAACGATGTCGCCCACCTTCTTGAACCACTGGCCGATCGTTGCCTCGGTGACGCTTTCGCCCAGCGCCGGGACCCGGATGTCGGTTGCCATGTCGTCGAGTCTCCTGGACCGTCGTTACTTTGCGAAGGCTTCTTCGAGGAACGTCTGCAATTGCGCAAGATGGGTACGCATCAAACCTGTGGCCGTCGAGGCCGAGGCCGGACGGCCGACGTAACGCGGCCGGTCATTGGTGCGGCCCATCTGCTCGAGCACCCAGTCGACATAAGGCTGCACGAACGCCCAGGCCCCCATGTTCTTGGGCTCTTCCTGGCACCAGACGACTTCCGCCCTCTTGAAGCGGTTCAACTCGTCGAGCAGCGCCTTGGCGGGGAACGGATAGAGTTGTTCGAGCCGCAGCAGATACACGTCGTTGAGCCCGCGCTTCTCGCGATCCTCGAGCAGATCGTAATAGACCTTGCCCGAGCACAGCACGACACGGCGGATTTCGGCATCGGGCGCCAGCGTGATCGTCGTATTCTTCGGGCCAGCCGCTTCCGCGTCGTCCCAAAGCAGGCGGTGGAACGATGATTCCGGCCCGAACTCGGCGAGCGCCGACGTTGCCCGCTTGTGGCGGAGCAGCGACTTTGGCGTCATCAGGATCAGGGGCTTGCGGAAATCGCGCTTCACCTGCCGGCGCAATGCGTGGAAGTAGTTCGCCGGCGTCGTGCAATTGGCGACCTGCATATTGTCCTCGGCGCACAGCTGCAGATAGCGCTCGAGCCGGGCGGACGAATGCTCCGGCCCCTGCCCTTCATAGCCATGCGGCAACAGCATCACGAGACCCGACATGCGGAACCATTTGCGCTCGCCCGAGCTGATGAACTGATCAACCACGACCTGCGCACCATTGGCGAAATCGCCAAACTGCGCTTCCCACAGGGTAAGCGTCGTCGGTTCAGCCAGTGAATAGCCATACTCGAAGCCCAGCACCGCTTCCTCCGAGAGCATCGAGTTGATGACCTCGTAGCGTTGCTGATCGGGCGCGACGTTGTTGAGCGGCGTATACGCCCCATCATTGTCCTGATCGTACAGCACCGAGTGGCGCTGCGTGAACGTGCCGCGCTCGGAATCCTGGCCGCTGAGGCGCACCGGATAGCCCTCGGCAACGAGCGTGCCGAATGCCAGCGCCTCGCCCGTCGACCAGTCGATACCCTCACCGCTCTCGATCCCCGCAAGGCGGTTGTCGAGGAAGCGCTTGAGCGTCTTGTGAACGTGGAAGCCCGCAGGGATTTTTGTGAGGTTGGTGCCGATTGTCACCAGCTCCTCGAGCGTCGCGCCGGTTTCGCCGCGACGCGGGCCATCGGCGTCGGCCTTCTTCATGTCCTTCCACTGGCCATCGAGCCAGTCGGTCTTGTTGGGCTTGAAGTCCTGGCCGGATTCGAACTCGGTCTCAAGCTTCGCCCGCCATTCGGACTTGAGCTTGTCGATCTCTTCGACACCCAACAGCCCCTCACCCACCAGCCGCTCGGAATACAGCTCCAGCGTGGTCTTGTGGCTGCGGATCTTCGAATACATCAGCGGCTGCGTGAAGCTTGGCTCGTCGCCCTCGTTGTGCCCGAAGCGGCGATAGCAGAACATGTCGACAACCACCGGCCGGCCGAAGCGTTGTCGGAACTCGGTCGCGACCTTGCTCACATAGACAACCGCCTCCGGATCGTCGCCGTTCACGTGGAACACCGGCGCCTCGATCATCTTGGCGACGTCCGTCGGATAGGGCGAGGAACGCGAATTCATCGGCGATGTCGTAAAGCCGATCTGGTTGTTGATAACGAAGTGGACCGAGCCGCCCGTGCGGTGTCCCTTGAGACCGCTGAGCCCGAGGCACTCCGCAATCACGCCCTGGCCAGCAAACGCCGCATCGCCATGGATCAGCAGCGGCATCACCACCGAGCGATCGGTCTGCTTGGTGTCGAACAGGAAATGCCCGTCGACCGCCGAACGCTGATCCTGCTTGGCCCGTGCCTTACCCAACACTACCGGATCAACGATCTCGAGATGGCTCGGGTTGGCGGTCAGCGACAGATGCACCTGATTGCCGTCGAACTCGCGGTCCGATGAAGCACCAAGATGGTACTTCACGTCGCCCGAGCCTTCGACGTCTTCAGAATAGTATGCGCCGCCCTTGAACTCGTGGAACAGGGCGCGATGCGGCTTCATCATCACCTGGGTGAGAACGTTGAGCCGGCCGCGATGCGCCATGCCCAGCACGATGTCCTTCACGCCCAGCGCGCCACCGCGCTTGATGATCTGCTCGAGCGCCGGGATCAGCGATTCCGAACCATCAAGGCCGAACCGCTTGGTGCCGGTGTACTTGACGTCGAGGAATTTCTCGAAGCCTTCGGCCTCGATCAGCTTGTTGAGGATCGCCTTCTTGCCTTCCGGCGTGAACTTGATCTCCTTGTCAGGCCCTTCCATCCGCTCCTGGACCCATTGCTTGGCCTCGGGATCGGAGATGTGCATGAACTCAACGCCGACCGTCGAACAATAGGTCCGCTGCAGGATCGCCAGCATCTCCGGGATGGTGGCAAATTCCAGCCCAAGCACGTTGTCGATGAAGATTTTGCGGCTGTAGTCGGCTTCGGTGAAGCCATAATTCGATGGATCGAGTTCGCTCGCCGGCTCGTCCTCCTTGAGCTTCAGCGGATCGAGATCGGCATGCAGATGGCCGCGCGAGCGATAGGCGCGGATCATCATGATGGCGCGGATCGAATCGCGGGTGGATTGCAGGACATCGACCGGGGTCGGCGCTGGTGTGCCTTCGGTGGCCGCCTTCCTGGTCAGCGCCGCGCCGGTCTTGACGACGATCTCCCCCCAATTGCCATCGAGGGCCGAGACCAGCTCGCCGTTCGCGGTCTGCGGCCAGTCGCTGCGAGCCCAGGACGGGCCCTCGGCGTTCTTGGCAACGTCCGCGCTCGAATCCTCGAGGCGGCCGAAATAGCCGGCCCAAGTCGGGTCGATGCTCTTCGGGTCGATTTTGAAGCGGTTGTAGAGGTCCTCGATGTAGGTGGCGTTGCCGCCATAGAGGAAGGAGGAAAGTAAGAACTGCTCGTTCTTGTCCTGTCGGGTCATTTTGTCTGTAAGGCGGGGCTTTTTCCCCGTGTCCCCTGTGTGCCGGCAGTCCCGGAGAGGGCGCCGTTCCGTGAAGTGGCGGATGATGACGATGTTAGATTAGCATCTTGCTAAGGAAATGGGCATTGCGACGATTGTCTAAAAGCCCGGCTTTCTTCACTTTCCTGCGTGTTCAGCCCTTCAAGACTTCTGCGAGCGTGACTCCGATCCTGGCCGGGGAACGCGACACTTTTATGCCCGCCGCCTCCATGGCGGCGATCTTGTCTTCGGCGCCGCCTTTTCCCCCTGAAATTACGGCACCAGCATGGCCCATGGTCCGGCCTTTCGGCGCCGTCAGTCCGGCGATGAACCCGGCCATCGGCTTTTTGCGGCCGCGCTTGGCCTCGTCGATGAGGAACTGCGCTGCGTCCTCCTCGGCCGAACCGCCGATCTCGCCGATCATGATGATCGATTTCGTAGCTTCATCGGCCAGGAACAACTCCAAAATGTCGATGAACTCCGTGCCCTTGACGGGATCGCCGCCAATGCCGACCGCCGTCGTCTGCCCAAGCCCGGCATTCGTCGTCTGGAACACCGCCTCGTAGGTCAACGTCCCGGAACGCGAAACAATCCCCACCGAGCCCTTTTTGAAGATCGAGCCCGGCATGATGCCGATCTTGCACTCTTCCGGCGTCAGGACGCCCGGACAGTTCGGCCCGATCAGCCGCGACTGCGACTTTGCGAGCCGCGCCTTGACCTTGACCATGTCGAGCACCGGCACGCCCTCGGTGATGGCGATGATCAACGGAATTTCCGCCTCGATCGCCTCCAGCATCGCATCGGCAGCCCCCGCTGGCGGCACATAGATCACGCTGGCATTGGCGCCGGTTTTGGCTTTGCCTTCGGCAACGGACGCAAAGATCGGCAGCGCCGTGCCATCGACGCCCGAGGTCCAGGTCTCACCGCCCTTTTTAGGGTGCGTGCCACCGACCATCTTGGTGCCGTAGTAGGCGAGCGCCTGCTCGGTGTGGAACGTCCCGGTCTTGCCGGTCAGCCCCTGCACCAGAACCCTGGTATCCTTGTTGACGAGGATCGACATAAAAAATCCTAGTTTGCTGCCGGCTTGTCGCCGAGCAGGAGATTGAATTCGAGTTCGACCGTGCCGTCCTTGCGGTCGCCGACGACCAGCAGCTTCTTGTCGGCACTCTCCCAGGCGCCAAAGACCGTCCCGCCGTCGCGGACCTCGACGGTGCCGGTCAGGCTCTTGAGGCCGCTGACATCGTTGAAATCGAGCCGGCCGTCGCTATCGCTGAAGTCGAGCCGGCAATAGCCGAGCCGCTGTGTCGGCAGCTTCTGCACCGAGCTCCAGATATCGATCTCACCGAACCCTTCGAGCTCGCGATACCCCGAGTAGATCGTCGTGTAAGGCCCGGTATCGTCGCTGTCGTTGGGGATCCAGCCGCGATCATTAGCGCGGTCGAAGGCAGTTGGGTCGCCGCTCGCTAGGTCGGCGCAGGACTCGACGAAGAGCTTGAACGCATCGGCGGAGGAAAGCAGCGGCGGCTGCGCGGGCTCCTCCGAGACCGGCGAGGCGTCCTCGGACGACAGCGCCTCCTCCGACATTGCTGACGAATAGTTCGGCGGCGCCGAAAGCTGCAGCGCGGCGGACGACGCATCCTCGGCGCTCGACGACGACCTTGCCTGCGCAAAAGCGGGCGCAGCAAAGCAGATGAGGCAGAGCGGCAGCAGACCCAGTTTCGTCATCGCAGTCTCCTCGCCCGGATGGGCGGTTGTCAGCGCTTGCCGCGAATGGCCGCGACGATCTTTTGCGCAGCGTCGTCGAGATCGTCGGCAGGGATCACATCGAGGCCGGAATTGGAGAGGATGGCCTTGCCTTCCTTCACGTTAGTACCCTCGAGCCGCACCACCAGCGGCACCTTGAGACCAACATCGCGAACAGCTGCCACCACGCCTTCAGCGATCACATCGCAGCGCATGATGCCGCCGAAGATGTTGACCAGAATGCCTTTGACGTTGGGATCGGCGGTGATGATCTTGAACGCTGCCGTCACCTTCTCCTTGGAGGCGCCGCCGCCAACATCGAGGAAGTTCGCCGGCTCTTCGCCGTAGAGCTTGATGATGTCCATGGTGGCCATCGCGAGCCCGGCGCCATTGACCATGCAGCCGATATTGCCGTCGAGCGCCACATAGGCGAGATCGAACTTGGATGCCTCGATCTCCTTGGCGTCCTCTTCGCTGAGGTCGCGCAACTCCATCAGATCGGGATGGCGGAACAGCGAATTGTTGTCAAAACTCACCTTGGCATCGAGCAGCCGCAGATAACCGTCCTTCATGACGATCAGCGGGTTCACTTCGAGCAGACTCATGTCGGTCTCGACGAACGCCTTGTAGAGCGCCGGAAACACCGTTGCGGCATCCGCCTTGGCAGCTCCGTCGAGCTTCAGCGCGCTGACGATCTTGGCGGTGTCGGCCGCGGTCACGCCAGCGATCGGATCGATATCGACGGTGATGATCCGCTCAGGGGTGTCATGCGCCACCGTCTCGATGTCCATGCCGCCTTCGGTCGACACCACGAACGCCACTTCGCCCGTCGTCCGATCGACCAGCAGCGAGCAGTAAAGCTCGCGGGCAATGTCGGCGCCGTCCTCGATATAGAGCCGGTTGACCTGCTTGCCCGCCGCACCCGTCTGCTTGGTCACCAGCGTGTGACCGAGCATTTCGGTGGCGTTGGCGAGGACTTCGGCTGGCGTTTTTGACAGCCTTACGCCGCCCTTGGCGTCGGGCCCGAGTTCCTTGAACTTGCCCTTGCCGCGGCCGCCCGCATGGATCTGCGACTTGACCACATAAAGCGGCCCCGGCAGCGACTTCGCCGCGGCTTCCGCTTCCGATGCCTTGAAGATGGCGACGCCCTGCGCCACAGGCAGGCCGTAGCCCTTGAGCAGCGCCTTGGCCTGATGTTCGTGGATGTTCATGTCGTCCCCTTGCGCAGGCGCTTAGGCCAGCTTCGGCGCGATCTTCTTGCAGGCTTCGACCAGCGCGCCAACGGCGGCGACTGACTTGTCGAAGGCCTTCTGCTCTGCCGAATTGAGCGAGATTTCGACGACACGCTCGGCGCCACCGGCGCCGATCACCACGGGTACGCCGACATAGGTGCCCTTGATGCCGTATTCTCCCTTGAGGAAGGCGGCGGCAGGTAGAACGCGTTTCTTGTCCTTCAGATAGCTCTCGGCCATCTCGATGGCCGAAGTCGCCGGTGCGTAGAACGCCGAACCGGTCTTCAACAGGCCGACGATCTCGGCGCCGCCGTCGCGGGTGCGCTGGATGATTTCCTCAAGCCGGTCCTTGTTGAGCCAGCCCATCTTGACGAGGTCGGTCAGCGGCACGCCCGCAACGGTCGAATAGCGCGCCAGCGGCACCATCGAATCGCCGTGGCCACCGAGTACGAACGCCGTCACGTCCTCGACCGAGACCTTGAGTTCGTCGGCGATGAAGTAGCGGAAGCGCGAGCTGTCGAGCACCCCCGCCATGCCGACGACCTTGCTGGACGGCAGGCCCGAAAAGCGCTGCAGCGCCCAGACCATCGCGTC
This sequence comes from Devosia sp., assembly GCA_039934955.1. GTDB lineage: Bacteria > Pseudomonadota > Alphaproteobacteria > Rhizobiales > Devosiaceae > Devosia_A. The sequence continues at coordinate 8,981 of JBDTLB010000009.1, forward strand.
GAGCGGATTGGTGATGCAGATGACGAACGCGTCGGGGGCGTATTTGGCGATGCCGGCGCCCACTTGTTCCATCACCTTGAGGTTGATTTCGAGCAGATCATCGCGGCTCATCCCGGGCTTGCGCGGCACACCGGCGGTGACGATCACCACGTCGGCGCCGCCAATGTCCTTGTACTCGGATGTGCCCTTGATGGTTGAGTTGAAGCCTTCGACCGGGGCCGACTGGCTGAGGTCGAGGGCCTTGCCCTGTGGCACGCCGTCGACGATGTCGAACAGCACCACATCACCCAGCTCCTTGAGCGCCACCAGATGCGCCAAAGTTCCACCGATCTGTCCCGCACCGATCAGAGCGATCTTCTTGCGCGCCATGAGCTCACAATCCTGCAACCTGTTGGAATTGGGGCCCCTATAGACCCTGGGCATTGCGTTAACAAGTCAGGTTGGTGGCGGTCAGGCCCGGGTCAGCCTGGCTTGCGCGCCGCCTCCAGATAGTCGGCGGACTGCATCTCGACCAATCGCGAGATCGTGCGCTGAAACTCCCCGGCATTGCGCGACCCTTGCACCAATTGGTCGAGCGGCGCCGCAAAGCTGGCGCTGAGCTTGATCCCCCGGTTGTAGAGCGTATCGACCAACAGGATGAAGCGCTTTGCTGCGCTCGGATTGGTGGTGCCGAACACCGGGATGTTATCGATCATCAGCGTGTCGTAGCTGTGGGCGAGCCGCAGATAGTCCCGCGCGCCCAAGGGCGCCTCACAAAGTGCTTTGAACGTGAACCGGGTTGCCCCCATCGCGGCGTGCGGCACGGCAATCTCCCGGCCAAGCGACCGCAGGGTTTCGGCTTTGCCCGGCACGCCGCCGGTCAATTTCATCCACAACCGATCCATCGCGGCATCGATCGCCGGGCCGGTGCCGAAACGATAGACTTCCTCGCCTTCGAATTTGAGCCGGCGGTAGTCGGTCGGCCCGTCGAGTGGGACGATGTCGACCGCCGACTTCAGCAGTGAAATGAAGGGCAGGAACAACTGCCGGTTGAGCCCGTCGCGATAAAGCTCGTCCGGCGCGGTGTTGGAGGTCGCCACCAGCGTCACCCCACCGGCGAACAGCTTTTCGAACAGCCGCCCGAGCAGCATCGCGTTGGTGATGTCATTGACCTGGAATTCGTCGAGGCAGAGTAGCCGTGTATCCGCCAGAATTGGCTTCACGACGGCAGCGATCGGGTCAGCGTCCTTGCCCTTGGGACTGGCCCGGAAGCCGGTGATCGCGGTGTGCAGTTCGTCCATGAACTCGTCGAAATGCACCCGGCGCTTTTCGGCAATCGGCACGGCGGCAAAAAAGAGGTCCATCAGCATGGTCTTGCCGCGCCCAACGGCGCCGACCAGATAGGCCCCGCGCACCGGCTTCCGGCGCCCAAACGCGCTGCGCTGGGTCAGCCCCTCGGCGATGCCATCAAGGACTGCTGCTGCCTTGGATTGCAGGGGATCGACGGAAAGGCTGCCGCCCGCCACGAGGGTGGCAAGAGCCGCGGAAACCGGCTGGCTTTTGGCTGAAGACTCCACACCCAGCCAATATCCACTGGGTCAGTCCGGCGAAAGCGGAAATCGGCGTCGGCGGGCCTCAGCCCACCATGGAAATGCCCTGCCCGCCCGAGAGCGTGCCGATGAAGCGGTTGCCGCTGAGGATGAGGGCCGCGATGATATTGCCGCCCTCGTCGAACAACTGGACCTGCGAGCCGGCAAGCGACCAGCTGGCGACAGCGGTCAGGCCCTTGAGGGCGCAGGCCGGGGCAGAGGCGCGGAAACGGCCGGTGCCGGTTTTCTGCGTCTGGGTGAGGTTGAGCGCGCATTGATCGGCGCCCGAGACCACGGTCCAGCGGCCAAGCAGCTTCTCCGGGGTCAGCCCGCCTGTCAGGTCGCGGCCCGAAGTGTTGGGCAGCCCGCCAATCGGTGGCAGCGTCGCATTCGGTCCCGCGGTGGCCACCTGCGTGGTCCCGTCGGTTCCCACCGGCGGCAAGCCGTCGAGCTGTTTCGCGCTCTGCACTTCCCCATTGGGCCCGATCGGCGGCAGCGCGGTGGTCGACACGTTGCCGCCCTGTACCGGCGCCAGTTGCTCGGAACCGGCATTGGCCACATTCACGCCCGTCGAGGCGCACCCCGAAAGCAGCAGCGCTGCCAAAAGGCCGAGGCCGATGACGCCTGCGCGCCCGAGTTCAGGAAGGCTTTTGGCCATGCGAGGCGATATCCCGATCTTGAAAATTAGCGTGCGCATATAGCCCAATCGCTGCGGCCCCTCAACGGCACGCGCCGACGAATGCCCGTCAATGATGGCCTTAATGGGGATTTCCCCCGGGAAACGCGTCGTCAGCGCTTCAGCATTTCCTTGAGCAGATCCTCGGCGAGGACGCGAGCATCCGCCGCCTCATCCTCCGGCACCCGGATCGGCAGGCCCCTGCCGAAGAATGGGTCGGTGACCCCCGGCAGGCCTGCGTCGCCACTCTCGACCGGGTGAAAGCCATGCGCCTGCAGGGCTGCGATCAGTACACGGGCGACGGTCGGATCGGGAACGCGGGCGATGATTTGCAAGCGGGGTGAACCTCCTCAGGCCATTTCGGGCTGTGCTCTGCGCTCGACCATCATCTTCTTGATTTCGGCGATCGCCTTGGCCGGATTGAGCCCTTTCGGGCAGGTCTTCGAACAATTCATGATGGTATGGCAGCGATAGAGCTTGAACGGGTCTTCAAGATCGTCGAGCCGCTCCGTCGTCGCTTCGTCCCGGCTGTCGATCAGCCAGCGATAGGACTGCAGCAGGATCGCCGGCCCCAGATATTTTTCGCCGTTCCACCAATAGGACGGGCACGAGGTCGAACAGCAGGCGCACAGAATGCATTCGTACAGCCCGTCGAGCCGCTCGCGTTCGGGCTTGCTCTGCAGCCATTCGGTGGTCGGCGCCGGCGTCGTCGTCTTCAGCCACGGCTCGATCGAGCGATGCTGCGCGTAGAACACCGACAAATCCGGCACCAGATCCTTGATCACCGGCATATGCGGCAGCGGATAGATCCGGATCGCGCCTTTGATCTCGTCCATCGCCTTGGTGCAGGCGAGCGTATTGAGGCCGTCGATGTTCATCGCGCACGAGCCGCAGATGCCCTCGCGGCAGGAGCGGCGCAGCGTCAGCGTCGGGTCGATGGTGTTCTTGATGTAGAGCAGACCGTCGAGCACCATCGGCCCGCAATCGTCCAGATCGATGAAATAGGTGTCGATCCGCGGATTGGCCTCGCTATCCGGATCGTAGCGATAGACGCGGTATTCGCGCAGCCGAATGCCCAACGGTTTCGGCCAGGTCTTGCCCTTGGAGGGCTGCGAATTCTTCGGCAGTGTCAATTCGACCATTCACGGTCTCCGTCGTCGTTCTGGCTCAGCGGGTGCGGGCTTCGCGCTGCTCGAGCCCGTAGATTTCGTCATTGATGTTGTCGACCATCTTGCCCAGCACCGCCTGCGCGTCGGCAAGACCCTGATTGTAGTAGAACGGTCCGATATTTTCGGTGAAAAAATTGAGCAGCAGCTCGGCCGGGATGGCGCCGATCTCGCT
>JBDTLB010000010.1:0-3844 GCA_039934955.1 Devosia sp.
CTGATCAATCTCGAGCAGAACCAGATCATCAAGATCTTCTCGGTGGCGGCCGTGGTGTTCCTGCCGCCGACGCTGGTTGCGTCGGTCTATGGCATGAACTTCGACATCATGCCCGAGCTCCATTTCAGCTTCGGCTATCCGATGGCGCTCGTCATGATGGTGCTGTCGGCGATCCTGCCTTACCTGTTCTTCAAGCGGAAAGGCTGGCTCTAGCAGGCGCGCCCGGCGTCGATGCGGGATCAGGTCGAGGCTTTGCCGCCAACGTTCATGGCGCCAGCAATGCCTCCAACGCCGACACCTCCCGCCATACCGCCTGCCTGGGCCACCGATTTCGGCGCGACGACGGTGCCGTTCGGGCTGGCCTGATCAATCACTGCGGGTAAATGCTGCGCCAGGGTGCCCGCCACCTGGTCGAGCGGGATGCCGAGCTGGCTGGCGATCTGCTGCAAGTGCTGGTCGCTCAGAGCACTGCGGACTTCGTCGGCCGTGAGCGGCTGGTTTGGGCCTTTGCCGAGCCAGGAATTGACCTTCTCGCCGAGTCCCGCCTTGTTGAGCTGGGCAATGACGCCGTCGAAGCCGCCGATCCCTTGCAATGCCTGGCCAAACACGCCGCCTGCCCCACCAGGGTGCTGACCGATCGCCGCATCCAGCAAACCGCCTAATCCACCAAATGTGCTCATTTGCCTGTCTCCTTTGATCCTGCCGCGCCAATTCCAGGGGCAGATCAGACATGGTTCGACCCAGCTTTTGCGGCGGATCGAAGGCACACTCGTCAGGCGACGTGCTGAGGCCCGGGACCCTCTCTCGCGAAAAACGCAGCCTCCTTCAGCGAAATCCGCCTGTTCATATTGGGTCAATCCCACTGACCTTCCCTGCGCAACGCGCATGGCTGACATGTCAGTACCTGCCTTGCTGGAATCCCGATCCGCCCACATATTTGGCTTGTCGCTGAGACGCCGCACCGCATCCTCCTCCCGCGGTCCCGCATCTCCCCGACACGGATCGAGCCGAATCCTCCTCCCTCGGCAAGGTCTAACGGCAAACGGCGTTTCCTCCTCCCTCGTCCGTTTGCCACCACTTTCATAGGGCTCCATCCTCGGATGGAGCCCTATTTTTCGACCAAACCGCAGTGGGCGTCGCCAACGCAGTTTTTGCATGGCTGCGCTTCCGACTCCGCGTTTGTCGGACTCGACGCCAGCCCGCATAACCACCTCAAGAGATTGCGGCCTCTCCTCCTCCCTGGCCGCCTTCTCATTGACCACCGGCTTCGGCCGGTGGTCCGAAGGCCTCGCTCATCCCCTCGAGCGAGGCCTTTTCGTTTCCGGCCAAGCACAATCTGCCGCAGCGGCACATTTTGCCCGCCCGGGCGCCGATCCCCCATTGGAAACGCTGGCGAAAATCCGGCACGGCGGTTGCATCGCATCGGCGGAAGCCGGGGCCTCAATGACAACAATCGCCGCCACCACCTATGCGCCTTACTACGCCACGACCAATTCAACCGCCGCCAAGTCGACGACGGGCAGCACGACCGGGTCCGGCTCGGGCAGCAATTCCAGCGCCACCACCGTCACCCTGTCGGCCGCCGCCAAAGCTGCGCTCGCACAGAAGGATTTTGCGACAATCATCGCCGAGACCCGCGCCGCGCTCGACGCGCTGTTCGCCGACGGCACCAAGCCCAAGGACGCCGATCTCTCAAAACTCGACCGCCGCCAGCTCTTCGCCATTACCTCCAACGCCAATGGCAAATTCACCACCGACGAGCAGGCTGCCGCCAGATCAGAACAGCAGAACCGGCTCGACGCGGCGCTGACCGGCCCGCTCGCCGTCGCCCGGGTCACCGACGATGTCGAAGGCATCTACACCGCGGCCCTCGCCTACCTCGACAACGCCTCCGCCGAAGAGAAGTCGAACCCGACCTGGACCACCCAGCGCGCCGCCTTGCTCGACGCGCAAAAGCAGCTCGCCGCCAACCCGAACCAGACTCCCGACGTCGACGGCGACATCGTCGCCGATTTCATCGAACGCGCGACCGCCGGCGAGACTGGCACGACTCGCGATTTCAGTGCGGTGGCGGGCGACGCCCGCGCCGCGCTCGACGCGCAATACGCCAGCGCCAAGGCGGCTGGCCAGGCGCTGGTTTTCAACGCCGTACAGAAGGGCCAACCCGTCGATTTCTCACAGTTCGACAGTCGCTCGCTCGCGGCAATCGTGCTCAACCAGGATGGCAAGTTCAGCGCCGAAGAGGCGTTCGCCGCCAAGCAGGTGATGGGCAAGCGCTCGAGCGCCACGCTGCTCGCCGGCCTCAAGGCCGCATCGACCACCGACCCCGGCTCCTTCGCCAAGAACCTCGTCAGCGCCTACGCCTCGATGAGCCCCGAGGAACGCCAGGCCGCCGGCTGGACTGACAAGCTCTATGCCGCCGCCGTCGCGAGCTACAACACAGCGTCCAAGCTCGCCAACATCTTCGGCGACAGCATCAGCAGCGGCAGTGGCGGCGCGGGAACAAGCCCGGCCAATTCGCTGCTCGACTATCTCAACAAATCCGACAGTGGATCGGATGCCGGCAATGGCACGATGAGCCTCGCCAATATCCTCAACCGATCCGGCAGCTAGCAGATACCCGCGGCGAAATCGAGGATGCGGCTCACCGCATCCTCGAGCTCGCGGTTGGACGCGGCATAGCTGAGCCGCATGTGGCCGGGCAGACCGAACGCCGTTCCATGCACCAGCGCGACGCCGGTCTCCTCGAGCAGCGCCATGACGAAAGCCTCGTCATTGTTGAGCGCCACGCCGGCCTTGCTGGTCTTGCCCAGCAGCCGCTTGATGGACGGAAACACGTAGAACGCGCCCTCCGGCGTCAGGCAGTCAATGCCGGTGTTGGCATTGAGGCCTTTGACCACCAGATCGCGCCGCGCCTGAAATGTGCTGCGCCACCCGGCGAGAAAGTCCTGCGGCCCATCCAGCGCCTCGACCGCCGCCCATTGCGAGATCGATGACGGATTGGTGGTCGATTGCCCCTGCAGCTTGGTCATCGCTGCGATCAGCTCCTTCGGCCCGGCGCAATAGCCGATCCGCCAGCCGGTCATCGCGTGCGACTTGCTGACACCGTTCATCGTCAGCGTCCGCGGCAACAGCTTCGGCTCGACCTCGGCCACCGTCGCGAACTTGCCGCCGTCATAAACCAGTACTTCGTAGATATCGTCGGTGAGGATGTGCACCTGCTCGTGCCGCAGCAGCACATCGGTCAGCGCCTTGAGCTCGGTGGCTGAATACGCGGCGCCGCTGGGGTTGGACGGCGTGTTGAGGATCAGCCATTTGGTCTTGGGCGTGATCGCCGCCTCGAGCGCTTCGGCCTTCAGCTTGAAGCCGGTCGACGCATCCGCCTTGGCAAACACTGGAACGGCATCGCAGAGCCGCACGATCTCGGGGTAGCTCACCCAATAGGGCACCGGCACCACCACCTCGTCGCCGGGGTTGAGCGTCGCCAACAGCGCATTGAAGATGATCTGCTTGCCGCCCGAACTCACCATGCAGTCGGCGGCAGTGACGTCGAGATGATTGTCGCGGCGAAATTTCCGCGCCACTGCGTCCTTCAGCTCAGGGATGCCGTCGACATTGGTGTAGCGCGTCTTGCCTTCGGCCATGGCGCGGATCGCCGCCTCGCGCACATTGAGCGGCGTGTCGAAATCCGGCTCACCCGCGGCCAGCGAAATCACGTCGCGCCCGACGCGTTTCATGTCCGCGGCCTTGCGCGAGATCGCGACCGTGGCAGACGGCGCAATACGCAGAATGGCATCGGACAGAAAGGCCATCGGAAACTCCCCCGGTTAAGCCGCGGGAGTGA
>JBDTLB010000011.1:0-23553 GCA_039934955.1 Devosia sp.
CGCGACCGGAGAGAGCGGACAATCCGAGCCGGCTTAACCAGCCTCACACCATAATTCTGCGATAATGCCTGCCTCAAACTGCGTCCCGCGCTGCAGCAATCGCGAGTTCTCTCCGAGGAACCGATGAACGAAGATTTCCACCGCATCCGCCGCCTGCCGCCCTACGTCTTTGCCCACATCGATCCGCTCAAGGCCAAGGCCCGCGCCAATGGCGTCGACATCATCGACCTTGGCATGGGCAATCCCGATATGCCGACTCCGGCCCACATCGTCGAAAAGCTGCAGGAGACGGTGAAGGACTCGCGCACCCATCGTTATTCCTCGTCGCGCGGTATTCCGGGTCTGCGCAAAGCCCAGGCCAGCTATTACGGCCGCCGCTTTGGCGTAAAACTCAACCCAGACACGCAAATCGTCGCGACACTCGGTTCGAAAGAGGGTTTTGCCAATATGGCGTCGGCCATCACCGCCCCGGGCGATGTGGTTCTCGTGCCCAATCCGACCTATCCGATCCACGCCTTCGGCTTCATCATGAGTGGCGGCGTAGTCCGCTCGATGCCGGCCGAGCCCAATGAAGATTTCATGCGCACGCTGGATCGTGCTGTCCGGCACTCGATCCCAAAACCCATCGCGCTGGTGCTGAACTACCCGTCCAACCCGACCGCCTACACCGCGACGCTCGACTTCTACAAAGAGGTCGTCGCCTATTGTAAGGCGCACGACATCTTCATCCTGAGCGATCTCGCCTACTCCGAAATCTACTTCGATGGCGAAGTGCCGCCCTCGGTGCTCGAAGTCCCGGGCGCGATCGACATCACCGTCGAGTTCACGTCGATGTCCAAAACCTACTCGATGCCGGGCTGGCGCGTCGGTTTCGCCGTCGGCAACGAGCGCCTCATCGCGGCGCTGGCGCGGGTGAAATCCTATCTCGACTACGGCGCCTTCACGCCGATCCAGGTCGCTGCGGCGGCGGCCCTCAATGGCGATGATTCCGTCATCTCTGACGTCCGCGCGATTTATCAGGCCCGTCGCGACGTGATGGTCGAGAGCTTCGGCCGATCCGGCTGGCGACTGCCGTCGCCCAAGGCGACGATGTTCGTCTGGTCGCCGATCCCCGATCAGTTCGCGCATCTGGGCTCGCTCGAATTCGCCAAATTGCTGATCCAGGAGACGGGCGTCGCCGTCGCCCCCGGCGTCGGCTTCGGCGAATATGGCGACCAATATGTCCGCCTCGCGCTCGTCGAAAACGAGCAGCGCATTCGCCAGGCTGCCCGCAACATCAAGAAGTTCCTGAGCGGCAGTCAGGCCGGGCAAGGCAACGTCGTGCCGCTGGTCGTCGGCAAATAGTCAGGCGCCCAGCGTCGTCTCGATGAAGGTGCAGGCCGCGGCGATCCCGTCCTCGGCGCGAATCGCTTCGCCGAGCCGTGCTGCGCGCGTCTTCATGCCCGTATCGTCCATGGCCTCCAGAGCTGCCGCGAGGCTCTCGACGGTCAGCGCCTTGCGGTCGAGTGGCGCGGGGCCGACGCCGAGTTGCGCAATGCGCCGCCCCCAGAACGGCTGATCGCCGAAAAACGGACAAATCGCCGAGGGCAACCCAGCGCGCAAGGCGGCGCCGGTGGTGCCGGCGCCGCCATGGTGCACCGCCGCCGCGACATTGCGGAACAACTCGCCATGCGGCGCCGCCTTAATAACATGCACATGCGGGGCATTGGCCGCCCCAAGCGCCCCGCCGCCGGACGCTAGCAGGCCGCGCTTGCCCGTCCGCGCCAGCGCTTCGGTGACGATGCGCGCCATTTCCGCCGGATCGAGTCCGGGCATGCTGCCGAAGCCGACATAGACCGGCGCCGAACCCGCGGCGAGGAAGGCTTCAAGATCGGCGGGCATATGCCAGCCCGGCTCGTCGAGGAACCAATAGCCGCTCACCAGCACGTCGGGGCCCCAGTCGGACGGCTTGGGCAGCACGTGCGGACTGTAGGCATAGAGCGTCCCCGCCGGGCGAAACCGGCCGCGCCGCTTCGCCGGTAATCCGAGGGCGCTTTCCCGCCACTCCCGCAGCAGCTTGCCGAACAGCAATTCGGCGCCGCCGATCGCCAATTGATGGCTGACGCGGTTGAGCGGTCCCAGCGACGCGAAGGGCAACATCGGCGTCGGAAATTCGGCCGTGGGGGTGAAACCCGGAAGCGGCGATGCGAGGATGGCAAGACAGCTCAGCCGCTCTGCCATGTGCGGGGCCGCAAAGAATTTCGGATGATAGATCAAACCATCGGGGGCGAACGAGCGGGTCGCCGCCCATCCTTCGTCCAGCAGGCGCCGCATCAACGGCCGCACATGCTTGAGGAGTTTGAACCCGGCGCTAACCCCCTGGCCGCCGGCGATCGCGGCCTTGCCCTCCGGTGTATCCATCAGCGCCAGGAACTCGCCCGGCAGCGGCGCGTAGGCGACCCCGCGGCTCTGCGCGAAGGCCTCGAACTGCTGCGGCGCGGCGACCTGTACCTCGTGCCCCCGCGCCATCAGGCCGAGCGCTAGCGCGATGTGGGGCTGCACGTCGCCGCACGTCCCAAGGGTCTGGATGGCTATCCGCAACAGGCCTCTCCCGATCGCACGACTTCAACTACAGCTTGGCCGTAGCGGCAATCGGCCCGTCAGAACAGGTCCGAATCCGCGGTGGCGAGATCGTCGAGTTCCGTGGACTTGGTGAAATACCGCCCGGCCTTCTCGTCCCAAGCGTAAACTGCGGTGAAGTCCTTGTCGGCGAAGTGCGCTGTCTCCTCCTCGAGGCAGGTGTCGCCATTCTCGTCTTCTTGGCTGCTCTCGACCTTGGGGGTCTCGGCCTGCGAACGCGTAAGCACCGCGGTGATCGGCCAGAACCCTGGGCCGCCCGGCGCGGCTGTGACGCTCAGAATTTCGAGTTGCTGGAAATCGCAGGAGCGCGTGCCGAAAGCGAAGAAGTGGTCGATCAACATGAATTTGCCGCCGCGCAGGAACACCAGATCCTGGGACTGGTAGGTCTGGCTCGAATTGGAATACTCGCTGTCGATCAGCACTGCCTCGTCGCGGGAGGAAATTCTGAGCGGCGTGCCGCTGAAGCCGGTGAGCCGGTCGCTGTCGACTTCGGTGGCGTCCAGCAATTTTGGCGCCGGCCCGTCCGAGAACGCCGCCAGCAGGGTGTACGTCCCGAGGTTGCCGCCATCGCCCAGATCGGCAATCACCCAGATCGTCGCCTTGCCGTCGGCCGCGACCGTCCGCACGTCGACGGATCTGATGGTGACGCTGTCGGGAATCGCGCCCTCCGCGTCCGGCCCGTCGATGTGGCCGATGCCCGGCGGCAGATGCCCCGTCCAAGCAGGTCCATTCTGGGCGAGGTCGGGAATGACCTGCCGCAACAAGTCGAGATAAATCACCGTTGGCGAGCCGATCACCGGATCGGCCGGCGTGATCAAGACGTAATCCGCCGCCGCGGCGGGGAGGACGAGGACGGCAACAAAGCCCAGTGCGATAAGGGATGCTTTCATGGCGCTGCCTCTAGATCGCTGACCCTGTACGCCACCTGAACCATCTCCTATTGACGAATAGGCAAACTCCTAGCATGACGCCTTTCCAATAGGAGACGCCCATGTCCGACATGCAGTCCTTCCGCGAGGCCATCGAAGCCTTCATCACCGCCCGCGGCTGGACTCCCACAAGGTTTGGCCGGCAGATGGCGGGCGATCCGCTGTTCGTCTTCGATCTGCGCGAGGGCAGGGAGCCGCGCAGCGACACCCGCGCCCGCATCCTCAAGGCCATGACCGAGCAGGCCGAGATCCCCGCCGCGCCACCTCTCCGCCTTGGTATCGCTGGCCTTGGCAATGTCGGTGCCACATTGGTCCGCATCCTGCAGAAGGATGGTGCCGAACTCACCCGCAAGCTCGGCCGGCAGATTGTTGTTACCGCCGTCGCCGCCCGCTCGCGCTCCCGCGATCGCGGCATCGACCTGTCCAATGTGCAGTGGTTCGACGACCCGGTGGCGCTCGCCAAATCTGACGGCATCGACCTGTTCGTCGAGCTGATCGGCGGCGAGGATGGGCCGGCCCTGGCCGCCGTGCGTGCCGCGCTCGAAATCGGCCGCCCGGTCGTCACCGCCAACAAGGCGTTGCTCGCCCGCCACGGCGTGGCACTGGCCCGCCTCGCCGAGGAGAATGCCGCCCAGCTTGGCTTCGAGGCGGCCGTTGCCGGTGGCATTCCGGTGATCAAGACGCTGCGCGAGGGGCTCGGCTCCGCCCGCATCGCCCGCGTCTATGGCATCATGAACGGCACCTGCAATTACATCCTGACCCGCATGGGCAATGAGGGCATCGGCTTTGCCGAATGCCTCGCCGACGCGCAGAAGCTGGGCTACGCCGAAGCCGACCCGACCTTCGACGTCGGCGGCTTCGACACCGCGCACAAGCTGGCGATCCTCGCCTCGCTGTGCTTCGGCTGCGAGATCGCGCCCGATGAGATCTTCGTCGAAGGCATCACCTCGATCACCCAGGCCGACATCAAAGTCGCCGGCGATCTTGGCTACAAGATCAAGCTCCTTGGCGTCGCCCAGCGCTCCGCCGACGGCATTGAGCAGCGCGTTCATCCGACCCTCGTGCCGAAGTCGTCGGCCATCGCCGGCGTCGACGGCGTCATGAACGCGGTGGCGCTCGAGACCGACCACGTCCACGAACTACTGCTCGCCGGCCCCGGCGCCGGCGGTCCGCCCACCGCCTCCTCGGTGCTGTCGGACATCCTCGACATTGCCCGCGGCACCCGCGTGCCGCCGCTCGGCGTCCCCAGCCAGGAGCTGACGCCCTACAAGCAGGCGCCGATGAAGGCCCACGAGGGCGGCTACTATATCCGCCTCAACGCCAAGGACGTGCCGGGCGCGCTGGCCGCCGTGGCGCGTCGCATGGGCGAGGCCGGCATTTCACTCGAAAGTGTCATCCAGCGTCCGGATTTGCGGGTTAGCGACGCCGCAACGGCAGGAATCAGCATCCGGACCATCGTGCTGTTGACTCATTCGACTTTGGAACAGTCGGTGCGGGAAGCGCTTGCGCTCATCGCCGCCGACGGCTTCATAGTCGGTGAACCGCAATTGATCCGGATCGAGGCCCTCTGAAGGGTGCCTCCAGCGAGGAGACCCCGATGCAGCTGACCAAGACGGCCGACGGCCGATCGCCTGCCATCATCGACCGGGCGTTGACGCTCGAGTTGGTGCGCGTCACCGAGCGGGCGGCGATCGCGGCAGCCGGCTGGCGTGGCAAAGGTGACGAGAAAGCCGCCGACCACGCCGCCGTCGAGGCGATGCGCCAGGAACTCGGTCGCGTCCGCATCGATGGTCGCATCGTCATCGGCGAAGGCGAGCGCGACGAAGCCCCGATGCTGTTTATCGGCGAGGAAGTCGGCTCGAAATCCGGCCCACAGGTGGATATCGCCGTCGATCCGCTCGAAGGCACGACGCTATGCGCCAAGAACCAGCCCGATTCGATCTGCGTGTTGGCCATGGCCGAGCGCGGCGGCCTGCTCAATGCCCCCGACGTCTATATGCAGAAGATCGCCATCGGCGCCGGCTACGCCGAAGGCACCGTCGATCTCGACATGACCTCGCGCGAAAACATCGAATCCCTCGCCAAGGCCAAGGGCGTGCCGGTCAGCGAGGTCACCGTGTGCATGCTGGACCGCCCGCGCCATGGCGCACTGCTCGAAGAACTGCGCCAAACCGGCTGCGCCATCAAGCTGATCAGCGATGGCGACATCGCCGGCATCATCCACGCGGTCAACACCGAGGACACCGGCATCGACATCTATCTCGGCTCCGGCGGCGCGCCGGAAGGCGTGCTGGCCGCAGCGGCGCTGCGCTGTATTGGCGGCCAGATGCAGGGCCGGTTGATGCTCGACACCGACGAGAAACGCCAGCGCGCCAGGCGCATGGGCATCACCGACCCCAACCGCAAATACGCCACCAACGAGTTGGCCTCGGGCGACGTGCTGTTCGCCGCCACCGGCGTCACCGACGGCAGCCTGTTGCAGGGTGTCCGCTACAAGCAGAACGCCGTCCGCACCTCAACCGTTGTCATGCGCTCCTGGAGCCAGACCATCCGCTGGATTACCGCCGAGCATCATCGCTGAAATGGTAGGGGCGGCCGATCGGCCGCCCCTTTGAGTTTCAGTATGCGGACTTACGCTCCCTGGATCGCGCTCAAAATCCAGTCGCCGCGGTTGCGCCGGACGAAGGTCCATACTTCGCTCCGCTCGATGACCCGGTCTTCGCCTGACACCAACGCGCCGGTGGCGCGGTTGCGCATCACGTCGCGGCTCTCGTAGCGAAGGGCGACCGTGACGTACTCGTCCGAGCCCTCACGCCACGCCTCGGCGATATCGCCGCTCATCAGCTTGACGTCGAACACCTCGTTCCGCAGGCCCTTGGCCGCCGCCTGCGCAAGTTCCTCGGTGAGATACGACATGACCTCGGGCGTTGTGATCCGGAGCAGCGCGTCATAATCCTCGCGCGAATAGGCGTCTTGCAACTGCTTCAGCCTCGCCTCGAACAGGTTGAGGTCGGCATTGCTGACGCCAACTTCGTCCCGACCGCCGCGTGTGCTGGTCTGGCCGAGGGCAGGGCCGTAGCCGCTGCCGCCACCCGGCTGCCAGTCCTGCCGCGGTGCGTAATTGTAGCTGTTGGCACCATAGTCGGGGCTTGCGGCCTGCGGACCGAAGCGGCGGAATAGCCAGCGCAGCACGAAGCCGATGACCACGATCTGGATCAGCAGGCTGAGAACGCCGCCGATGCCGCCAAACCCGCCGCCGAACATCATGCCGAACAGGCCCGAGAACAGCAGGCCGCCCAGCAGCCAACCGCCGAGGCCGTTTCCGAAAAGGCCAGGGCGCCCGAAAGTGCTGCCATAGCCAGTGTTGCCCTGGCTGGGCGTGTTCATCGAGCGCTGCACCGGCCCGGTGATTCCGGGCACCGTCGTCGTCGATGGTACGGTCTGGTAGGTGCGCATGCCACGGCTGCCGAAGCTGCCGCCGAACCGCGCTTCGGCCGTGCTGACGGCCATCAGGCTGAACGCCGTCAGGAGCACGGCAAACAGAGCAGTCAGTCGAAACCCGAATGAACCGAGCATCTGTGGTCCTCATGAACGATGCGCAAAATATGGGACCGGTGCGGGCCGAGTTTTAGACCTCGCAAGATTGCAATGTCCGATTTTGTCTTGCCGGGCATTAACCTGTCTTGGGCCAAGCCTTGCCTTAGTTGCAGAAAGAGCCTATATGAGCGTGATACGTTTTCAGCCAAGTTGGCTTTCTGATCGCTGGTCCGCCGGCTTTTGTGATCCCCCTGAATTGCGAACGTTTAGACTTTCGTCCGCATGTTGCAGCGAAAGAACAAGACTGTTTGCCTTCGGGCCGGTCACATCGAAAGCACTCACCATGACCAATGGTACCGTGAAATTCTACAACTCCACCAAGGGCTTCGGCTTCATCCAGCCGGATGATGGCAGCAAGGACGCCTTCGTCCACGCCACCGCGCTGGAGCGTTCGGGCATCATGGGCCTCGCTGAAGGCCAGAAGGTCACCTATGACCTCGAGACCGGCCGCGACGGCAAGATGTCGGCGACAAATCTGAAGCTCGCCTAACCAACTCTACCGGACCTGCCCTCGGGCAGGTCCGGTTCGCCCCGCCGGCCTCGTGCCGCGCCGGGCGCAACGAAGCGACCCATGGCTCAGCCATTGGTCCCAAGAGAAATTATGACACAGTCAAACTATCAGGCTCGCGCCGAGCTCTATCTTGGCAGCGACCGTGCTACCGCTTTTGCGCAGGGGCCCCGGTCCTTCCGCACCGCCGCCCAGGCCATCCGTTTTGCCGTAGAGGAAGCTGCACCCGTCAGCCTCCGTGGCGCCAGCCTCTTGGTTGGAGACGAGATTTTTTCGGGTGACGACCTTCGCCGGCTGCATCGCAGCCCCGATTTCCCCCTACCGCGCCGGCACTAGCCGGGCGGGTCCGCCAAGGAGCACAAGATGTCCAAGTTCGATTACAGCGCTATGGCCGAACTCTATCCGAGCCGCCGCTTTGCCAAGTCGCAGACCACGCAATACCGCCGTTTCCCCACCGCCGCTGAAGCCATCCGCTTCATCGTCGAGGAGATGCCCGCCAAGTGGCTTGCCGGCTCCTATCTCGAAGTCAACGAGAAGCGTTTCGAAGGCGCGGCGATCCGCACGCTGTATGAGGCCGAGGACTATCCGCTCGAGCGCGAAAGCGTCGCGGCCTAAGATGGAACCTACGCAGCGCCGTCGGCCCTCGACGGCGCTGGTGCTTTCGGCCTAACTCGCGCCATGCGTGAGGCACCGGCCCCTTTTCTCGACGTTTCGCAATCGGTGACCGGCCGCACTTGGGTCGACCGTCTCGATGACGCGCAGACCCGTACTGCTCAGGCTATTGCGCAGCGCTCCGGCCTCAGTGAGATCCTGTCCCGCATCATGGCGGGTCGCGGCGTCGGCATCAACGAGGCGGCCGAGTATCTGAATCCAACGATCCGTGGGCTGATGCCCGACCCCTCGACGCTCGCCGGCATGGACAGCTTGGCGGCGCGCATCGTCGCGGCGATCACCAACAACGAGAAGGTCGCGCTGTTCGGCGATTACGATGTCGACGGTGCCTCGTCCTGCGCCTTGATGAGCCGCTACCTTCATCTTTTCGGCCTCGACCCCGAAGTCTACATCCCCGACCGGATCTTCGAGGGCTACGGCCCCAACATCGCCGCCATCGATAAGCTGATCGACGGCGGCGCCACACTCATCATCACACTCGATTGTGGCACCACCAGTGACGCGCCGATCGCCCATGCCCGCGGCCGTGGCGTCGACGTGCTGGTCATCGACCACCATCTGAGCGACCACGACCTGCCGCCCGCCAACGCATTGGTGAACCCCAACCGGCCCGATGATATTTCCGGGCTCGGCTATCTCTGCGCCGCCGGCGTCACCTTCATGGTGCTGGTCGCCGCCAATCGCCTGCTGCGGGCGCGCGGCGATACCGCCCAGCCCGACCTCATGCAATTGCTCGATATCGTCGCGCTGGCGACAGTGTGCGACGTCGTTCCACTCACCGGCCTCAATCGCGCTTTCGTGGTGCGTGGCCTCGAAGTTGCGCGCCGGCAGGCCAATCGGGGCATCGGCGCGCTGGCGCTCGCGGCGCGGGTCACCGGCCCGCTCAATCCGTACCATCTGGGCTTTCTCATTGGCCCGCGCATCAACGCCGGCGGCCGCATCGGCGATGCCGCACTCGGCACGCGTCTCCTCACCATCGACGATGAGCACGAGGCGCTGGTCATCGCCGCGCGCCTCAACGAACTCAATGCCGAACGGCAGAAGATCGAACTCGACGCCGTTGGGGAGGCGACCCGCGTCGCCGAGCAGGAAATCGGCGACGGCGAGGGGCCGCCCGTTCTTGTTCTCGCCTCGGCCAATTGGCACGCCGGCATCGTAGGCCTCGTTGCGGCACGCTTGCGCGAGCGTTTCGAGCGACCCGCCTTCGCGATCGCGCTGCAGCCCGATGGCACTGGCACCGGCTCGGGTCGCTCGATGCCCGGCGTCGATCTCGGCCGCGCGGTGATCGCTGCGGTCGACGCCGACATTATCCAGAAGGGTGGCGGCCACGCCATGGCGGCGGGCGTCACGCTGAAGCCCGGCCAACTCGGCCCGTTCCGCGCCCACATGAGCGAGGCCCTGTCCAACTCGGTCGGGGTCGCGCGCGCGCTCACTGCGCTTGAGATTGATGCGGCGATCTCGGCCCGCGGCGCCAATGTGCAATTCGTCGAGGACATCGAGCGGGCGGGGCCGTTCGGCGCCGGGAACCCGCAGCCGATTTTCGTGTTCCCGGCGCATCAGGTCAAATTCGCCGAAACCGTCGGCGCCGGCGGGCATGTCCGCTTCACGCTGACCTCAGGCGACGGCGCTCGGCTCAAGGCCATCGCCTTCCGCGCCACCACCACTGCGCTTGGCCAGACGCTGCTTTCGGCCGGCAACGACGCAAAACTCCACATCGCCGGGACGCTGAGCATCGACCACTATCACGGCCAGGCCAGTGTCCAACTGCGCGTCATCGATGCGGCCGAACTCGCCAAATAAGGCAGTCTCGACTTGCATATCGCATTGTGCGCGCTAAATTATCGGTAGAAGGCGATGGACGGCGAAACCCATTTCCCCGTCTTGTTCGTATCTGGAACATCGGCTGCTTTCCCGGGGGGCGAAGCGGCAAACCAACTGGATAGTCGCGTTATGGATAAGTCTGTGATCGAGGCCAAATCGCCGGGTCCGACGCTTTGGTCCCACGTCAGTTCGGCCGTAGCGGCTTGGTTCACCGAGCGCCTTGTCGGCCATCCAAAGCAGGGCTCGGTGACCATCACCTTCCCCAACGGCAAGTCGCGGACCTACGGCCAGCCGGACGGTGGCGAGCATCCGCACCTTTTCATCCACAATTTCTCGATGATCCCCGAAACGCTGCGCCGCGGCACGGTCGGCTTCGCCAACGCTTACATGCGGGGCGATGTGGAGGTCGATGATCTCACCGCGCTGTTCCGCTATTTCCTGCAGAACCGCAACGAGTTCCAGCCCAAGGGCGCCGGCTGGTTCGGCCGCGCCACGCAGGACATCGCCTACCATATGAGCCGCGCCAACACGATCGACGGCTCAAAGGAAAACATCTCCGAGCACTACGACCTCGGCAATGATTTCTATGCCCAATGGCTCGATCCCTCGATGACCTATTCCTCGGCGATCTTCTCGTCCGACGACCAGTCGCTGGAGGATGCCGAATACGCCAAATATCGCCGCGTCGCCGAAATGGCCGGTGTCCAGCCGGGCGAGAGCGTGCTCGAGATCGGCTGCGGCTGGGGCGGCTTCGCCCAGACCGTCGCCAAGGAATTCGGTGCCTCGGTCTACGGGATAACGCTCAGCAAGGAGCAATTGGCCTACGCGCAGGAGCGCATCGGCAAGCAGGGCCTCGATAATCTCGCGAGCTTCCATTTCGAGGACTATCGCCATACCCAGGGACAGTTCGACCGCATCGGTTCTATCGAGATGATCGAGGCGGTCGGCATGGAAAACTGGCCGTCCTATTTCCAGACTGTGCATGACCGGCTGAAGCCGGGCGGCATCGCCGCCATCCAGGCCATCACCATCGACGAGAGCGACTTCGAGGGGTACCGCTCGACTCCCGATTTCATCCAGCGCTACATTTTCCCGGGCGGCATGCTGATGACCAAGACGGCGATGCTCGAGCAAGGCAAGCGCGTCGGCCTCATGCTCGAGAACGTCGACAATTTCCGGCTGAGCTACGCCAAGACTCTAAAGCTTTGGCGCGAGCGTTTCCTCGAGCGCTGGCACGACATCCAGAAGCTCGGCTTCGATGAAAAATTCCGCCGCAAATGGGTGTACTACCTTTGCTATTGCGAGGCAGGCTTCATGGAAGGCTCGATCGACGTCGGCATTTATCAGTACAGGAAGCCGGCCGACGGCGTCGCCGCGTGAGTCACGCCGCGGCGTCGTGCTCCTTGCGTGACGCGGTGAACACCTCGCGCGCCGCATCGGCGTTCAGCACACCAATCGCCAAACCGACCACGAGGTCGGGCCAAGGTGAGTGCCACATGAACGCCGTCACCAATCCTGCCGCGATGATTGCGACGTTGGCGAGGGCGTCGTTGCGCGCCGACAGAAACGCGGCCTTGGTCAGCCCGCCGCTGTGGTCGCGATAGCGCGCCAGCAGCAGCGCGCAGCTCAAATTGATTGCCAAAGCCCCGGCACCCGTCACAGAGAGCGCCAGCGGCTCGGGCGGTGTCATCGTTGAAAGCTTGTGCCAGGCCGTGATCAGCGTCGCGAGCCCGGGGACCAGCAGGATTGCCGCCAGCGCCATGCCGACGCGCGCCCGCGCTTTGGCGCTCCACCCAAGCGACAGCAGGATCAGGATGTTGACTGAGGTATCTTCGAGAAAATCGATGCTGTCGGCAAACAGCGACACCGATCCGATCGTCTGCGCCACCGCAAATTCGACGCCGAAATAGAGGCCGTTGAGCAGCGCCACGATCGCGACGGCACGACGCAGCCCGTCGCCGGCGGGTGCCATCTAGATCTGCACCGCCACCAACACCGCGCCCATCCCGATCAGCGCCACGCCGATCCAGTTCACCGGCGATAGTTTCTCGCCGAGAAAGACCGCCGCGATGATCGCGACCAGCACCACGCTCAGCTTGTCGATCGGCGCGACCTGCGACGCTTGGCCGACCTTCAGTGCCCGGAAATAACAGATCCACGAGAACCCGGTCGCCAGCCCCGACAGCACGAGGAAAGTCCAGGTCTTGCTGCTGACCGTCGAGGGCGCCTGCCAATGATTGGTGATCAGCACCATCGCCCCGGCCGCGACCAGGATCACGACGGTGCGGATGAAGGTCGCGAAGTCGGAATTGACGCCCTCGATCCCGACCTTGGCGAGGATCGCCGTCAGCGCGGCGAACACCGCACTCGACAGCGCCCAGAACTGCCAGCTCGCGAGCGGGTTCATGGCCGCGTGCGCCCGCTGGCGCTGAGCCCGATGCCGCCCAGCACTTTGGTGACGACGCGGCTATCGAACCCGGCGATCAGCGGCCGCCCTTCGGCGATCGCCGCCTGCACCGCCGGCAGCGTCAGCGACGCCCGGTGCGCCGCCTCATCGACCCACACTTCGGTCACCCACAGCGCATCGCCATCCGCCGGGTCCTCAGCCACCACGTAGCTCAGGCACCCCGGCATGCTGCCATCGTCCTGCACCAGCACGGCGGCAAGCTCCGCCCGCTTGCCCGCCACCGCCTTCATCCGTCCGATCAGTCCATACATCCGCGCCATCCCACATCTGGACGCCGCTTGTCGGCCTACATCGGCCGCAAGGCAACTACAGCGCCTTGATCTTGACCGTCTCCGGCTTGTCCCACGCCACCGAGTTCGTCAGCGGCAGCCCGAACTGGCTCTCCGAAATCTCGAACACATCGCCGGGTTCCGTCTTGATGCCGTCGGCAAAGCTGAGCGTCGCCGTGCCGAACATGTGGACGTGCACATCGCCCGGCTGGCGGAACAGCTTGTACTTGAAATGGTGGTGCTCGAGATTGGCGATGGTGTGGCTCATGTTGGCCTCGCCACTGAGGAACGGCTTCTCAAAAATCGTCTCGCCGCCGCGCATGATCTTCGAGGTCCCGCGCACATCGTGCGGCAAATCGCCGAGCCGCAGCTCCGGCCCGAACGAGCACCAGCGCAGTTTTGAATGCGCAAGGAACAGATAGTTCACTCGCTCCGTCACGTGATCGGAGAATTCATTGCCCAGCGTGAAGCCGACACGGTGGGGCGTGCCGTCCTTGCCGATCACGTAGATGCCCGCCATTTCGGGCTCTTCACCGGCGTCCTTGGCGAAGGCCGGCGAGGGGATCGGTGCACCCGGTGCTGCCACGATGTGGCCATTGCCCTTGTAGAACCATTCCGGCTGCACGCCCTCGACGCCCGGCGCCGGCTTGCCGCCCTCGAGCCCCATACGGAACATCTTCATCGAATCGGTCAGCGGCGCCTCGGCGGCCGCCTGATTGGATTTGTGCATCGCATCGCGCGTCGAGGCCGACCCCAGATGTGTCAGGCCGGTGCCGGTCACCAGCAGGTGCGCCGGATCGGGATGATCGATCGGCGGTAGCATCCGGCCCTCGGCCAGAATAGCGTTCGCATCGATCGCTTTGCCCAGCCCCTTTTCCTTGATCAGCGTCTTCAGCTTGATCTTGCGCTCCGCCGCCTCGACCGCCAGCGCGTAGACGTTCTTCGCCTTGTTGACGATATGCGCCCCATCGCGGCCGATCACGCCGACGGCCCGCGCGCCGTTCGGTTTGGTGAACTGGATCAGGTTCATTGCATTCTCCCCTTTTGCGCCAAACCCTAAGCCGAATCCCGGCACGCAAGGCAAGCCAAAAAAGTATGATTTATGGGGCATTTCGCCCCGAACCTTTGTCGGCGCGTCAGTTGACGCGCGACCAATTTGGCCTCTTGACGATTTGGAAACAAAATGAGAACAAAGTAAGCACATACACCGCACAAGCCGACGCGCTTTCCGCCCGTCACCCGACATGGAATAAGGGAGAATCTCTATGGCTGCATCAGTTGCACCGCTTCGCGTTATCGAGGGTTCCATGGACAAGGAAAAGGCGCTTGCCGCCGCGCTCAGTCAGATCGAGCGCAGCTTCGGCAAGGGCACGGTGATGAAGTTCGGTGAGGGCGCCATCGCCCAGGTCGAATCCATCTCCACCGGCTCGCTAGGCCTCGATATTGCGCTCGGCATCGGCGGCCTGCCGCGTGGCCGGATCGTCGAGATTTTCGGGCCCGAAAGTTCGGGCAAAACCACGCTGGCGCTGCATGTCATCGCCGAAGCGCAGCGCAACGGCGGCATTGCCGCCTTCATCGACGCCGAACACGCACTCGATCCCAACTATGCGCGCAAACTCGGCGTGAAGGTCGACGAGTTGCTGATTTCCCAGCCCGACAGCGGCGAGCAGGCGCTCGAGATCGCCGATACGCTGGTGCGCTCCGGCGCCATCGACGTGCTGGTGGTCGACTCGGTCGCGGCGCTTACCCCGAAAGCCGAACTCGAAGGCGAAATGGGCGACTCGCTCCCGGGTTTGCAGGCCCGCCTGATGAGCCAGGCGATGCGCAAGCTCACCGGCTCGATCTCAAAATCCAAGGGCATGGTGATCTTCATCAACCAGATCCGCATGAAGATCGGCGTGATGTACGGCTCGCCCGAGACCACCACCGGCGGCAATGCGCTCAAATTCTACGCCTCGGTGCGCCTCGATATCCGCCGCATCGGCGCGATCAAGGAGCGCGAGGAGGTCATCGGCAACCAGACCCGCGTCAAAGTCGTCAAGAACAAGCTCGCCCCGCCGTTCCGTCAGGTCGAATTCGACATCATGTACGGCGAAGGCATCAGCAAGACCGGCGAATTGCTCGACCTCGGCGTCAAAGCCGGCGTGGTCGAGAAATCCGGCGCCTGGTTCTCCTACGACAGCCAGCGGCTCGGCCAGGGCCGCGAGAATTCCCGCCAGTTCCTCAAGGACAATCCGGGCATCGCCGACGCCATCGAAAAGGCGGTGCGCGAGAGCTCCGGCCTCTTGGGCGAAGCCCTGCTCGCCGGCCCCGAGGGCAACGAGGCGGCCGACGCCGAATAGGCGCCTGCCGACGATATTCGAACCTGTCACGGGGTTCGGTCGAGGGCGATGGGGGAACCCATCGCCCTCATTGTTTCCGGCCGCAACCGCCCACGCGGTCGTCCTCCTCCGTTCGCCATCGCGGTGGACATCTCTGCAACCCCCGCGATAGAAGGCATTTCCTTTGGTTTCGGCGGCAGATGGCCGCCCTTTTCTTGCGACGAGACATGCCATGCAAAGCGTGAACGACATCCGGTCCTCCTTCCTTGGTTTCTTTGAGAAGAACGGACACACCACGGTCGCTTCATCGCCGCTGGTGCCGCGCAACGATCCAACGCTGATGTTCACCAATGCCGGCATGGTCCAGTTCAAGAACGTCTTCACCGGCGTCGAAAAGCGCGACTATGTCCGCGCCACGACCTCGCAGAAATGCGTGCGCGCCGGCGGCAAGCACAACGATCTCGACAATGTCGGCTTCACCGCCCGCCACCACACCTTCTTCGAGATGCTCGGTAATTTCTCCTTCGGCGATTATTTCAAGGAGCAAGCCATTGAGCTCGCCTGGAATCTACTGACCAAGGAGTGGGGGCTCAACAAGGACAATCTGACTGCGACCATCTACCAGGACGATGACGAGGCGATGGCGCTGTGGAAGAAGATCTCCGGCCTGCCGGAAGATCGGATCGTCCGCCTCGGCGCCAAATCCAATTTCTGGCAGATGGGTGACACCGGCCCGTGCGGCCCCTGCTCGGAAATCTTCTACGATCACGGCGACAAATACTGGGGCGGACCGCCGGGCTCATCCGAGGAAGACGGCGACCGCTTCGTCGAAATCTGGAATCTCGTTTTCATGCAGTACGAGCAGGCCGCCGACGGCAGCCGCACCGGGCTGCCGAAACCCTCGATCGATACCGGCGCCGGCCTCGAGCGCGTCGCAGCGGTCATGCAGGGCACTAACAACAATTACGAGATCGACCTGTTCAAATCGCTGATCTCGTCTGCCCAGCAGGCGACCGGCTTCAACGGTGACCCGGCCAGTGCGAGCCTGCGCGTCATCGCCGACCATCTTCGTTCGATGAGCTTCCTCATCGCCGAAGGTGTGCTGCCGTCCAACGAGGGCCGCGGTTACGTGCTGCGCCGCATCATGCGCCGTGCCATGCGGCACGCGACGCTGCTCGGCGCCACCGAGCCGGTGATCTTCAAGATCGTGCCGCCGCTGGTGCGCGAGATGGGCCAAGCCTATCCGGAGCTGGTCCGTGGCGAGCAGATGATCGAGGAGACCGTCCGGCTCGAAGAGCACCGGTTCCTGAAAACACTAAGCCGCGGCCTCGTCATTCTCGACGAGGCGACCGCCGGTCTCAAGAAAGGCGACATGCTTGAGGGCGTGACCGCCTTCAAGCTCTACGACACCTACGGCTTCCCGCTCGATCTGACGCAGGACGCGCTGCGCACCCGCGGCATCAATGTCGAGCTCGCTGGCTTCGAAGACGCCATGGCCAAGCAGCGCGCCGAGGCGCGCAAGAGCTGGGCCGGCTCAGGCGAAGCAGGCGAAGACAAGGTGTGGTACGCCGTTGCCGACAAGGTTGGCTCCACCGAGTTCCTCGGCTACGAAACCGAAAGCGCCGAAGGCGTGGTCACCGCGCTGGTCAAGGGCGGCGCGGCGGTCGAGCAATTGGGCAAGGGCGAGGAGGGCTTCGTCGTCCTCAACCAGACCCCCTTCTACGGCGAGAGCGGCGGCCAGGTCGGCGACACCGGCATGCTGACCAGCGAGGGCATCGCCGCGACCGTCACCGATACCGCAAAGAACCACGGCGTCTTCGGCCACAAGGTGAAAGTCACCGACGGAACCATCAAGGTGGGCACGCCGCTGACGCTGCTGGTCGATCACGGGCGCCGCTCGGCGATCCGCGCCAACCACTCGGCGACACACTTGCTGCATGAAGCGCTGCGCCTCGTGCTCGGCGATCACGTCGCGCAGCGCGGGTCGATGGTGTCGCCCGACCGTCTGCGTTTCGACTTCATCCACACCAAGCCGATCACCCCGCAGGAATTGCAGCAGGTCGAAGAGATCGCCAACGACATTGTTCTCCAGAACTCGCCGGTCGAGACCCGCCTGATGGGTGTCGAGGACGCGAAACAGTCCGGCGCTCGAGCACTGTTCGGTGAGAAGTATGGCGACGAGGTCCGCGTGGTGTCGATGGGCGATCCCACCGGCAACACGCTTGGCTGGTCGGTCGAGCTCTGCGGCGGAACCCACGTCCGCCGCACCGGCGACATCGGTCTGATCACTGTCCTCGGCGACAGCGGCGTCAGCTCCGGCGTACGCCGCATTGAGGCGCTCACCGCCAAGGGCGCGCGCCATCACGCGCGGTCCAATACCAATCTCGTGCAGAGCGCGGCCGATGTGCTGCGCACCACGCCCAACGAGATCCTCAACCGCATCGAAGCGTTGCAGGACAATCTCAAAAAGTCCGAACGATCGCTGAGCGAGGCGCAGAAGAAACTGGCGCTCGGCGGCTCGTCCGGCGCTGCCGCGCCTGCGGCGGAGACCGTCAACGGCACAGCTTTCGTCGGTCGGACGGTCGAGGGCGTCGCCGCCAAAGACCTCCGTGGTCTGGTCGATCTGGAGAAGAAGAAACTCGGCTCGGGCGTCGTCACGCTTGTGCTCAACGGCGAGGACGGCAAGGGCACCGTCGCAGTCGGCGTCACCGACGATCTCGTTGCAAAATTCTCCGCAGCCGAATTGATCAAGCACGCGACAGCGGCGCTTGGCGGTCAGGGTGGTGGTGGCCGCCCCGACATGGCGCAGGGCGGTGGGCCCGATGGCGCGAAAGCCGCCGAGGCAATCGCCGCGGTGCGCTCAGCGCTCTGACGAGGTGACTTCGGCGGCGCCGGCAATCGGCGCCTCCAGCACTCCCGATTCCTCGTCGATCGCGCGTAGCGGTCGTGTCGATTCCCGCAGGACCGAAGGTCCCTCGCCGCCTTGCGACAGATGCGGCAGGAAGCGGATGCGCGTCTCGTCGTCGAGCACGTTGAGGATGCCCGCAACCACGATCGCCGCGAGGCCGAAATAGGCGATGCCGTCGGGGAACTCCTTGAAGAACAGCGCGCCAAAGGTGATCGCCCAGAAGATCTGGCTGTACTGGATCGGCGCGATGAAACTCGCCGGCGCCGAACGCGTCGCCGCAATAAACAGCATGTTGCCCGTGCCACCGAGTGCCCCAATGGTCAACAGCAGGGCTAATTGCTGCAGGTCCGGCCAATGGATGCCGCCGGTGAGCCAGATCATCACGCCATTGAAGATCAGGATGTAGGCCGATGCCACGCCGATCAGGCTGATCCGCATTTCGTCCTTGGCAATCTTGCGCAGCACGCTGGTTGTCACAGCACCGCAGATCGCTGCGGCGATCGCGCTCACATGCCCCAAATGGATGTCGCGGAAGCCCGGCCGCACGACCACCAACACGCCGATGAAGCTCACTGCCAGAAACAGCCAGCGCGGCAAATTAACCTTCTCGGCCAGCAGCCAGACCGAAATGAACACGATGAAGATCGGCGCGAGGAAGGCGAGGGAATAGGCTTCGGCCAGCGGAATCGAGACGAAGGCGTAGATGATGCAGAGGTTGCCGATCATGCCGCTCAGCCCGCGCAAATTGAGCAGGACGGGGTGCTTCACCTTCCAGAAGTATAGCCAGTTCTCGCCCTTCGGCGTCGTGATCACGACCGGGATGAGAGAGAACAGCGTGGTGAAGAAGGCCAGTTCGTAGACCGACAGACCGCTGCCGAGAGCCTTGATGATGGCGTCGCAGCACGAATAAAGCGCATAGGCGCTTAAGGCGAAAAGGACGCCGGGAGGCATCGGGAACCTGAGTAAGGAGTCGCGGGAGACTGCCTACCTATACGGCGAGGCCCGCGCTCCGTCGAGGCTAACATGTTAGAATCATGGCCTGAAATAGCGGGCAATTGCCCCAATCTCGTTGGTCCACACATAGCCGCCGAACCGATCGGGGATCTGGCCGACCTCGGCCTCGGTGTCGATGCCGGAGGTGCCGGCGTCGCCCGATGCATAAGGGCCAATCAGGATGAACTCGGTGCCGGCGTCTGCCATGCGCTGCTGGAAGCGGTTCGGCCAGCCCCACAGCCACGGCGCGAAATTGAGCGGCACCATGATGATCGTGTCCTTGCACGCGGCCGGGAGGATGCCGGTCCAGCCATAGGCTTCGTATTGCAGCAGGCAGCCGGTCAGGCCCTTGCGTGTCCCGACATTGAGGTCCGTCAGCTTGGATTTTGCCTCGAGCGTCGGAGCATCGCCGCCATAGGCGCCCCAGACGGCCGACTTCCATTCCGGATGCGCCGCGACGAACTGGACGAGCATCTCGCCCTCGCGCACTTCGTTCGATTTGAAATTAATGATGAACCGTTTGTCCGGCATCGCCGCGAGCACATCCGACAACTCGGGCATCATACCGACGCCGGTGCCGCGCAGTGGGAATGTCTTGCCACCGTCGGCGGTGTAGCCATGGCCGATGTCCAGCGTCTTCAAATACGCCATGTCGTGCGAGCGCGTGTCGCCTGTGCCTTCAGTGCGGCAGTCCAGTGTCCAGTCGTGGAATACCGCGAACTTGCCATCGGTCGTCGGATGGACATCGAGTTCGACGATGTCGGCGCCGGCAGCAAATGCGCTTTGCATCGCCGGCAAGGTGTTCTCGATCTCGGAAACGATCGGCTCGCGAATGCGGGTCGCCGTACATGTGTCGTTCTGGACACCGGCGAGATTAAAATTTTGATGCATGCCGCGATGGGCAATGAGCTGCACGTGGCCCGATGGCTGCGGCGCCAGCCACGACGCGTTCCAGAGGTAAACGGCGCCGGCGAAGATCGCCAACCCGACGAGAATTTTGCGAAACATGCTGCCCCTCCGCCCCACGTCAGAGCATGCAGCGTTCTGTGGCAATTGGTTGGCGCGATCTACTTGGCGCGGGCGCGATTGTTCTTGGGGTTGTGCTCGAGCGCGACAAGGCCGAGCGCCTCGGCCACCGGCGTCACGTAATTGGCAAAGCGACCGCGCAGGCCCTTCTTCAGTCCGTACCAGCCTTGCTTCGGATTGTCCGGTGAGCGGGCCCAGGCCTCGATGGTGCCGTCCTTGGCCGGCTTCTGCTCGTCGGCATTGCCCAGTTCCATCCAGTCGCCGTGCGTTTTGAGCATGGCGGCGAGGTCTTCGGGCGCGCTGATGTGGTAGCGCAGCTCCGTGCCGCCGGCGATGCAAACGAGCGCAGGCGGGGTAGCGGCAGGATCGCGCCACAGCGTGATGTCCGACGTGCCGGGCGGCGTTTTCAGATGCCAGGGATCGTCCTTGGTGCCTTTGGCCATATCAGGTCTCCTCGATGTAGGATTTGAGTGCGGGCAGGACGCTCTCCCAGCCCTCGGTGAAAAGCGCCACGCGCTGCGGCCAGATCGACTTGGTCTCGAGCAGCGGGCGATGCGTAACGGTGACCGCGGTGCCGCCCTCGGCCGGCACGAAGCGAATCTCGACGGAAGTGGGCGCCGCCGGCGATCCCGGATACCAGTCGAGATCGAGCCTGTTTGGCGGATCGATTTTGGTGACGCGGCCCATCGTCCATTCGGTGCCATCGGGCGCGCGATCTATCAACGCGCCGCCCGGAGCCGGATCGAGCCGGAGCGCGCCATCGCGGTTCTTGCGATGACCGCGTGGCCACCACAGATCGATCATGCTGGTGAACACACCGAAGGCGTGATCGACGTCGCACTCGAGCGCGATGGTGCGGGTGAGAATGTCAGTCACCGCGCGACCTATTCCTTGGCGCAGTATTTTTCGCCACCAGCTTGAGACGCGCCGCTGCCTCGTCCCAAAAGCTCGTGAGCCAGGCGGCGGTCTCCGTCAGCCCCGCCGCATCGAGCGCATAGACATTGCGCGTGCCCTCGGCGCTGTGCGTTACCAGCCCGGCGCGCTCAAGTTGGGCGAGGTGGCGGGAGACCGCCGGCCGGCTGATCGGGAAAGCAGCAGCGAGTTCGCCCACGCTGCGCGGCCCATCCGCCAGCGCCTGTACCAGCCTGCGGCGCTCGGCATTGCCGAGCGCCTCAAGCGCTGCATCAGGAAGTTGGGTGAAGGCCTGTTTGCGTAACACGTGTGTTACGTAACATACATGTTACGTTGAGGTCAAGCGGTGGGGATCCGGCCGGCCATCTGTCGGCTGATCATCCAGCCCGGATATTCGTCGGGCAGGGCGCTGACCTCATCGAGACTCTTGAGTTCCTCCGCGGTGAAGGTGACGCCCGTGGCCGCGATGTTGTCGTCGAGTTGCTCGACAGTCCTGGCGCCGATGATCACCGACATCACGAACGGCCGCTCCAGCACCCAGGCGAGCGCGATGCGCGCAACTGACACGCCCTTGGCGTCGCCGATCTTCCGCATCGCCTCGATGCAATTGTACGCGCGGTCGCGGTTGAGCGGCGGGAAGTCGAAGTTCACGCGACGCGAGCCCGCAGGACCATCCGCATCGCGAGTGTATTTGCCCGACAGGAAGCCACCGGCGAGCGGCGACCAGGCCATCAGGCCGACCTTTTCGGCCGTAATCATCGGCACGATGTCGCGCTCGAGATCCCGGCCGGCGATGGAGTAGTAGGACTGAACGGTATTGAAGCGTGCCCAATGGCGCTCGTCAGCCAGCGTGTTGGCCTTGGCGACGCGCCACGCCGCCCAGTTGGAGACGCCAATGTAGCGCACGTGGCCTTGGGCGACGAGGTCTTCGAGCGCCCGCATCGTCTCGTCGACCGGCGTCAACTCGTCCTGGCCGTGCACCTGGTAGAGGTCGATGTAGTCGGTGCCGAGCCGTTTCAGACTCTCTTTGACCTGTGTCGTGATGTGGCCACGTGATGAGCCGCGATCATTGACGCCCTTGCCGGTGACGCCATTGAACTTGGTGGCGAGCACATAGTCCGAGCGCTTGCGGCCGGAATTGACCAGCGCTTTGCCGGTGATCTCCTCGGAGAGCCCCTCTGAGTAGACGTTGGCCGTGTCGATGAAATTGACGCCCTGGTCAAGCGAGCGCGCAACGATGGCGTCGCACTCCGCCTGATCGAGAGCGCCGATGTTGCTCCACGTGGTGCCGCGGCCGCCGAATGTCATTGTGCCCAGACATATCTCGGAGACCAAAAGCCCAGTGCCGCCCAGCGTTTTGTAACGCATCCGCAAAATCCTTCGTAATGGGAAATGCGGTAGCGCGAATGGCCACCGCAAGGCCATGCTGACTCCTCGAAGGTGTCACCGTCAAGAACGGATCAGGCCATCGAGACGTGGCCGCCGCTCGACGAGTTGACGTCGCGCTCAGTGGGATTGCCTGACACTTCGATGTGCCCGCCGCTGCTGGCGTTGGCGCGCAGGCGCTTGAGGATCGTTGCTTCGAGATGCCCGCCGCTCGATGCTTCGAGCCGGCCGCGGTCGCTGCTCAGACGGTCGGCGCGGATGTTCCCGCCGCTCGATACTGCCGCGTCGAGTTCGGTTGCTGCGCCTTCGATTTCGATGTTGCCACCGCTCGATGCGGTGATGCGCAGATCGCCGCCGGAGACCGCGAGCAGCGTCAATTGACCACCGCTCGACGCGTCGGCGCGAAAGCGGTCGGACTTGATGTTGGAGGCCTCGACGCGACCGCCGGAACTTGCCTCGGCGCCATTGAGCGTGGGGACACTGACATAGGCGGTAACGCCGAGGTCGCCACCGAAGCGCAGCAGATCCATGAGCCCACCATTGAGAACGAAATCGAGGAAGTTGCGCGAGAAGCCAAGATGCAGGCGACCACCCGCGACGGAGACGTCAAGCCGGTCAAGCGTCGTTACATCGCGCGCTTCGACGCGCACGCTGTGGGCACTTCCAGTGGTGACGATAGCGCGCACGCCGGTCGTTGCAATGACGGTGTCGAATCCGGTGAGGTCGTAGGTGCGGCTCTCGGCCATGTAGTCCTCCTGTTTGATCGCAGGTGGGGAGGGGGCTTGGAGGCGTCAAGAGCGGCGTTCGGAAATTCGGCAGGCCGAAGTGCCGGACGGGGATGGCCCCCCGGTGATTATCCCACCGCGGCTCCCATCTTTCGTGCTCTGTCCGACCGAGCCTGAATAAGGCTCGTTCGGCCAACCGCTGGGGGGCCACGGACGGAGAGCGCCGGGCGCCTCCGAGATGAGTGGGTGTTTATGAGACACCCGACGACTCTTCGCGGCGGGATTTTTGGTCAAGCCGGGCGGGCATGAAGCTCGCCTCGTTCCTGCGCTCTGCCCGACCAATCCCGAGAAGGATCGTTCGTCCAACCGCTTTGGTGCGCCCGGTCCGAGCGATCCCGAA
>JBDTLB010000012.1:0-3230 GCA_039934955.1 Devosia sp.
CGCGGTTGCCGAGCAGGTACATGCCCAGTTCGAGTGCGGTGGAGCCAACCAGCAGCACAGCGCCCCAGCTCGAGCGGATCCACAGGCCCACCGAGGCGAACAGCCGGCTGAGGGCGAAGATCGACAGGTAGACGAAGCCGGTGACGCCGAAGGTCGTGATCGGGCTTTCCGTGCCGGACGAGATGAGCAGCCGCGAGGCGTCGTTCAGCCCGACCAGCAGGGCGATGATCGCAACGATGCGGACATAGCGCCCGGCGATGGGAGATTTGAAATCCATGCGGGAGGCTTAGCCCCTGAAATGTGGTGCGACAAGCCGGGCTTGGCGCGCTTGTCCCGGCCCTGATAAACACCCCGCCATGACGCATTGGCCCAAATACGACATGGACTTCCTCAATGGCCGCCGGCAAAGGCGGCTGCGGCGGACCGGGTGGCTGCGCGATCTGGTGCGCGAGACGACGCTTACGCCGGCCGATCTGATCTGGCCGCTGTTCGTGATCGATGGACAGAACGAGCGCAGCGCCATCAAGACCATGCCGGGGGTCGAGCGCCTGAGCGTTGATCTGGCGGTGCAGGCGGCGAAGGACGCGGCGGCGGCGGGCATCCCTGCCCTCGCGTTGTTTCCCAACACGCCGGACCAGTTGCGCAACGCCGACGGCAGCGAGGCGTACAATCCGGACAATCTGATGTGCCGCGCGCTGAGCGCCATCAAGGACGCGGTGCCGGAGATTGGGCTGATCGCCGATGTGGCGCTCGACGAGTATTCGTCCGACGGACAGGATGGTCTCGTCCGCGACGGCGAAATCCTCAATGACGAGACGGTGGCCGCGATGGTCCGCTCAGCGCTGGTGCAGGCCAAAGCCGGCGCCGACATCGTCGCCCCGTCCGACATGATGGATGGGCGGGTGGCGGCGATCCGGCAGGAGCTTGACGTGGCGGGTTACGAGCACGTCGCGATCATGGCCTATTCGGCCAAGTTCGCCTCGGCGTTCTACGGGCCGTTCCGCGATGCGGTGGGCTCGGGCAAGCGACTGCTCGGCGACAAGAAGACCTACCAGCTCGACTACGCCAACAGCGACGAAGCGCTGCGCGAGGTGGCGCAGGACATCGACGAGGGCGCCGACATGGTGATGGTCAAGCCGGGCATGCCCTATCTCGATATCGTCCGGCGGGTCAGCGACAGTTTCAACGTGCCGGTGTTCGCCTACCAGGTGAGCGGCGAGTACACGATGCTGCGGATGGCAGGCGACGCGGGCGCGATCGACGGCAAAGCGGCGATGCTGGAATCGCTGTGGGCATTCCGGCGGGCCGGCGCCAAGGGCGTGCTGACCTACTTCGCGCTCGAGGCGGCCCGGCTGCTGGGCTAGGCGCCGTTCCCTCAAAGTTGCATTGCCCTTGGCCGGGACCCGGCCTAGAGTTCAGGCAACGCGGTCAGAGCGGCAATGACGGATCAGACACCGGAAAATACCCAGCTTTTCCTCACGGCTCCGATGCCGTGCCCGTATCTGCCCGGCAAACAGGAACGGAAGCTCTTTACCCATCTGACCGGCCGCCGCGCCTCCGCGCTGCATGCGTTGCTCAGCGACAACGGCTTCCGCCGCAGCCAGAATTTGATTTATCGCCCCGCCTGTGAAGGCTGCGCCGCCTGTCAGTCGGTGCGAATCCTGGCCGGCGATTTCGAGACCACGGCGCGCTATCGCCGCATTCTCAATCTCAACGCCGACATCGAAGTGGCGGTGCGCCAGCCGCGCGCCACGGCCGAGCAGTATGCGCTGTTCAAGCGCTACCTCGACAGTCGCCACACCGGCGGCGGCATGACCGCGATGAGCTTCGTCGACTATGAGTACATGGTCGAAGATACGCCGGTGCAGACGGTGCTGGTCGAGTACCGCCTCGGGTCGGAACCCGACAAGCCGTTGGTCGCGGTGGCGCTGACCGACGTGATGCCGGACGGGCTAAGCATGGTCTATTCGTTCTTTGCGCCGGAATTGCCGAAGCGCGGACTCGGCAATTTGCTCATCCTCGACCATGTGCGGCAGGTGCGGCTCGCGGGCCTGAGCTACGTGTATCTCGGCTATTGGGTGCAAGACTCGCCGAAGATGGCTTACAAGGGCGAGTTCCGCCCGCTCGAAGTGCAGCGCGGGCCGCTCGGCTGGCGCCGTCTCGACTGAGGATCATCTTGCGTTTCATCCTCGGATTACTCCGCCTGCTTGCCGGGCTCCTGATCATCGTGACCGCGGTCCCGGCGATCCTCGCGATCTTCGGATCGGTGGTGCCGGCGCTGGACCTGCTCAATCATCTGCAGCTCCTGCTGTTCTTCGGCACGCTGTTGGGGCTGATCCTCGGGCTCGCGCTGGAACTGCCGCGCTGGACCATCGTTGTGGCGATTCTGGGCTTCGGCGCCTCGGCGTGGACGTTCGGGCCCGAATGGGTGTCGAGCCTGATGCCGCGACCGGCGGCGACTGCCGATGCGCTCACCGTCAAGCTGATGACGCACAATGTGTTCGGGCTCAACGACGACATGGCGCGTGTTGCCGCAGTGATCCACGCGGAGGATCCCGACATCGTGGCGTTGCAGGAATATTTCCCCGAGCAGCAGGCGCTCGATGCGCTGCTGAAGCCCACCTACCCTTATTCGGTGCGCTGCCAGGGCGGCAAACGCGCCAATCTGGGGCTCTACTCTAAAATTCCGTTCGACAAGGAAATGAGTGCGGCCGACTGCCCGGCAGATGCCAGCACCAAGCAGCGGACGGCGCACATCATCGCGGGCTTTACGCTCCGGGACGGCACGCGTTTTTCGGTGATGACGACGCATATGGATTGGCCGCTCCCGATCGAGCGGCAGCAGCAGGAATTGGCAGTGGCCGCAGAGGCGGCCAAGCAGGTCTCCGGACCGTTGGTCGTCGTCGGCGATTTTAACTCGACGCCATGGTCCTATGCAATGAAGGGGTTCGAAGCGGCCTCCGGATTAACCCGCGAGACGCGCAACCTCATCACCTTCCCCGAGCTGTTCACGCTGCCGCGCGGCTTGATCCACACGGTCCCGATCCTGCCGCTCGACCAGGTGTTCGAGCGCGGCGTGACGGTGACCGAGCTGCATCGTGGCCCAACAACCGGCAGCGACCATCTGCCCGTGGTATTCACCTTTACCGTGCCGAAATAGGCGTCAGCTGACGACCAGATCGAAGACGACCAAGCCACCGACGCCATCCTCGAGCGCCGCGACGAGCTTT
>JBDTLB010000013.1:0-28510 GCA_039934955.1 Devosia sp.
TTGTTTGTTATTGTCAGGCATCGGACAAGCGGCCTCCCCCTCATCCGCCCGTCGGGCACCTTCTCCCACAAGGGGAGAAGGCCACCCCACCGGCGTCACGGCTCGATTGCCTTCTCCCTCGATGGGAGAAGGTGGCGAAGCCGGATGAGGGTGGGGCCAAGACCATTTTACTCGGCGGCCGGAGCTTCGGCCGGCACTTCAACCGGCGCATTGGCGGCGGCTTCCCTGTCGGCTGCGGCCTTGGCGCGGGCTTCGACGCGCTCGGTGGCCTTCTTGCCCGGCACGGCGCGCTCGGGGTTGTTGCGCGGTGCGCGCTTCAACAGGCCGGCCGCGTCGAGGAAACGCTGCACGCGGTCGGTTGGCTGTGCGCCGACGCTCAGCCAATGGGTGGCGCGCTCGGTGTCGAGGTTCACGCGCTTGCTCTCATCGGCCAGCATCGGGTCGTAATTGCCGATCTTTTCGATGAAGCGGCCATCACGCGGGCTGCGGGCGTCGGCGAGCACGATGTGGTAGTAGGGGCGCTTCTTGGTGCCGGCGCGAGCGAGGCGAAGTTTCAGAGACATTGGTTGGTCCTTTGGATCAGTGGATTGGTGTTTTAGTCGATCTACTTTTTCTTCGGCACGAAGCCGCCGCCGAGGCCGGGAAGGCCAGGGAAGCGCGAGCCGCCAAGACCGGGAAGACCCGATCCGGATTTGAGGAGCTGGCTGACGTCGGACGGCAGCTTTTGCGAAATATCCTTGGGGGCGGAAGCGGCCGCCTGCGAGATCTGCGCCGGGTCGATGCCCATCTGGCGCGCCATCGCTTCGAGTTCCTTGGGGTCCATCTTGGCGGGGTCGGGCATCTGGCCCAGCCCCGGCATCATGCCCCCCAGCTTGCCGCCGAACATGCCGGCCAGCGAGCCCATGCCGCCCTTGCCGACTTTCTTCATCATGTCGGCCATCTGGCGGTGCTGTTTGACCACCTTGTTGACGTCCTCGACCCTCGTGCCCGAGCCATTGGCGATGCGGATGCGGCGCTTGGCGTTGAGCAGATCGGGGTTTGCGCGCTCCTTGTTGGTCATCGAGTTGATGACGGCGATCTGGCGATCGAACACCTTCTCGTCGAGGTTGGCGCCGGCCATCTGCTTTTTGATCTGGCCCATGCCGGGCATCATGCCCATCAGGGCACCCATGCCGCCCATCTTCTTCATCTGCAGCAGCTGGCTGCGCAGATCGTCGAGGTCGAAGCTGCCTTTGCGCAGCTTCTTGGCCATCTTGGCGGCGTCTTCGACATTGACGGTCTGGGCCGCCTTCTCGACGAGGCTGACGATATCGCCCATGCCGAGGATACGGTCGGCCACCGATTGCGGGCGGAAGTCTTCGAGCGCGTCGAGCTTTTCGCCGCTGGCCAGCAGCTTGATCGGTTTGCCGGTCGCAGCCCGCATCGATAGCGCCGCACCGCCGCGGCCATCGCCATCGACACGGGTCAGCACGATGCCGGTGATGTCGACGCGGGCGTCAAACGAACGCGCCAGGTTCACGGCGTCCTGACCAGTCAGCGCATCGGCGACGAGCAGGATTTCATGCGGGTTGGTGATCGATTTGATCTCGGCCGTCTCGGCCATCATCTCGTCATCGATATGGGTGCGGCCCGCGGTATCGAGGATCAGCACGTCGAAGCCGCCGAGTTTCGCCTCGTTGAGCGCGCGTCGGGCGATCTGGACCGGCGTTTCACCAACGATGATCGGCAGCGTCGCGACGCCGATCTGTTCACCGAGCACACGCAGCTGCTCCATGGCGGCCGGGCGGCGCGTATCGAGCGAAGCGAGCAGCACCTTCTTGCCCTGGCGCTCATTGAGGCGCTTGGCGATCTTGGCGGTGGTGGTGGTCTTGCCCGAGCCCTGCAGGCCGACCATCAGGATCGGCACCGGCGCCACGGCATTGAAGTCGAGCGGCACCGCCGTCTCGCCCAGCACCTTGACCAGCTCGTCATGGACGATCTTGATCACCTGCTGACCCGGCGTCACCGAACGGGTGACCTCGGCGCCAACGGCGCGCTCGCGCACCTGCTCAACGAAGGCCTTCACCACTTCCAGCGACACATCGGCTTCGAGCAGCGCGCGGCGGACTTCGCGCAGCGCTGCATCGACGTCCGCGGCGTTAAGTGCGCCACGGCCCGTCAGGCCTTCAAAGATTTTTCCGAGCCGGTCGCTCAGCGATTCAAACATTGCCAGTCCTGTCCTGCCGTTTGAGGCAGGATATGGTTGGCTCA
This sequence comes from Devosia sp., assembly GCA_039934955.1. Lineage (GTDB taxonomy): Bacteria > Pseudomonadota > Alphaproteobacteria > Rhizobiales > Devosiaceae > Devosia_A. The sequence continues at coordinate 2,251 of JBDTLB010000013.1, forward strand.
AACGCAAACAACAAACCCACCCGAGGGCGCATCGCGCTGTCGGGTGTTTGCCTCCGGGATCTCTTTAGACCTTTGCGGGTCCCGGTCGGCGGTTCAGGTCAGGCCTGAGCAGAGATGGCGGCTGGGTAGGCGGGAAAGGCCCGAGAGTCAAGGAAACCCGGCTCAGGCGCCGTATTCTTCGGTCAGCTGCTTTTCGAGCAGCAGCAGGTCTTCGGGGAGCGGCATGCCCTCGGCGCGCAGCGTATTGAGCTTTTCGCGGATCTCCTCGGCCAACTGGTGCACGTCCTCAGGCTGATTGACCATCCGCTGAAACAGCATCGCGATATCGGCCTTGATGTCTTCGAACGCCATTGAGGGCTCCTGTCATTCTGCGATGCGTCGACGCCCTTCTAGCAGATCGCCAGCTTGGCGGACAAATTCATGCCGCCGCTGCCACCCCATGCCTGCCACTGGCATTTCGCCATCGGTTCCGCCATATACAGCCCGAAATCGCCTCCCCAAAGGCCATAGGTTCATGTCCACGGCGCCCTTCCTCAAGATGAACGGGCTCGGCAACGAAATCATCGTCGCCGACATGCGCAAGCGTGCCGACCGGGTGACGCCGGCGGCGGCCGTCGCCATCAATGCGGACCCCGCGACCAAGTTCGATCAGATCATGGCGTTGCATGATCCGCGCGCGGCGGGGACCGACCTTTATGTCGAAATCATCAACTCGGACGGGACTTTAGCTGAGGCGTGCGGCAATGGCAGCCGTTGTGTGGTGCAGGCGCTCGCCGCTGAAACCGGGCGTAAAAGCTTCATTTTTCAGACGCTTGGCGGGATCGTGACGGGGGAGGAGCGGCCGGACGGCCTGCTCACCATCGACATGGGCACGCCAAAGATGAGCTGGCAGGAAATTCCGCTGGCCGAGGAGTTCTATGACACCACCGGGATCGAGCTGCAGATCGGGCCGATCGATGCGCCGGTGCTGCATACGCCCTCGGCGGTCTCGATGGGCAATCCGCATGTGACGTTCTGGGTCGAGGACGACGTGTGGAACTATGCGCTCGATCGTTTCGGGCCGATGCTCGAGAACCACCCGATCTTCCCCGAGCGCTGCAATATCAGCATCGCGCAGGTGGTTTCACCCGACCACATCATCATGCGCACCTGGGAGCGCGGGGCGGGGCTGACGCTGGCGTGTGGAACCGGCGCCTGTGCGACGCTGGTCAATGCGGCGCGCACCGAGCGGACCGGGCGCAAGGCGACTCTCACGGCGCCGGGAGGCGATCTGATCGTCGAATGGCTGTCGAATGATCATGTTATGTTGACCGGGCCGTCGGCTTTCGAGTTTTCCGGTGAGTTCGATCCGTCCACGGGCGCCTGGGCGCGCGACAAGGCCGTCGCCTGATGGGCATCGAGACCCTGACCTTCGGGTGCCGCCTTAACGCCTATGAATCCGAGGTGATGAAGGCCGAGGCCGAAAAGGCCGGGCTGAGCGCCGCGCTGATCGTCAATACCTGCGCGGTGACCGCCGAGGCGGTGCGCCAGGCCAAGCAGGCGATCCGCAAGGCACGGCGCGATGAACCCGGCCGTAAGATCATTGTCACCGGCTGCGCGGCCCAGACTGCGCCGCGCGATTTCGCCGATATGGCCGAAGTCGACCTCGTCATCGGCAATGCCGACAAGATGAAGGCAGAGAGCTATGCCCCGATGGCGTTCGGGGTGCCGCTCAACGACAAGGTCCAGGTCAACGACATCATGAGCGTGCGGGAAACCGCCGGCCATCTGATTGAGGGTATGGACGGCCGCGCCCGGGCTTTCGTCCAGGTGCAAAATGGCTGCGATCATCGCTGCACCTTCTGCATCATCCCCTATGGTAGGGGTCCATCCCGCTCGGTGCCGATGGGCGCGGTGGTCGAGCAGATGAAGAAACTGGTCGCCAATGGCTACCGCGAACTGGTGCTGACCGGTGTCGACATAACATCTTATGGTGCCGATCTGCCGGGTCAGCCAAGTCTTGGCAAGCTGGTGCAGTCGATCCTGCGTCATATCCCGGACTTGCCGCGGCTGAGGATATCGTCGCTCGACGCGATTGAGGCCGACGAGGCGCTGTACGACGCCATTGCGTCCGACCGGCGGCTGATGCCGCACCTCCATTTGAGCCTGCAATCGGGTGACGACATGATCCTCAAGCGCATGAAGCGCCGGCATTTGCGGGCCGACACGCTGGCGTTTGTCGCCAAGGTCCGGGCGCTGCGGCCTGACATGGTGTTCGGCGCAGACATTATCGCGGGCTTCCCTACAGAGACCGCCGAGATGTTCGAAAATTCGCTGAAGATCGTTGGCGAGGCAGACCTCACCTATCTCCACGTCTTCCCCTATTCGCCGCGGGAAGGCACGCCGGCGGCCCGCATGCCGCAGGTTTCGCGACGGGTCGCCAAGCAGCGCGCGGCCCAGCTTCGGGAACTCGGGGATACGCAATATAACAAGTTCTGCGAAAGCCGTGTTGGCACCATCGAGACTGTCCTGGTCGAGCGCGCCGGGCTGGGCCGGACCGAACAATTCGTGCCGATCGCGGTGCCGGGTCACGGACCGGGTGAGTTGATCGTGGTTTGCGCCACCGGCCTCTCTACGGATGGCCTTGTCGGCGAACCGATCCGGACTGCCGCCTGATGGCTGATCCCAAACCCGGCCTGTTGAAACGCCTGTTCGGTGGTGATGCGCCGGCCGCCGCGCCCGTTCCCGAAACGCCCGGCCCGCCGGAAACCCTGCCGCCAAGCGTCTCGCCGCCGAAGCAGAGCTGGTTCCAGCGCCTCGCCTCCGGCCTCAAGCGCTCGTCCGATCAGTTGAGCGGCGGCATCGCGTCGGTGTTCACCAAGAAGCGCCTCGATCAGGCGATGCTGGACGAACTCGAGGATGTGCTGATCCAGGCCGATTTCGGCCTCGATATGGCCTCGACTGTCACCGAAGCGCTGCGGCGCGACCGGTTCGACCGCGATATAGCACCCGATGAAGTGCGAGCCGTCCTGAGCGCCGAGGTCGAGAAGGTGCTCTCCCCGGTTGCCCAGCCGCTCGATATCGACCCGGCCAAAAAGCCGTTCGTGATCCTGATGGTTGGGGTCAACGGCTCGGGCAAGACCACCACGATCGGCAAACTCGCCTCGCTCTACGGCGCGGCCGGCAAATCCGTCATCCTTGCCGCCGGCGACACGTTCCGGGCGGCCGCCATCGAGCAGCTGCAGATCTGGGGGCAGCGCACCGGCGCGCCGGTCGTCGCGGGCGCCGCCGGATCAGACGCTTCGGGCCTCGCCTTCGATGCGATGACGACTGCTGCTGAGCAGGGCAAGGACATCCTCATCATCGACACGGCCGGGCGGCTGCAGAATCGCGACGAGTTAATGAGCGAGCTTGAAAAGATCATCCGCGTGATCAAGAAGGTCGACCCGTCGGCGCCGCACGCCACGCTTCTGACGCTCGACGCGACGACTGGACAGAATGCGCTCAATCAGGTCGATATCTTCGGCAAGCGCGCCGGGGTCACCGGGCTGGTGATGACCAAGCTCGACGGAACGGCGCGGGGCGGCATTCTGGTGGCGATTGCCAAAAAATACGCCATGCCGGTGCATTTCATCGGAGTGGGCGAGGGCATCGACAATCTCGAACCGTTCGCGGCCAGCGATTTCGCGCGGGCCATAGTGGGTGATGTCTGAATGAGCGATACCAAGATCGAAAAGCCCGAACCAACCTGGGCCGAACTCCGGCCGCAATTCATCAAGATGGGGCTCGAGCTCGGGCCGCTGGTGGTGTTCTTCATTGTCAATTCGCGCGCCGACATCTTTGTCGGCACCGCCTGGTTCATGGGCGCAATGGTGCTGTCGCTGGCGCTGAGCTGGCTGCTGCTCAAGCGGATCGCCCTGATGCCGCTGGTCACTGGCGCGGTGGTGCTGGTGTTCGGCGGGCTGACGCTCTGGCTGCACGACGACACGTTCATCAAGATGAAGCCGACCATCGTCGACTCGCTGTTCGGCATCGTGCTGCTTGGCGGCTTGGCCTTCCGCCAGTCGCTGCTCAAATATGTGTTCGGCGACGTTTACAAACTGAAGCCCGAAGGCTGGATGATCCTGACGCTGCGCTGGGGGCTGTTCTTCTTCTTTCTTGCCGCCCTCAACGAGGTCGTGTGGCGCACCCAGTCGACGGATTTCTGGGTGGCCTTCAAGGTCTGGGCGACGATGCCGCTGACCATCGCGTTCGCGGCGCTGCAGCTGCCGATCCTGACCAAATATTCGCATGAGCCGGTCAAGCCGATCGAGGCCATCACCCCGATCGACCCGTTGCCGTGAGCCTCAGGGCTGCTTGATCAGCGCGTCTTTCTCGACGTTGAGCGTTACTGCATCGGCCGTTGCCGAGGCGATCTGGCTGGGCAGGATGAACCGGTCTTTGGCGAGCAGCCCGTCGGTGTCGATGCGAATGTAGCCTTCGGTCAGCAGTCGGTCGCGCAGTACGAGCGGAACCTCCTGGGCCCCGAATGCGTCGGCGATTGCTCCCAAGACCGATTCGCGGCGATTGCGCTTGTCCGAGCCGTCGATGTCGGCCGGCTCCACATCAGGATTTCCCGCGTTCTCGGGGAATTTGAGATCGTCGATCTTGCCGATGTGCTTCTTGCGGCTGTCGTAGACGTTCATGCCGAGGTGAATGTCGGGGGGCAGGGTTTGCATGATTTCCTCCAGTTTCGGTGGGTATGGGAGGAAACGATCCTGAAGGGTCGCTTGTTCCGTTAACCTTTCGTCTTGGCCTGGGCGATCGCCGGCACGATCTCACGATCGATGTCGTCCATGGCGAGCGGCCCGGTGTGCTTGAACCGGATGATCCCCCTGGCGTCGACGATGAAGGTTTCGGGCACGCCGTAGACGCCCCAGTCGATCGAAACGCGGCCGTCGGAATCGGCGCCCACTGCGTCATAGGGGTTGCCGAGTTGGGCGAGGAACGCTGCGGCGTTCTCGGCGGCGTCCTTTTGGTTGATGCCGTAAAGCGCGATGCCGGTTTTCTGCTTCAGCGCCTCGAGCACCTTGTGTTCGTCGCGACAGGGGATGCACCAGCTGGCAAAGACGTTGACGACCGTCACTTGGCCGAGAAGTTTTGCCGCGTCGAAGCCGGGGACCGGCAGGCCGCTGACGGCCGGCAGGGTGAACGCCGGCGCCGGCTTGTCGATCAGCGCCGACTGCACCAGCGAGGGATCGCGGTCGATGTTGAGGGCGAACACCGCGATCAGCGCCACCAGCGCCACAAGCGGCAGCAGCGCCAGCGCAATCCGGACCGGCTGTTTCAAGCCGAACGCCTGCGGATGCCCTGCGCCTCGAGCGCGGCGAGTTTTGCCTTCACCTGACGGGATTGCCACCCGACGACGGCGATCAGCCCGAGGGTCACCAGCCCAACGCCGAGATAGGCCCAGACGATGAAGATCGTGTCCTGCGCGTGGCTTTCCATCAGACGGCACCCTTGGCGGCGGCCTGCCGGCTGAGCGATTCAGCGCGGCGGCGCAGGATCTCGGTGCGCATCGAAACCAGATGCAGCAGCACAAAGAGCAGCGTGAAGGCCAACATCATGACGAACAGCGGGGTGAGGATCGAGCCGGGCATTTTTGGCCCGGTCGGGGTGAGGATCGATGCGGGTTGATGCAGCGTGTTCCACCAGTCGACCGAAAATTTGATCACCGGAATATCGAGCGCGCCAACCAGCGTTACGATGGCGACGATGCGGGCGGCGCGAAGCTGGTCGTCGAAGGCGCGCCACAGAGCAATGATGCCGAGATAGATGAACAGCAGAACGAGAGTCGAGGTCATTCGCCCGTCCCATTCCCAGAATGTGCCCCAGGTCGGCCGGCCCCAGAGCGCGCCGGAAAACAGCGCCATCGTGGTGAAGGTCGCGCCGAGCGGCGCGGCGGATTTGGCGGCGACATCCGCAAGCGGGTGGCGCCAGACCAGTGTGCCGAGCGATGCCACAACCATCACGCCGTAAACGAACTGGCTGAGCCAGGCGTTGGGGACGTGGATGTACATGATCCGGACGGTCTCGCCCATCTGGTAGTCGGCCGGCGAGTTGAGCAGCGCAAACCACAGCCCGACGGCGAACATTGCCGCCGTGACGATGCCGAGCGGCCACAGGATCGGCTTGCTCCACCCCATGAAATTGCCGGGGTGGGCAAGACGTGAAAACCAGTTCGGCTTGGGTGGTTGGGTGGCAATTTCGGTCATTATTCCGATCCTACCCTGAGCGCCAGCGCGGCGGCAAACGGGCAAAACGCCACGGAAACGAGGCTAAGCGCCGACAAGAACAGCAAAGCGGCGCTGCTGCCCTCGGGCGCCGCGACCAGTGCCACGCCGAAAATCAGCACCGGAATGCAGAGCGGCAGGATCAGCACCGGGGCGAGCAGCCCGCCGCGCTTCAGCGATACCGTCACCGCCGCGCCGATCACCCCGAACGCCGTCAGCGCCGGGGTGCCGAGCAGCAGCGCCAGCACGGTTTTCGCCCACAAGCTGGCATCCATCGACAGCAGGACCGCGAGCAGCGGGCTTGCGATCAGCAGCGGCAGGGCGGTCAGCAGCCAATGGGCGAGCACCTTGCCGGCCACCACCAATTCGAGCGGGATTGCCGCATGGTGGAGCAGCAGCAGCGTGCCGTCATCCTCGTCGGCGCGAAACAGCCGGTCGAGGCCGAGCAGTATGCTGAGGAACGCCGCAATCCAGATGATGGCGGGGCTCAGTTTGGCCAGCAGCACCCGGTCCGGCCCGATGGCGAACGGCATGATGGCGGCCGCCATGACGAAGAACAGCACCAGCGTCAGCGCGTCGCCGCCGGTGCGGGTGGCGAGCTTCAAATCGCGGCCGATGATGGCGACGAGGGCGCTCATGGGGTGGGCCCTAACAGCAGCGTCTGCGTTGCCCCGGCAATATTGTCATGGGTTGCGGCAATCACCGCACCGCCGGTGCTCAGCCGGCCAGCGATGAGATTTGCCACCAGCGCGTCGCCCTCGGCGTCGAGCGAGGCGGCAGGTTCGTCGAGCAGCCAGATCTTGCGGTCGGTTACCAGCAGCCGGGCGAGGGCCAACCGCTTAGTTTGGCCCGCGCTCAGATAGCCTGAATCGAGCCCACCGAGGCCGCCGAGACCGACCGCCTCGAGCGCCGCCTCGGGCGACGCCCCGTCCGGGCCGTTGACGGCGCGCCAGAACGCCAGATTCTCGGTCAGCGTCAGCCGCGCCTTGACGCCCGGCTGGTGGCCGATGAGGTGCAGTTTCGGTGGTTCGATGGCGTACCAGTCGATCGTGCCGCTATCGGGTCGCAAGATCCCCGCGAGCGCCAGCAGCAGGCTGGATTTGCCGGCGCCGTTGGGGCCGCGCAGCAGCAGCAATTGCCCGGGCGCGAGCCCAAATTCGATCGCCTCGAAAAGACGTCGCCCGCCCCGACTGAGGGCAAGATTTTCGACGGTCAGCAAGGGTTTTGGCCCATTCATGGCCGCAATGCCTATCGGGGTGCGATCCGCACTGGCAAGCGCCATGTTCATTGACTATAACGCCCCAAAGTCTGGAACGCTTCCAGACTGCCCCCAGTCCTGCCAGTCCCAAGCGCCAGGACTGCCGTGGTGTCCCTGAACACATCTCGACAGGCGGACCCGTGACCCAATCGCTGAACAGCTTCAAGTCCAAGACCACTCTCACGGTCGAGGACAAGACCTACACCTATTATTCGTTGCCGCTGGCCGAGAAAAACGGACTCCCGGGAATCTCCAAGCTGCCGCACTCGATGAAGGTGGTGCTGGAGAATCTGCTGCGCTTCGAAGATGGCGTGACGGTCACCAGGGCCGACATCATGGCGATCGCCCAATGGCTCGGAACCCGCACGTCCGAGCACGAGATTTCGTACCGCCCGGCGCGCGTCCTGATGCAGGATTTCACCGGCGTTCCGGCGGTGGTCGATCTCGCGGCAATGCGCGACGCGACTGCCAAGCTTGGCGCCGATCCGCAGAAGATCAATCCCCTGGTGCCGGTCGATCTGGTCATCGACCATTCCGTGATGGTCGATTCGTTCGGTTCGCCGCTCAGCTTCCACCAGAACGTCGAGCTCGAATATGAACGCAATGGCGAGCGTTACGAGTTCCTGCGCTGGGGCCAGAAGGCGTTCGACAATTTCCGGGTTGTTCCCCCCGGCACCGGCATATGCCACCAGGTCAATCTCGAATATCTGGCGCAGACGGTGTGGACCAAAAAGGACGACGAGACCGGCGAGACCATCGCCTATCCGGATACGCTGGTGGGCACGGACAGCCACACCACGATGGTCAACGGTCTGGCGGTGCTCGGCTGGGGCGTCGGCGGCATCGAGGCGGAAGCCGCGATGCTGGGTCAACCGATCACGATGCTGATCCCCGAAGTCGTCGGCTTCAAGATGTCCGGCCGGATCAATGAGGGCATCACCGCCACCGATCTGGTGCTCACAGTCACCGAGATGCTGCGCAAGAAGGGCGTCGTCGGCAAGTTCGTCGAGTTCTATGGGCCGGGCCTCGACTACCTCAGCCTCGAAGATCAGGCGACGATCGCCAACATGGCGCCTGAGTACGGCGCGACCTGCGGCTTCTTCCCGATCGATCGGGATACGTTAAGCTATCTCGAAACGTCGGGCCGCGATGCGACGCGGGTGGCGCTGGTCAAAGCCTATGCCGATGCGCAGGGCATGTTCCGCGACACGAAGTCTGCCGATCCGATTTTCACCGACACACTGGAGCTTGATCTCACCACCGTGGTCCCCTCGCTGTCCGGCCCGAAGCGGCCGCAGGATCGCGTCTCGCTCAAGGACGCCGCGCCGAGGTTCCGGGAAGCCCTCAAGGACATCGCGGGTGGCCGCAAGGATCGCACCAAGCTGCCTGAATCGGTCGGCGAGTCGCGCTTTATCGACGAAGGCGCCACCGGGTTCGACGACACCCCCGAAGAGGCCGCGTTCCCGGTCAGGGGCGAGAGCTACAAGATCGACGACGGCCATGTGGTGATCGCTGCGATCACCTCGTGCACCAACACCTCCAATCCCTCGGTGCTGATCGCTGCGGGCCTTGTGGCGCGGAAAGCCCGAGCGCTCGGCCTCAAGGTCAAGCCGTGGGTCAAGACCTCGCTGGCCCCCGGCTCGCAGGTGGTCACCGACTATCTCAATGCCGCCGGTCTGAGCGCCGATCTCGACGCGATGGGCTTCAACCTGGTGGGCTATGGCTGCACCACCTGCATCGGCAATTCCGGGCCGCTGGCGACCGCCATCTCCGAATGCATCAGCGAGAACGATCTGGTCGCCGCCTCGGTGCTCTCGGGCAACCGCAATTTCGAAGGCCGCGTGAACCCCGACGTGCGGGCCAATTACCTGGCCTCGCCGCCGCTGGTCGTCGCCTACGCAATCGCCGGCTCGCTCAACGTCAATGTAGCAACCGATGCGCTCGGCACCGGTAGCAATGGCCAGAAGGTCTATCTGCGCGACATCTGGCCGTCGAACGCCGAAGTGAGCGAGATCGTCCGCAAGGTGATCACACCGCAGATGTTCCTCGGCCGCTACTCCGACGTGTTCAAGGGCGACAAGAACTGGCAGGGCATCGCGGTCGATGGCGGCGAGACCTATCGGTGGAACAGTGCTTCAACTTATGTGCAAAACCCGCCCTATTTCGAGGGCATGTCGATGACGCCCGATCCGGTCACCGACATCAAGGATGCCCGCATCCTCAGCCTCTTCCTCGATTCAATCACCACTGATCACATCTCGCCCGCCGGCTCGTTCAAGGCCGGCACCCCCGCCGGCCAGTATCTGGTCGAGCGGCAGGTGGCGCCGAAGGACTTCAATTCCTACGGAGCACGCCGCGGCAATCATGAAGTGATGATGCGCGGCACCTTCGCCAACATCCGCATCAAGAACCAGATGGTGCCGGGGGTAGAAGGCGGTTTTAGCAAGGGCCCGAGCGGCGAGACCATGCCGATGTACGACGCCGCGATGGCGTACCAGAAGCAGGGCACGCCGCTGATCGTCTTCGCCGGCAAGGAATACGGCACCGGCTCGTCGCGCGACTGGGCCGCCAAGGGTACGCGGCTGCTCGGCGTGCGTGCCGTCATCGCACAATCGTTCGAGCGGATCCATCGCTCCAATCTGATCGGCATGGGCGTGCTGCCGCTGCAGTTCGCCGACGGCGAGAGCTGGCAGACGCTGGGCCTCGACGGCTCCGAGACGGTCTCGATCGAGGGGCTGACGGAGTTGACGCCGCGCTGCGCCGTGACCGTCAGGATCACCTCGGCGGACGGCTCCGTGAAGGAAGCGGTCACTCGTTGCCGAATCGATACGATCAACGAACTCGACTACTACCGCCACGGCGGCATCCTGCATTACGTGCTGCGGAACCTGGTGGCGGCGTAAGCCGCCGCCGCCTTCACCGGTCCGACACGTCAAATTGACTCGCAGTTCAGCTGCGACTTGCCTAGATATGCGGCATGCAATCGACTGCCCTCCTTTCCGCCGTTCTGGCGATTACGCTGATCGCCTTGCCCGCGGTTGGGGCGGAGGTGCGCAGTCATCCCAAGGCCGTTGTGGAGCTGTTCACCTCGCAGGGCTGTTCCTCCTGCCCGCAGGCGGACGCCAAGCTCAGTGATCTGGGCAAGCAGCCCGACGTCATCACGCTCGCCTATCATGTTGATTATTGGGACTATATCGGCTGGGCCGATACCTTTGGCGCGAAAGCCAATTCAGACCTGCAGCGGTCATATTCGGAGAGTTGGGGGACGTCGCGGATCTATACGCCGCAGATGATCGTCAATGGCAGCAAGGGTGTTGTCGGTTCGCGCGATGGCGAAGTCACCGGTGCGCTTGGCGCCGCGAAGCTCGATCTGCCGGTGGCGCTCACCGTCGGCAACAAGATGCTCGACGTCAATGTCGGCGCGCAGGCCGGCGGCGGCAGTGCGATGGTGTGGCTCGTCACCTTCAAGGATCACGCGAAGGTCATGATCGAGCGTGGCGAGAATGCCGGCCGGACCGTGGACTACACGCAGATCGTCACCAGCCGGCAGATGCTGGGGATGTGGGATCCGGTCACCGGCACGCATCTCAAGCTGCCGCTCAGCGAGCTCCAGGCCAATGGCAGCAATGGCGCGGTGATCCTGGTGCAGACCGACAAGGATGGCCTGCCCGGCGCCATCCTCGGCGCCGCGAGCGTCCAGCTCTAGCGCCCTCGGCGACCTCCAAGCATCCGCCAAAAAGCAGTCTCCCGTCGGCTTGCGCCGACGGGAGGATGACTGATGGTGCATGGAAGAATGTGATCGGCACCGGGCATCATGGTTTGGGGGCTCGGTCAGCCCGGTGCCGATCACTGGAGGCAATGGGGAGAGACTGATCGGCCAATCGGGCCGAAGCGCGGAAAGAATGTGACCAAATTTGGAAGATTCATTACCACCCGGAAAGGCCGATCAACGCCGTCACGATGTCCCCGCGGGCGGCGGCTTGCGCATCGGCGATTTTCCCGCAATCATGACCTTATCGTCACGAAGGATGCCTGATGGCCGAGGCCGAACCACAGCAGCGTTCCGCAGAGCTACTCGATTTTCTCAATCCCGGCGGCCCACAGCCGCCCCGCCAGAAGCCCTATGTTGGGTTCGACCGGCGTGAGCTCAACACCATCCTCAACCTCTACGGCCGCAAGGTCGCCTCGGGCGACTGGCGCGACTACGCGATCGACTTCCTCAAAGACCGGGCACTGTTCTCGATCTACAAGCGCGCTTCCGAGCGGCCGCTTTACGTCATCGAGAAGAACCCGAAACTGCGCAACAAGCAGGGCCAGTACATGGTCACCATCGAGGATGGCCGCGTGCTGAAGCGCAGCCACGAGCTCGAAACGGTGTTGCGTGTGCTGGAGCTGGCGGTGGTGCGCTAGGCGCGTTTCGCCTTCGGTGCCCCCTTGGCCAACACCTCGCCCATGCGGGTCTGCCAGCCGGGACCGGTTGCTTTGTAGCGGGCGAGGACGTCGGCATCGAGTCGCATCGTCACCGATTGCTTGGGCGTTTCAGTCTTTGGTCGCCCGCGCAGCACGGGCATCGGGATGCCAAGCTCCTCGAACATCTCACGCGCCGGCCGGAGTTCCTTGATCTCGTCCTTGGTCAGGATTGGCGCATCGTCGTCAAAGTCGGGTGGCGGCGGGCTGAGTTCTCTAGAGTCCATAGTCTTGCAACTCCTTATCTCTGGCGCGACGCAGGCTGATGAGCCGAACCTTGTCTCCCCGGATCACGAAGACAAGCGCATATCCCTGCTCATTGATCCGACCAAACGCGAGGCGGCGTATTTCACCGTAGTCGCGACGCCTATCCAGCCGAAACACCGCCTTCGACCAATCGAATTGTTCGATCTGTTCGAACGCGATGCCGTGTTTGGCCAGATTGATCGCGTATTTCGTCTCGTCCCATGCGTACGAGTCCATGAAACACCATTTAATGTACGTACAAGAAATGTCACGTCAAGCCCTCACACCGCGCGCTGCATGTGGACGATATCGAGCCAGCGGTCGAATTTGTAGCCGAGTTCGGGATAGTGGCCGATCATCCGGAAGCCGTGCTTTTCGTGCAGCCGGATGGAATTGGCGCGCTCGGCGGTGATCACCGCCAGCATCTGCCGGAAGCCGAATTTTTTGCTCTGGTCGAGCAGTGCGGCAAGCAGGGTGCCGCCGAGGCCTTTGCCGACCGCCTCTGGCGCGAGATAGATCGAGTCCTCGCAGGTGAAGCGATAGGCCTCCCGTGGCCGGTAGGTCGAGGCGTAGGCGTAGCCGATAGTTTCGCCGGCATCCTCGGCGATCAGCAGCGGGTGGCCCTTACCGGCGATCGTGGCGAAGCGGTTGGCCATCTCGGCTTCGTCGGGTTCTTCGGTCTCGAAGGTGATCACCGTGTCGCGGACATAATGGCCGTAGATGCGGGTCACGGCCGGGATGTCGGCAGGCGTATAGGGGCGGAGTTTGATGGTGGACATGGTCAGCTCGGCAAAGGAAAGGGCCGCGATCTTTCTAGACCGCGGCCCTGCCCAATTCCAATCTTCCTAGGTCGGCCAGTTTAGCTCCGGTTGTTGCCCATGATGCGGAGCAGGAACAGGAAGATGTTGATGAAGTCGAGGTAGAGGCTCAGTGCGCCCATGATGGCGCCCTTCGCCAGCACTTCGGCGCCAAGACCGACATCGTAATTGTTCTTGATCTTTTGGGTATCCCACGCGGTGAGGCCCACAAAGATCAGCACGCCGATGATCGAGATGGCAAAGCCCAACCCGCTCGACTGGAGGAAGATATTGACGATCGACGCGATGATCAGGCCGAACAGGCCCATGATCAGGAAGGAGCCGATGCCGGTGAGATCACGCTTGGTGGTGTACCCGTAGAGACTCATCGCCCCGAAGGTGGCGGCGGTGATGAAGAACACCTGGGTAATCGACTGGCCGGTATAGACCAGGAAGATCGAGCTCAACGACAGGCCCATTACGGCGGCGAACAGCCAGAACAGCAATTGCGCCATACCGGCCGAAAGCTTGTTGATGCCGAAGCTCAGCACCAGCACGAACGCGAGGGGCGAAAGAATGACAACCCAGCGCAGCGGGCTCTCAAAAAGCAGGCCGCCGAAGCTGGTGAGGCCGGTGATCTGGCCGTTCACCTGCGTGACCGCAGCGGCGAAGGCGCCGTACGCGACAACGCCTGTAATCACGAGGCCGATGGTCATGTAATTGTAGACCTTGAGCATGTAGCTCCGCAGGCCCTGGTCAACGTCCGCAACGGTTCCTGGCCGTGCGGAGACAGACGGACGGTCGAATTCAGCCATGGTCGTTTCCCCTTTCGGATTGTCCCATAAGTTGAGACTTGCACGGAATATGGAGGGAGGTCTTGTCTAAAACAAGGGCCGAACGTCGCCTTAACAAAGTGTAACCCAGCCACGCCAAGGGCTTAGCGGCGAGGGTTTGAAGGTCTGTCACACCCTTGCGGCCCCGACTCGCTATGCTAATTTCAAAGCGGCGAATCGTTGCGCAAGGGGGCGGGTCCGTTGCCCAGGCTCTTCACCGGCCTAGAAATACCGTACGATTTGCAACTTGCCCTTTCGCTCAAGCGCGGTGGCCTCTCCGGAGCGCGCTGGATCGACCCCGAAAATTATCACATCACGCTGCGCTTCATCGGCGACGTCGACAATCATGTCGCCGACGAGGTGAGCTACGAGCTCGACCGGGTCAGCAATTCCGAGGGTTTCCGCGTCCGGCTGTCGCATCTGGGGGTCTTCGGCGGCGATAAGCCGCGGGCGCTCTATGCCGGCGCCGAGAACAACGAGGCGCTGCAACGGCTGCAATCGGCGCATGAGCGGGTGCTACGCCGGGTCGGCCTCGACCCGGAGGGCCGCAAATTTGTGCCGCATGTGTCGCTGGCCCGGCTGCGAGGCGCATTTGCGCCCGAGATCGCCGATTTTATCCACGATGCCGGCCATTTCACGCCGCTCGAGTTCAAGGTCGGTCGGTTCGTGCTGTTTTCCTCGAAAGCCTCGGTGGGTGGTGGGCCGTATCTGGTCGAGCAATCCTATCCGCTGGCCGCCTGAACGGACGCTGCACGAACCGCGCGGCGTTAACCCCGCGTTAACGCCGTTGGGGCGACACAAATCCTCAGCAAATCCGGCGTCAAATTGCCGACACGATTGGCAATGATCCTGCCGATCATTCAATGCGGGCCCGGGCTTTGAGACCTTGGTAACCATACCGTGGCAGTTTTGGACGCATCGCGTTCTGCCAGCTGCTTGTTCAGGGGTATTCAGAACATGACTTCGATGCGGCGCCGGGTCTTAACCGGCATTATGGCCACTGCTCTCTGTCTCGCGGCAGCGCCCGCGTTCGCGCAGGCTGCGCCCACCAATCTGGGCTCCTTCAAAGCCTGGACGGCCTGGCAGGGGCAGGACGACTACGGCAAGATCTGCTTTGTCTCCGCGGCGCCCGATAGCTCCGAGCCGACGCAGGTCAATGGCAAGCCGATCAATCGCGATCCGGCGCACTTTCTCATCATCCATCGCGACAAGGCGCCGGCGATCAACGCCGACGGCACGGCCGCCAAGGACAAGAGCGGCAATCCGGTGTTCCGCAAGGTGCGCAACGAGGTGCAGACGCTGATTGGCTATCCGATGATGCCGACCTCCGATAGCTTCACCCACAGCGCCGATATCGACGGCAAATCCTATCCGATGAAGTCGATCCAGGACGATCCGGCGACCCCGATCAAGGACAACGAGGCGGCCTGGCTCGCCAGCATGGATGACGAGGCGGGGTTCGTCGCGTCGCTCAAGAAGGGCACCAAGCTCGTCGTGCACGGCACTTCGGCCAAGGGGACCAAGACCGCCGACACCTATTCGCTGTCCGGTGTCACTGCCGCCATGGATGCCATCGACAAGGCCTGCCCTTAAGCGGAACATAGAAGGGGTTCACTCGTTGAGCTCCGCACCCGCATCTTCCAGCCTCGAGGCCTCATGCTCGCTCGTCTTGCCGCCGTTCTGTTGCTTGGCTTCGCCATCGCCTTGGGCCTTGGGGGAGCTTCCTCGGCGCAGTCGGTGACGCAGATCGGTACGTTTAAGGATTGGGCAGCCTTTTCGGCCTCCGAAGGCGCGGGCGCCGTGTGCTTTGCAATGAGCAAGCCAGCAAGCATCGATCCTTCGCCCGACGGTTACACGCAAGCTTATCTCTATCTGACGCACCGGCCGTCCGAGAACGTGGCCAACGAACTCAACCTCGTCGCCGGCTTCGAATTCGCGCCCGATCAGCCGGCAACCCTCGCGGTTGGCGGCAAGAGTTTTGATCTGTTCACCCAGAAGGACGCGGCCTGGCTGCTCGATGCGAGCCAGAACGACAGCCTTGCGGGCGCCATGCGGGCCGGCCAGACGGTCGTCGTCCAGGGCACCACCGACAAGGGCATTCTGGTCAACGAGACCTTCTCGCTGTCGGGCGCTACCGCCGCAAGCAAGGCAATCGACAGCGGCTGCTAGGGCTTTTTTGCGTCCGCGGGTGCATTATGTTAGAGGGCCGCGCCTAAATCCCGGACGACCCAATGAGCATCGCCCTCAACCTCGATCATGCGAGCAACACTGCGCGCCCGGCTGCGCCGCGGCGGAGCTCGCTCGTCGGGTTGACGAAACCGCAGATGCGCGATGCGCTCGGTGCTATCGGGCTCGACGCGCTCGAAGCCAAGATGCGCGCCAGCCAATTGTGGAACTGGATCTACGTCAACGGCGTCACCGATTTCGAGCGGATGAGCAACATCCAGAAGGGTTTTCGGCAGATTCTCGCCGACAATTTCCTGCTCGACCGCCCCGAGATCGTCACCGAGCAGATCTCGGTCGACGGGACGCGCAAATGGCTGTTCCGCTACCGCGATCCGAAGAACCCGAATTTGCCGCCGGTCGAGATTGAGACCGTCTATATCCCAGAGTCCGGTCGCGGCACGTTGTGCGTCAGCTCGCAGGTCGGCTGCACGCTCACCTGTTCGTTCTGCCACACCGGCACACAGACGCTGGTGCGCAATCTCACCGCCGGCGAAATCCTTGGGCAGGTCCTGATGGCGCGCGAGCGGCTGGGGGATTTCCCCGGTGGCGTCCGACCCGACGATGGCGGGCTGGTTCCGGCGCCGCGCGGTTCGGGCGGCAGCGAGGGCGACAATCGCGCCATCACCAATGTGGTAATGATGGGCATGGGCGAGCCGCTCTACAATTACGAGCACGTCAAGAACGCCATTCTGATTGCCTCGGCCGAAGACGGCATCTCGCTGAGCAAGCGCCGGATCACACTGTCGACGTCGGGCGTCGTGCCGTTCATCGAACCGGCCGGCCGCGAGATCGGTGCGATGCTGGCGATCTCGCTGCATGCCGTGCGCGACGATCTGCGCGACATGCTGGTGCCGATCAACAAGAAATATCCGCTGAAGGATTTGATTCAGGCCTGCCGCGACTATCCGGGCCTGAGCAATGCGCGCCGCATCACCTTCGAATATGTGATGCTCAAGGACATCAATGACTCCGATGCCGACGCACGCGAGCTGGTGCGGCTGCTCAGCGGCATTCCGGCCAAGATCAATCTGATCCCGTTCAATCCGTGGCCGGGCACCAATTACGATTGTTCGTCGTCGGCGCGGATCGAGAAATTCGCCGATATCGTCAACAAGGCCGGCTATGCCTCGCCGGTGCGCACGCCGCGCGGCCGCGATATCTTCGCCGCCTGCGGTCAGCTCAAGAGCGAGACCGAGCGGCTCTCGAAGCTCGACCGCGAGGCGCTGAGCGGTGCCTGATCTGACGGCGATCGGTTTTGATGCCGACGACACGCTCTGGCATCACGAGCGTTTCTTCAAGCTGACCACCGCGCGTTTCCAGGAGCTGCTGCAGCCCTATGCCGATCCACATCATCTGGCCGAGCATCTGCTGGCGGCGGAGCGGCGCAATATTCTGCACTACGGCTTTGGCGTCAAAGGCTTCATGCTGTCGATGATCGAAACCGCCGTCGAGATGACCGAGGGCAAGGTGCCCGGACGTGTCATCGGCGAAGTGATCGAGGCGGGCCGCGAAATGCTTCGCCACCCGATTGAGACCATGCCGCATGTCGAGGTGACGCTCAGTGCGCTGGCGTCCGATCACAAGTTGATCCTCATCACCAAGGGCGATCTCTTCGACCAGGAACGCAAGCTTGCTGCGTCCGGCCTTGGCGAGTATTTCGACGCGGTCGAGATCGTCTCGGAAAAATCCCCGGCGACCTATCAGCGGATATTCACCCGCCATGCCGACGGTCCGGCGCATGCCCTGATGGTGGGCAATTCGCTCGCCTCCGACGTGGTGCCGGCGCTCGAGGCGGGCGCCTGGGGCGTGCATGTGCCGTCGGACTACACTTGGGAGCTCGATCATCATGACCGCCCCGAGGACATGACGCACTTCCGGCTGATCCGCGATCTGGCGGAGTTGCCGCCGATCATTGCGGAGATCGGCTAGAGAGAAAGCCGGGAGATCGAGCTCCCGGCTTCAGGTCGATCAGACCAGTGCGGCCGAGCACGGGTCGCCACCATTGGCGAAGTCGGTCAGCACGCCGGCGAGTTTCACTTCGTCGCCAGGCGCCAGCATCTTGGGCAGCAGGACGACGCCCGAATCATCGGTCGCGGGCGAACGCCATGCGATCTGCAGGCCCGAATCGAGGTTCTTGTCGCCAAAATTGATGATCCAGAAATTGTCGTCGCGAACGCGGCACTCGATGGTCATGTTCGAGTGAGTGTGCGGCTTGTTGGGTTGCGGGACCTTGATCTGCATGGCAGAGGCGATCGAGGTCGAGGCCGTCAGGGCAACAACGGCCACCAGCGCCAGTTTGGTGAGATTGGTCATGGTGAAGTTCTCAGTTTGGCGACGGGCCATTCCCGTCTGTTGCCGCCTAAATTGCGCAACCGGATTGAACCGCCAATGAGGGCCGCATTTATCTTGGGTTCATGCCGACGATCCCGGATGATTCGTGGCAATACCGTGGCGTACCGCCGTTCTGGCCTAGGCTTCGCCCCGGACCCACTCGACCCGATGGCCGCCGCGGCCCTCGGCGAGGGCTTTGGCCAGCGCCGGTAGAATGATGTTCAACTCGGCCTCGAGCGTGAAGGGCGGGTTTACGAGGATCAGCCCTGAGCCATAGAGCTTGGGCGGCGTCGTCGGCCGGTCGATGGTCAACTCCACGCGCATCATGCGGGGGATGCCCGTGGCCTTGAGGTCGGCGATGAAGGCGTTGACCTCACGGACTTCCTTGAGCGGATACCACAGCGCATAGAGCCCGGTCGCCCATTTCTTGTGCGCCTTGCCCAGCCCATCGACGAGGCGCGCCCATTCGTCGTCTTCCTCGAAAGGCGGGTCGATCAGCACCAAGCCGCGCTTCTCCTTGGGCGGCACATAGGCGTTGAGCGCCAGCCAGCCATCGAGCGCGGTGATGCGCGCCTGCACGTCGCCGACAAAGAGCTTGCCCAGTTCGCGCGCATCCCTGGGGTGGAGCTCCAGCGCCGACAGCCGGTCCTGTGGACGGAACAGTTTGCGGGCGATCAGCGGCGAGCCGGGATAGCGGGCAAGCGTGCCGTTGGGGTTCTCGGCTGCGACCACGTCGAGGTAAGGCTGGATGAGTGCGGCGGCCTTGTCGGGCAGACTGGCCTTCAGCAGTTTGCCGATGCCGTCCTGCCATTCGGGCGAGCGCCTCGCCTCGTCGCCGGTCAGGCTATATCGGCCGAGGCCCGCATGAGTGTCGATCACCCGGAACGCGGCGGGCTTCAGCTTCAGATATTCGATCAGCCGGGTCAGCGTGATGTGTTTCATCACATCGGCGAAATTGCCGGCGTGGAAGGCGTGGCGGTAGTTCATCGGGCAGTGCTCAATGCCGCGCCTGTGCAGTGAGGATCACGGCGGCGAATGTCGCGAACACCGCGGCAAAGGAATAGTTGAGTGCGCGCTGCACCCATTTGGTGCGGGTCAGCGCCTGCGTTAGCTGCTCGGCCAGCAGCACCGTCGCGACCATCAGGGGGATCGAGACGAGGATGAACTCGGCGCCGAGGAAGAACAGCTTTCCCGGCGCTCCGGGGTCGTGCCTGTCGACGAATTGCGGCAGGAAAGTCACGAAGAACAGCACGACCTTGGGGTTCAGCAAATTGATGCCGACCCCGGTCATAAAACTCTGCTTCAGCGTCGGCACTTTCGGCGCAGCGGCCGCGATTTTCAGCCCGCCGCCATGCACGATCGCCTGATAGGCGAGCCAGATCAGATAGCCGGCGCCGGCGATTTTGAGCACGAAGAACGCCAGCGGCGCGGCGACGAGCAGCACCGAAATACCGAGCGCCACCAGCGTCGTGTGCACCGCGATCCCGCTCATCGCCCCAAATCCGACCGCCAGCCCGTGGCTGCGGCCATAATTGACGGTGCGGCTCAACTGCACCGCCATGTCGGGGCCCGGCGTGATCGCCAGCACCGCCGCGGCGAGCGCGAAAGCGAGGATCGTACCGATATCGGGAATGAAACTGGGCATTTGCCGGTCATTGCATGGCCGGGCCCGCTTGACTATAGGGAGCGCAGAGCAAATCCCCGGGCAAAAGCCCGGAAAACGGGCTTATTCGCGTACGCCCGAAAAGTGGATGCCGATTTTCGGTCAGCGTATGCCGCAGGATAAAATGAGCAAAGACATCAAGAAAATCGTCCTCTCCTATTCGGGCGGCCTCGACACGTCGATCATGCTCAAATGGCTGCAGGAGCACTACCAGGCCGAGATCGTGACGTTCACGGCCGACCTCGGTCAGGGTGAGGAACTCGAGCCGGCCCGCAGGAAGGCCGAGATGTTTGGCATCAAGGACATCCGCATCGTCGATGTGCGCGAGGAATTCGTCCGCGATTTCGTGTTCCCGATGTTCCGCGCCAACGCGCTCTATGAAGGTCAATATCTGCTGGGCACCTCGATCGCCCGCCCGGTGATCGCCAAGCACCTGGTCGAGATCGCCGAAGACGTCGGCGCCGATGCGATCGCCCATGGCGCCACCGGCAAGGGCAATGATCAGGTGCGGTTCGAACTCACCGCGAATGCGCTGAACCCCGGGCTCAAAGTCATCGCGCCGTGGCGTGAATGGGACCTCCGCTCCCGCACGGCGCTGCTCGATTATGCCGAAAAGCACCAGATTCCGATTGCCAAGGACAAGCGCGGCGAAGCGCCGTTCTCGGTCGACGCCAATCTGCTCCACACCTCGTCCGAGGGCATGGTGCTCGAGGATCCTTCAGTGCCGGCGCCCGATTACGTGCCGCAGCGCACCGTTGATCCCGAAAAGGCGCCGAATACGCCCGAGATCATCACCATCGGATTTGAGAAGGGCGATCCGGTCTCCGTCAATGGCGAGATGCTGTCGCCCGCCATGCTGTTGACCCGGCTGAACGAATTGGGCGGCAAGCACGGTGTCGGCCGGCTCGATCTGGTCGAGAACCGTTTCGTCGGCATGAAAAGCCGCGGCCTCTATGAGACGCCGGGCGGCACGATCCTGCTTGCGGCGCATCGCGGCATCGAATCGATCACGCTCGATCGCGGCGAGGCGCATCTAAAAGACGAACTGATGCCGAAATATGCCGAGCTCATCTATAACGGCTTCTGGTACTCGCCGGACCGCGAGATGCTGCAGGCGGCGATCGACCACACGCAGCGCTTCGTTGCCGGCGAGGTGACGCTGAAGCTCTACAAGGGCTCGGCCAATGTCATCTCCCGAACCTCGCCCAATTCGCTCTACTCGATGGATCTGGTGACCTTTGAGGAGGGCGCGGTGGCCTATGACCATCACGACGCCGAAGGCTTCATCAAGCTCAACGGGCTGCGCCTCAAGACCTACGCGGCGCGGCGTCTGGCGCTGGCCAAGACGTCCTAGCCCAGACCTTGCACTGCGCTTCGCTGCCCGATAACCCGCAATCTTCGTTAAAATTCGCTGGATTTGTAATCGATTGCAGCGCCTTAAAGCGTTTTTAAGACCCGGCCGATAGCTTGTGAGGCTAAGCGTCGACGTTGGGGACGGTTGCGGTGAGCTTGGAAATGGCAGCAGGCCATTCAGATAGCGCTTTGCTGCTTGATGCAGCACTGGAGAATATCCCGTACGGATTCTGCGTGTGGTCGAGCGAATTCAAGCTGGTCATGTGGAACCGCCATTACCTCGATATCTACCGTTTTCCGGCTGACAGGATCGAGAAGGACATGCCGCTCGAGGCGGTGGTCAAGCTCAGCGCCGACATCGGCAACCATCCCGATCAGACACCGGCGCAGTTCCTTCTGGCCTACAAGAAAGAGCTGCGGAACAATCGCGGCGGCATGCGCGCCAAGGCGCGCGAGCTGCTCAGCGGCGGGCGGACCGTCGAGACCGCCCATGTCTATTCGCCTGGCCTCGGCTGGGTGGTGACGCATGAGGACGTGACCGAAGAGATCGCCAGTTCCGAGATTTTCCAGAAGCGCAAGCGCGAACTTGAGCGGCAGAACATCCGCCTCGACGCGGCCGTCAACAACATCTCCCAGGGCCTTTGCATGTTCGACGCCAAGGGGCGGCTGGTGATCTGCAATTCGCCCTATGCGCGGATCTACAATCTGGGTGAGGAGCTGGTGCGGCCGGGCACATCGCTCGACGATATTCTCGGGCATCTGTTCGACAACGGCATGCACGCCAGCAACATGTCGACGCGCGACGAGTACATCACCTGGCGCCACGGCGTCATCGCGCGGGGTGAGTACGACAAGACGGTCGTCGAGTTCGGGACCCGCACGATCCAGATGCAGCACCATCCCATGAAGGATGGCGGGTTCGTGTCGACGCATGAAGACATCACCGAGCAGTGCCAACAGGAGGCCCGGATTCAGCATCTGGCGCGCCACGACGCGCTGACCGAGCTACCCAACCGCGCGCAGTTCCTCGATGAGATGGCGGCCTCCGAGGCGCTGATCGAGCGCGGCGAGATGGCGGCGGTGCTGTGCATCGATCTCGACCACTTCAAATCGGTCAACGACACGCTCGGCCACGCGCTCGGGGACAAGGTGCTGAAGCAGGCGTCGGCGCGGCTGTGGGGCACAACGCGCGAAACCGACATATTGGCGCGGCTCGGCGGTGACGAATTCTCGCTGCTGCTGAAACCGATCGACAAGCCCGGCGACGCCGCCGCGATTGCCGAGCGCATCGTCAAGACCATGAGCGCGCCCTTCATCATCGACGGACACCAGGTGTCGATCGGCGCCAGCGTGGGCATTGCGCTTGCACCGCAGGATGGCGAGACGACGGACGTCCTGATGAAGAACGCCGATATGGCCCTCTATCGTGCAAAATCGGAAGGCCGTTCCACCTACCATTTCTTCGAAAAAGACATGGATGCTGCGATCCAGAAGCGGCGCATGATCGAAGCGGGGCTGCGCGCCGCGCTGGCGCTCAACGAATTGCGCGTCGTGTTTCAGCCACTGATCGGCCTCAAGGAGAACCGCGTCACCTGCCTTGAGGCGCTGCTGCGCTGGACCCACAATGGCGAAGCGATCTCACCGGCCGAGTTCATCCCGATCGCCGAGGAAACCGGGCTGATCGTGCCGATCGGCGAATGGGTGCTGCGTGAGGCCTGCGAAGCGGCGGTGCTGTGGCCCGTCAAGGTGCGGGTCGCGGTGAATCTGTCGCCGGTGCAGTTCAAGAACAAGCGGCTGTTCGAGACCGTGCACGGTATCCTGGCGTCGACCGGACTGCCGCCAACCCGGCTCGAACTCGAAATAACAGAATCATTGCTGCTCACCGACAACGAACAGACGCTGCAGACGCTGCATCGGCTGCGCGCCATCGGCATCCGCATTTCGATGGATGATTTCGGGACCGGCTATTCGTCGCTGAGCTATCTGCGGGCCTTCCCGTTCGACAAGATAAAGATCGACCGCTCTTTCATGCGCGATCTCGACACCCGAGGTGACAGCCTCGCCATCATCAAGGCGGTGATCGGGCTCGGCCATAGCCTCGGCATGTCGACGACCGCCGAGGGCGTCGAGACAGAGGAGCAGCTTGCGGCGGTACGCGAGCAGGGCTGCAATGAGGTGCAGGGCTTCCTGTTCTCGAAACCGCTCGAGGCCGCCGACGTCGCGCCGTTGCTCGTCAAGGAACTCCAGCCGCCGCTGCTCAAGCGCGCCTAGTTCGGCCTGCCGTCGATGCCGTTCGATTCAAGAAACGCGATGTAACGGTCGACGAGCGCGCGGGCTCGTTCCAGGCAGCGCCCAGACCCTTCTGCGGCGGTCGCTTTTGCATCGATCGAAATCAGTGTGCCGCGCGCATGGGTGACGCGCGCGACCCAGCGTTCGGACTGCTTTATGGCAATGCGGTAGCCGCGATAGAACTCGTCCACCTTCACCTCGATTGTTAGATACAGGGTCAAAGGGATACGGCGCCGTGAACCTCCAAGTTTCGGCGCTCAGTCGGATCTGCAAAAATTGCCGCAGCCCTCCGGCTAAGGCTCGTCGCGAACGATCTCAAAGCGCAATCGTTCCTTCACACTAGGTTGCTCTTGCCGGTTCCCCGCGAACGCGAGCCGAGCCGGGTGGTTGCAGCCGATCACAAAAACATACCCGCTTTGGAGCATTGTTTTAGTAGCCGAAAGCAGAACTATCCCGCTCCTTGTCCCGTAGCTCTGATGGCTACACGGCAAACAATGGAGAAATCCCCATGACAGACTTTACGCCAACCCGCCGCCACGTTCTGAAGTGGACAGGCGTTGCAGCCACACTCGCCGTCGCCGGCAGTGTGCTTCCGAACTTCGGCATTTCTGCCGCACTCGCCGCCGACCTCGGCTCAGGTGATATCGGCGTTCTCAACTATGCCTATGCGCTTGAGCAGCTCGAGGCGGCATTCTACACCCAGGTGATCAAGACCCCGTACAAGGGTATCACCAAGGGTGAGCGCAAGATGCTCACGGCGATCCGAGACCATGAGGTTACGCATCGCGATACGCTGAAGAAGGCGCTCGGCAAGAAAGCCATTCCGGGTCTCGAGGTCGACTTCTCGTCGATCGACTTCACCAGCCGCGCCAGCGTGCTTGGCACGGCCGATGTGTTCGAAAATCTGGGTGTCGCTGCCTACAATGGCGCCGGCCAGCTGATCAAGGAGGTCGCCTACCTGGCGGTCGCCGGTTCAATCGTTTCGGTTGAAGCGCGGCATGCGGCGGTGATCGCCGAGATGTTGCACGGCGCCGGCAAGGAAGCCGCCGGTGGTGGCAATGTCGATATGAAGGGCCTCGATGGCGCGCTGTCACCAGCCGAGGTGCTGCCCAAGGCAGCGCCGTTCATCAAGACGCCCGTCACCGCCAACGCTCTGGTCTGAGGAGACACGCAATGAATATTCAAGACAATTTCATCCTCGACGAAATCGATCCGGACCTCGGCGAACGCATCGATGCCGGCCGCCGCAATCTGTTTGCGCGCTACGCCGCTCCGGCGATCGCGCTCGGCAGCGCTCCGCTGCTGCTCGCAGCGGCCTCAACTGAAGCCTTTGCGGCCGGCGCTCTGCCGCAGAAGGTGGTCGACGTGCTCAATTTCGCGCTGACACTCGAATATCTCGAAGCGGCGTTCTACAAAATGGGCAATGAGGCCAATGGCCTGATCCCGTCGGAATACCGTGCCCTGTTCCATACGATCGGTGGTCATGAAACGGCGCACGTCGCGCTGCTCAAGAGCGCCCTCGGCGCGGCAGCCGTCAAAGCCCCGGCGGTCGACTTCACGGCCGGTGGCAAATACGCCGACGTGTTCTCGAACTTCAAGACCTTCGCCACCCTCTCGGCGACGTTCGAGGATCTCGGCGTGGCCGCGTATAAGGGCCAGGCTGGCAATCTCGCCGGTACCGCGGTGCTGACCACCGCATTGCAGATCCACTCGGTCGAAGCCCGACATGCTTCGGCGGTGCGTCCGCTGATCGGCAAGGCCGGCTACATCTCGGCCTTCGACAAGCCCAAGACCAAGGCGCAGGTGCTGGCCGCTGCCAAGCCCTTCCTCGCCTAATCACAAGACGATCTTCTGCTGACAGCGCCGTCGCCCTCGGGCGGCGGCGTCTGTTTTTGCGGCTTAGCCGCTAGCGGGTTGTGGAATTGGGCCGTCCCCGGCGGCTTTTGCCGATGGCCAGGATCAGCGTTGAACCGCAAGAGCTGGGATTTCCGTATCTGCTCCTGTTAAGGACCCGCTCATGCCTCACTCGCCTCTCGGTTGGCTCAATTTTTTCGTCCCCAAGGACGCCTTGAGCCGCAAAATCGCCGCCGCCATCGCCTTCGGCCCCAACCCGCGGCAAAAGCTCGATCTTTACGGGCCAAAGCACCCCACAGGGCTGCTGCCACTGCTGGTGTTCGTTTATGGCGGCGGTTGGGACAGCGGCGATCGCACCGAGTACAGCTTTGCCGGCCGGGCCTTCGCCGCCATGGGCTTTCTGGTGGCGGTGGCCGATTACCGGCTGTTCCCGGAGGTGATTTTCCCGGCTTTTGTCGAGGATGTGGCCCAGGCGGCCAATTGGCTGCAAGCCAATGCCGCGGCGCATGGCGGCGATCCGAACCGGGTGTTTTTGGCGGGGCACTCGGCCGGCGCCTACAATGCTGTGATGCTGGCGCTGCAGCCCGAACGGTTCGGCGCGCCGGGCCTCAGGGGCAAGGTCGAGGCGGTGGTCGGGCTCTCCGGCCCTTATGATTTTTACCCCTACGACGTGAAGCAGAGCATCGACGCCT
>JBDTLB010000014.1:0-31466 GCA_039934955.1 Devosia sp.
GTCTTGGCGCCCAGATAGACGACCGGCAGGCCGACACCCTCGGCCTTGGAGTAGAAAATCTTGTCGGTGTCGGCGAGGCCCGCGGCGAAGGCGTTGACGAGAATGTTGCCATTGTAGCGCTCGTCGAACTCAACCTCGCCGCCAACGGTCGGCACGCCGAAGGAATTGCCATAACCGCCGACACCGGCGACGACGCCCGACACGAGATGACGGGTCTTCTCATGGGACGGGGCGCCGAAGCGTAGCGCATTCATCGCGGCCACCGGGCGCGCCCCCATCGTGAACACGTCGCGCAGAATGCCGCCCATGCCCGTCCCCGCGCCCTGATAGGGCTCGATGAAGCTCGGGTGGTTGTGCGACTCCATCTTGAAGACGATCGCCTGACCGTCGCCGATATCGACGACGCCGGCATTCTCGCCCGGCCCCTGAATGACGCGCGGGCCGGTGGTCGGCAGGGTCCGCAGCCATTTTTTCGAAGATTTGTAGGAGCAGTGCTCGTTCCACATCGCCGAGAAGATGCCGAGCTCGGTGTAGGTCGGCGTGCGGCCGATGAGCTTCAGGATCTTCTGGTATTCGTCCGGCTTCAGGCCGTGGTCGGCCACGAGTTTCGGCGTGATCTCGCGATTGTTGTCGTAGGGAGTGGGAACGCTCATGGCACCGCAACGAGGGGAGGGCTCGATCAGCCCCTCATAGCCCATGCGGCTGCGTCGAAACAGCCTTTCGGCCGGGTTTTACAGAGCTGCGGGCTAGCTTAAATCCAGCGCGTAACCCTTGAGCGTCGCCAGTTCGACGTGGCGCAGCACGGCTTCGTGCGTCGACAGCAGCGCCACACGTGGCGCCATGCCGTCGGCGTGCGCTTCGACCCAGCGCGGGGCGACGAGGCACCAGCGGTCGCCGGGCTTGATGCCCGGAAAATCCCATTCGGGGCGCGTCGTCGTCAAATCGTTGCCGGGCGCCTTGGGGAAGGCGAGGAACTCGGCGGTCATCTCGGCGCAGACGACATGGCGGCCCACATCGTCGGGACCGGTGGCGCAATAGCCATTGCGGAAGAAGCCCGTCAGCGGGTTGTCCGAGCAGGGCTGCAGCGGCTCGCCCAGAACGTTGCGTTCGTCCATCAGCGCCCCGGCATGTCGACGCGGGCCAGGGCACGATCGATGGCGACGACGATGGCGCTGAGGACGATCAGCGCGACCAGTACCAGCACGACGTTGATCGCCACGGCCGCGTAGCCGAGCCGGTTGGCCTCGAGGATGGTGTAGGGGTATTCGCCCACGATGGCGCCGCGGATCATGGCGTAGATCAAATAGATCGTTGGCGGCAGCAGCATCGACGGGATCTGCGCGAATTTCAGCAGGCCGTGCCGCATGAAAAGGAGCCACCACAGCACATAGAGGATCGGGGTGATATAATGCAGCGTCACATCCGCCACCTGCGCTAAGCCCTGCGGGTCCCACGCCTCCGCGAGGAAGAAATGGTAGAAGCCGCCGACCAGCGCGATCGCGGCCGCCATCATGCCGCGCGTCACCGGCCAGCGGAACCAGTGGAGATAGGTGCGCGGCCAGAGCTCGGAGGCGTAGATCAGCACCAGCACCAGATTGGTGAGGATGGTGAAGAAGGTGAAATAGAAGATCACCGCGCCGAAGAGGCTGTCGCTGTTGTTGAGGCGTAGCGGGATGGTGAGGGCGAACTGCAGGATTAGCGCCGCCGCGCCGACCACGAACCCGATCCACGTCGCCGCCTGCTTCACTGCCGCCCCCTCAGGCCGGTTTCATCCGCCGCGCGATAAGACCGTCTATGATCGTGAGGAGCAAGTCGAAGATCGCCACCAGCACGACCAGGATACCCACCCCGATGCCGACGCCGAGATAGCCCTGCGCGCCCTGTCCCTGGATGGCGAAATTCGGATCGAGGATGGTGTAAGGGTATTCGCCCGCGATCAGTCCCCGCACCAGCACATAGGCGACATAGCTCAGGCCTGGCACCAGCATCACCGGCACATCGCGTACCCGCAGCGCGCCGTGCACGCAGAACACCGCCCACCAGACGAGGAACAGGATCGGCGTGATGTAGTGCAGCAAGATGTTGGAGATGGTGATCGCCTGCGGCACTGGTGGCAAATTCGGCGCCAGCATGAAGTGATAGAAGAACATCACCAGCATCATGATGCCGGCCATCCCGCCCCGCGTCACCGGCTGGCGGAACCAGCCGAGCCAGCGCCAGCGTGTCAGATCGCTCAGATAGACGAGCAGCAGGCCCAGATTGCTGACATTGGTGAGGAACGTCCAATAATAGATCAGCATGTTGCCGAGCGAGCGCGGTACCGGGTTCAGCGCGCTGGCAGTCACGGTCCCGGCGATGATGCTGAAGTCGAGATAAAGCCCGACCACGCCAACCACGATGGCGAGAACGGCAAACCAGTTTCGCAATGCCATAAAGTGCCTCAGGCGACCTGCAACAGGCCCGAGAATAGGGCACGCCCGTCGAGTCCGCCATGCGCGCTCTCGATCAGATTTTCGGGATGCGGCATCAGGCCGAGGACGGTTTTGTTCTTGTTGAACACGCCGGCGATATCGTTCATCGAGCCGTTCGGGTTGGTGCCCTCGGCGTAGCGGAAGGCGACCTGGCCGTTGTCCTCGATAGTCTTGAGGGTCGTCGCGTCGGCGAAGAAATTGCCATCGTGATGTGCGACGGGCGTCGTGATCACCTGACCGGTGCGGTAGCCGCGAGTGAAGGCGCTGTCAGCGGTCTCGACCTTGAGCCGGACCTCGCGGCAGACGAAGCGCAGCGACGCGTTGCGCATCAAGACACCCGGCAGCAAACCGGCCTCGGTGAGGATCTGGAAGCCGTTGCAGACGCCCAGCACATGGACGCCTTGGGCAGCCTTGGCGCGGATCGCCGCCATGATCGGCGAGCGGGCCGCAATGGCGCCGGCACGGAGATAGTCGCCATAAGAGAAGCCGCCGGGGATGACGATCAGATCGACATCCGGCAACTCGGTATCCTTGTGCCAGACGACCGCCGGGGCAGTGCCCGAAATATTCGTCAGCGCCGCGATCATATCGCGGTCGCGGTTGAGGCCGGGGAAGACGACAACAGCTGATTTCATGAGGGGACTTGTCGTGAGTCTTTGACTGAATGGCAAGCCCATCAGTCGGGATCCTCCCCTGCGAAGCGGGGGAGGGGGACCAGCGAAGCTGGTGGAGGGGCTTCGAGTTGTCCCGCAGGGCAAATCGATCCAGTGGATCGATTTGAAGCGAGAAGGCCATGAGAGCTACGCTCGAATGGCCGAGACTGGACTCGGTGGCGGTGGTCGCGCCCTTCCGTCGCTCCGCGACACCTTCCCCCGCTGCGCAGGGGAAGGACGCCGACTGCAAGATTTACTCGGCGGGGACGGCGTGGGCCGCGTAGCTCTTGCTGCCCGCTGTGCCCGGGATGTGGGCCCAGGCCGGACGCTCGAACAGGAATTTGCCGCGGCCGGTGGTCTGGACGAGGAGGTAGAGCCCGGCGGAGACGCCGATGGCGATGACCATCACGAGAAAGCTCGACAGCGTCACGTCGTGGATGAGGCCGAGTTTGGCGAGCCCGAGGCGGGCGAACGACATTGGCAGAACGAACACGAGGTAGACCACGATCGATCGCTCGCCGAGCCAGCGCAGCCAGGCTGTCGCTTTGAAGCCGGTGAGCAGTGCGGCGGTGACGCAAAGCGCCAGCGATCCCGCGAGGGCAAGGATCAGCCGGATTCCGGGCAGACCGGCGAAGCCGAGTTGGATCTCGTTGGGCAGCACCGCGAAGCCGGGCGAAAAGACCAGCGCGAGATTGATCGCGGCATAGATACCCAGGCCGACCAGCGCCATGCGTTTGTTGGCGAGCGCCGTGTCGACGAGCTTGAAGATCCACGGCGCGAAAATGTAGCCCGAGTAAAAATAGACGAAATAGGCGCAGAACTGATCGACCAGATAGCTGCCGGTCTGAATGTGCGCCATCTGGAACGCGGCGCCGAACGCCCACACGGCCCATTTCGGCGCCTTGAGGTCGTAGAAGAGTTTTGCGACGGCGCTGAAAGCGGCGAGCAGATAGATGAACCACAGCACGCCATACGGTTCGACAATCGCCCAGGCCATGTCGGTCACGGCCTCGACCGGCGAGCCGCTCATGATGCCGACCTTGAGCACCAGATGGATCACCGCCCACAGTGCGTAGAAGTAGAAATAGTGGAGGACGCGGCGATCGGCGTAAGCGCGCCAGTTGCGCGTCAGCACCTGGTCGAGGAACAGGCCCGAGATGAGGAAGAATTCGGGCATGCGGAACGGCGTGGCGAAGCCGATCACATAGTGGAACAGGCCAACGCCCTCGGCATCCTGTCCGACATTGAACACGGAATACATCATCACCACGAGGATGATGGAAATCCCCTTGGCGGAATCGACCCAGCTCAGACGATCGTTTTTTTGACCTGACATGCCGCACACTCCAGTCCGGAGGCGGCATACGGCAAAGCACGCGTTAACGCTCGCAGGTTTGCCCGCGAGGGTTAGCCGGATTGCTTAATGCCGAAAATTGTCGGGATCAGAGGCCGACGGGGACCGACGCGTAGGCGGCGAACATCACGCCCAGGGTCAGGAAAAACAGCACGGAGAGGGAAAATGTCTTGATCATCGGAGTGGGGCTTTTGACTGGTGTTCAGCGCATTACGCAGCGCCATGTGGTTATAGGATCGGACGATTAACGAGGCATTGTATCGGCTTGGTTAAGCAGCTGGTAACGCAGGGCGTCCCCGTGCGGCGTCCTTATGACGGGCGGCGGATGAATGCGATCTGAACGTCACTCGGTCCGGATCATCGTCTCGATGCGGTTGGCTGCTTCCACGTAACCGCCGCCCTCGCGCAGGGTCTGCCCAAGCGCCGCCGCGCGCTGCTTGTAGCCGGCGAGATCGGCCGCCAGTGTCTCGATCCCCGCCCGCAAGTCTTGCGGCGAAACGATCCGGCCGTCGGTTTCGCCATCGAGGATGATGCCGGCGCCGCCGCGGTGCATCGCCTCGGCATTGTGCAATTGTTCGTAGTGCTGCGGCACCGCGAGCATCGGCACACCATACCACAGCGCCTCGTGCACAGAGTTGAGACCGGCCGGACTGATGAACATATCGGCGTGCTGCAGCACCTCGAGTTGGGGAAAGCTGTTGGCGACGATGAAGTTCTTCGGCGCGTCGGCAAAGCGGGACAGATCGGTGCCGCGGCCGACCGACATCAGGACCTGCGCCGGATAGTCGCCAAGCGCCGCCACGCAGCGCTCGTAGAAGTCGGATTTGCCAAAGATCAGCGTGCCCAGCGAGACGTAAATCACCGGGCGGCCGTCGAGGCGGGAGAAGTCGAACACATCGGACCGGGTGCGCGGATCGATGGTTGCTCCGACAAACACCCAGCTCTTCCGTTTGAGGACAGGCGAGGGGGGATGCAACTGGCGGCTGGTGAGCATCAATGTGAGGTCGCCTGGCACCGGCATCAGCGGCCAGTGCAGCGGCAGCAGGTGAACGCCGCGCAGGCCGACGCCGACCCAGTTCAGGACGATCGGTCCCAGCCGGCGGACTAAAGTCTTGAGCATCTGCGGCAGCTCGCGCGACCCGGCCTCGGCGGAGAGCCCGTAGGCGAAGAACGCGCTGGTGACGATAGTCGGAATGCGGAGGCGCCGGCCGACCATATCGCCCCAAAGCGCAATGCCATCAATGACAAGCGCGTCGGGTCGGTTGCCCTTGAGTTGCTTAAGGCAGAAATCGTAGAGCGGCACGGAGGCGCGAACGAACAGCTCGAAGGTTTCGATCATGTCGCCGCGCATCAGCACCGCGGCCATGTCCTCCATGCTCATCGCCTTGGGATAGGCAACAAAATCGGCTCCTGTCGCCCGGATTGCGGGCTCAAACGGCCGCTCGTCAAAGACCGTGACGGCATGCCCCCGCCGCACCAGCTCCGCAATGATGGGCAGCACGGGATTGAGGTGGCCATAGGCCGGAACGCTGAGGAAGACGATGCGAGCCAAGCCGGCTCCGAAGGACGCTTCAGGCGGGGATAGAGGCGTATGCGGTGATCAGCAGGCCCAACGCAAGCATGAAGAGTAAAGAGAGAGAGAACGTCTTGAGCATGGCGAGCGATCGGAAAGGGCGTGGAACGCGCCTGCTCTACAAGATTCGAGTCGGCCTGCGAGCGACATCTCCGGGATTTTCGGCAAATCGGGCGGGGTGCGGCTTTTTGGCCGCACCGGCCGACCAGGCGCCCGGATGCCGACCATCCGGCCTTATCCATCCTCGGTCGCCGAATACTGCGAGAAGGCAGGAATCCACGGGCCTTGGCCGCTTCGCCGCCATGGTCGCCAACCCATCATTAACTCTGACCGGCGTATCTGTTGCAGTGGCCGGGTGCAGGGCCCTTTGTTCGAGTGGTTGCGTCATGCGTTTGATTATCGGCGTCGTCGTCATCGTTATTAGCGTTATCGGCGGCTACATCATGATGGGCGGGCACCTTGAGGTACTGGTCCAGCCCTTCGAGGCGCTGATTATTTTGGGAGCGGCGGCAGGCGCCTTCGTCATCGGCAATACCGGGCCGGTGCTCAAGCAGACCCTGGGCGTCTTCGGCACCCTGGTCCGGGGCTCGCGCTACAACAAGGCATCGTATGTTGAGTTGCTCGGGCTGCAGTTCAGTCTGTTCAAGCTGGTTCAGTCGAAGGGCATCCTTGCCGTCGAGCAGCACATCGAAAACCCTTCGGAATCGCCGATTTTCGCGCGCTTTCCCAAATTCGCCGCCAACCATCACGCCGTCGAGTTCATGTGCGACTACCTCCGCATGGTGTCGCTCGGCACCAACAACGCCCATGAGCTCGAAGCGCTGATGGACGAGGAACTCGAAACCCACCACCAGGAAAAGGAACGCCTGGTCAACGCCATTCAGGGTCTCGCGGATGGCACGCCTGCGCTCGGCATCGTGGCCGCCGTGCTGGGCGTAATCCACACCATGGGCTCGATCAGTGAGCCGCCCGAAATCCTCGGCCACATGATCGGCGGCGCCCTCGTCGGAACGTTCCTCGGCGTGTTCGTCGCCTATGGCTTCTTCGGCCCGTTCGCCTCGGCCCTGCGGAACACGTTTGAAGCCGAGCACAAATATTATCTGTCGATGAAGACCGGGCTGCTGGCGCACATTTCCGGTTATCCGCCTGTTATGGCGATTGAATTCGCCCGCAAGATGCTGATGTCCGAAGACCGTCCAACCTTCCTCGAGGTCGACGCCTCGACGGCTGAACTCGGGCCGGTGACCTGACCATGGCGAACTCGTCGTTCGAAACGCCGATCATCATCAAGAAGGTCAAGAAGGTTACGCATGCCAGTCATGGCGGCGCCTGGAAGATCGCGTACGCCGACTTCGTGACCGCCATGATGGCGTTCTTCCTGTTGCTCTGGCTGATCAGCATGACCACGCCCGAGCAGAAGAAGGGCCTCGCCGACTATTTTGCGCCGGCCAGCGTCAGCGATACATTGAGCGGCGCCGGCGGCGTGCTCGCCGGCAAGTCATTCGACACCAGCGGCGCCCGAACCTCGGACGCGACCAGCGACAAGATGCCGGGTATTGCCAAGTCCGAAGACACCAAGCGCATGGCGACGCTCGAAGATGGTAGCGGCGAGGAAGGGGTGACCAAGGTCAATCCCGAGCCCAAACGCAGCGCCAACCCCGACAATCTCAAGTCGAAGTACGACGACGAGTTCAAGGGCGCAGCGGCCAGCATCCGGCAGGCCTGGCAGGCGCTCCCGGACATTACGGAGATCGCCGACAATCTGCGCATCGACGAGACCCCCGAGGGGCTCGACATCATCATCATGGACGAGGCCGGCCGGCCGATGTTCCCGGAAGGCTCGAAATACCCATTCGAGAAGGCCCGCCAGGCGATTGCCGCGATGGCGCCGGTCCTGCAGAAATTGCCGCAACAGATCCGCATTTCGGGACATACCGCCGCCGGTGGCACCTATTCAAATACGCGCTATGGCCCATGGGAGCTGTCGAGCGACCGGGCCAACGAGACCCGCGTCATCCTCGGCGAGTTTGGCGTAACCGACGATCGGTTCGAGGCGGTTATCGGTAAGGCGACGAGCCAGCCACTGCTGCCGGACGATCCCTATCTGTCGGCTAACGAGCGCGTTGAGATCACCCTGCTGCACTCGTCCCCGCCGGTGCCGGCGGACCTCAAGTTCTGAGGCTCAGACGAGCTCGATCGCGTAGTTTTCAATCACCGTGTTGGCGAGCAGCTTCTCGCACATCGCCGCGAGGCTGAGCCGCGCCACCACCGGATCGGCTTCGCCGAGCTCAAGGTCAAAGACCTTGCCTTGCCGGACGGCAGAGATGCCCTCGAAGCCGAGGCTTTTCAGCGAACCGGTGATGGCTTGGCCCTGAGGGTCAAGCACGCCGGATTTGAGGGTGACGGTTACGCGGGCTCTCATAGGAGCTTCTTACTGGACGAGACGCGGGCCAGTCGTCAGCGCGTTGTCGGTTTCCACAAGAATGCCGAGACGCTGCGCCACTTCGCGATAGGCATCGACGACGCCGCCGAGATCCTGGCGGAAACGATCCTTGTCGAGCTTATTGCGGGTCTTGATGTCCCACAGCCGGCAGCTATCGGGAGAAATCTCGTCGGCGAGAACGATCCGCATCGTGTCGTTCTCGTAGAGCCGGCCGCATTCGATCTTGAAATCGACGAGTTGGATGCCGACGCCCATGAACAGGCCAGTGAGGAAGTCATTGACGCGCACCGCCAGCGACATGATGTCGTCAAGCTCGGGCGGCGTCGCCCAGCCAAAGGCGGTGATGTGCTCCTCACTGACCATCGGGTCGTGCAGCGCGTCGTCCTTGTAGTAGAACTCGATGATCGAGCGGGGGAGTTGCGTGCCTTCTTCCAACCCGAGCCGCTTCACCAGCGAACCGGCAGCGACGTTGCGGACCACCACTTCGAGCGGGATGATCTCCACTTCCTTGATCAACTGCTCGCGCATGTTCACGCGGCGGATGAAATGCGTTGGGATGCCAAGCGTATTGAGCTTGGTGAAGACGTATTCGGAAATGCGGTTGTTGAGCACGCCCTTGCCGTCGAGAATTTCGTGCTTAGCGCCATCGCCGGCGGTCGCGTCATCCTTGAAGTACTGGATGAGCGTGCCCGGCTCCGGACCCTCGTAGAGATCCTTGGCCTTGCCCTCATAAATCTTGCGACGGCGGTTCATGGACGGGGTCCTGATGGGAGCGACGGGGAGCGGGAGATAGGTCGTTCATGCGCTAGAACCGAAAGGAAAAGCAAGTTGTTTCGCCCCCACGGCGACCGGCCAGCAAATCCTTCAATATGCTGAGTTAGTTAGGCAGAATCTCTCGCAAAACAAGAGATGCTGCCCGCCCGTTGATTAACTGATCCATCCAGACTATCTCCTCATTTGGAGGGCGCTTGGCGCCAGACACAAATCCAGTTGGCGGAGAGCGAAATGGCCCAGTTCGAAGACCGTGCAAAAGGGCAAGAAGCCAAGTTTGCCCATGATGGCGCGCAGCAGTTCAAGGCGGAGGCCCGCCGCAACAGGCTGCTGGGGCTGTGGGCGGCTGAGCACATGGGTCTGAGCGACGAGCACGCCAAGGCCTATGCTGGCGAAGTCGTTGCCTCCGATTTCGAGGAAGCCGGCGAGGAGGACGTATTCCGCAAGGTCTCGAGCGATCTCAAGGCCAAGGGCGCCTCTGTGTCCGATGACATGATTCGTCAGAAGATGGCCGAACTCATCGCCGTCGCCCGCGACCAGATCGCCAACGAAGGCTGAGGCTAGGCTTTCAGCCGCTTCATCAATTCTGCAAACTGCAGCAACCCTTCCGGCCACGGACCGTGGCCAGAGGCGGCGTTGATGTGGCCGGCGTCGCCCGCCAGCATGAAGTCGCTGCCCCAGTCGGCGGCAAAGCCGCGGGCGCGGTCGACACTCACCAACGGATCGGTTGTCGAGGCAACGACGATCGACGGAAACGGCAGCGGGTCGGTCGGCGGCTTGAAGGGCAGGGCTTCGGGCGGCAGCTCGGGACCGTCGAAATCCGGCGGTGACACGAGGAATGCGCCGCGCACTTTCGTGTCGACCAGAGTCTTGGCGGCGATGGCGATGGCCCCGACCGACATCGAATGGCCGACCAGGACGACGGGCCGGGTCGCGAACATGATTTCCTGATGGATGCGGGAGATCCAGTCGGCGAGGATCGGCCGATCCCAATTGTCCTGTTCGATGAAGCGGGCGCTGGACATGCGAGAGCCCCAGCGGCGCTGCCAATGGTCCGGCCCGGAATTGCCGAGGCCCGGCGCGATCAGGATGTCGGCTTCGGAAATCTTCATGCTGGCGACCTAGCGGCGGGGCGGGCCGGACGCAAGCGCTAGGCGCTGTCGCTGCGGTCGCGGAAGAACGAGGTCGCCTCGCCCATCCCGATGTGCCGGTAGTACTCGACGGCCTCCGGGTAGGCCATGAGCACGATGGCGATGCGCGGATCGAGGATCTGCGCCGAGAAATCGAGCAGGCCGCGGCCGATGCCGCACTTCTGCCAGCCCTCCCTGACGCAGACGTCGGCAAGGTAACAGACCCAGGCGGCGTCCGAGATGCCGCGCGCAACGCCGACGATGGCGCCAGTCCGGCCGCGCGCGGTGACGATCAGGCTGGAGCCGGCGAGCATCTCGGCGATCCGCGCCGGATTGCCGATCGGACGGCGCTCGCCCATGTAGGTCGAGCCAATCACCGTGATGTACTCGTCAGGCGGCAGGTCCTGTTCCTGCGCGTAGACGATGGTCATGCGTCGGCGCCGAACACACGCTCGAAGATCATGTCGACATGCTTCAGATGGTAGAAATCGTCGAACATGGCGTCGATCTCACTCGGCTTGATTGCCTTTGCGATCTCCGGGTCGGCCTTGAGCAGTTTTGCGAACTGTCCGGCGCGATCGCCATGCATTTCCCAGATCTTCATGGCGTTGCGCTGAACGGCCGCGTAGGAATCCTCGCGGCTGAGACCGACCTGCGTCAAAGCAAGCAGCACGCGCTGCGAATTGTGGAGGCCACCCAGCAAATCGAGGTTGCGCTTCATGTTCTCGGGATAGACCAGCAGCTTGCTGATCAGCCCGGTGAGGCGGCTCAGCGCGAAGTCGAGCGTGATCGTCGCGTCGGGCCCGATCATCCGCTCGACCGATGAGTGCGAGATGTCGCGCTCGTGCCACAACGCGACGTTCTCCAGCGCCGGAGTGACCATGCCGCGCACCAGCCGACTGAGGCCGGTCAGGTTTTCGCTCAGCACCGGGTTGCGCTTGTGCGGCATCGCCGACGAACCCTTCTGGCCGGGCGAGAAGAACTCCTCGGCTTCCAGCACCTCAGTACGCTGCAGATGGCGGATCTCGGTGGCGAGGCGCTCGACCGAGGAAGCGATGACACCGAGCGTCGCAAAGAACATCGCGTGGCGGTCGCGCGGGATCACCTGGGTCGAGACCGGCTCGACCGCGAGCCCGAGCTTGTCCGCCACATAGGCTTCGACCGACGGATCGATATTGGCGAACGTGCCGATGGCGCCTGAGATGGCGCATGTCGCGATCTCCTTGCGAGCGGCGACCAGTCGATCTCGGTTGCGCGCGAACTCGGCATAGGCCTCGGCCAGCTTGATGCCGAACGTCGTCGGCTCAGCGTGGATGCCGTGCGATCGGCCGATGGTGATGGTGTATTTGTGCTCCTTCGCGCGGGTCTTCAGCGCGGCGAGCAGCGCATCGAGATCGGCCAGCAGGATGTCCGACGCGCGGGCGAGTTGCACGGCGAGCGTCGTGTCGAGCACGTCCGACGAGGTCAGGCCCTGATGGGCGAAGCGCGCCTCAGGGCCGACGATCTCGCTCAGGTGGGTCAGGAAGGCGATGACGTCGTGCTTGGTGGTCGCCTCGATCTCGTCGATCCGGGCAACGTCGAATGTCGCGGCATTGCCCTTGTCCCAGATTGCCTGCGCGGCGTCCTGCGGAACAACGCCGAGCTTGGCCAGCGCGAAGGTGGCGTGCGCCTCGATCTCGAACCAGATGCGGAACTTCGTCTCGGGCGACCAGATCGCAACCATTTCGGGGCGGGAGTAACGCGGGACCATCGGTCAGACCTTGATGCTGGTCGCGGCGTCGCGGATCGCCTTGATCCGCGGCTTGTAGGTCTTGGCATCGTTGCCAGCGAAGATTGCGTTGCCGGCGACCAGCACATTGGCGCCGGCTTTAGCGACCAGCGCCGCAGTCTCTGGGTTGATGCCGCCATCGACTTCGAGATCGATGCTGCGCCCGCTGATCAGCGCCTTGGCCTGCTGCAGCTTGGTGAGCGCCTCGGGAATGAAGCTCTGGCCGCCAAAGCCCGGGTTGACGCTCATCACGAGGACCAGGTCGAGGCTGTCGATGATATCTTCGAGCATCGAGACGGGGGTGGCCGGATTGAGCGCGACGCCGGCCTTCTTGCCCTCGGCACGGATCGCCTGCAGCGAGCGGTGGAGGTGCGGGCCGGCTTCGGCGTGTACGGTGATGATATCGGCGCCGGCTTTTGCGAAGGCCGCAATGTAGGGGTCCGCCGGGGCGATCATCAGATGGCAGTCGAGGGTCTTTTTGGTCAGCGGGCGGAGCCACTGCACCACGATCGGCCCAAGCGTGATGTTGGGGACGAAATGGCCGTCCATGACGTCGATATGGATGTAGTCGGCGCCCGCCGCCTCGACGGCTTGGATTTCCACGCTAAGCCGCGAGAAATCGGCGGAGAGGATCGAAGGCGCGATACGGATCGGCAGGCCGGCCATGAGCGTCTCTTCATGCGGGTGATGCGTCCGGTGCTTAGCGTTCGCAGGGGGACGGGGCAAGAGGCGGGTTGACCGGGCAGTGCTGCAACCGCAAAGTTGGGCCGCTAGGAGCCCACTCTTGCCGATCTTGTTTTACGCCGCCACGCTGCTGACCATTACGGCGACCTTCGCCTATTTCAACCATTACACCCTCAAACTGCCTCGCAACACCGGTCTGCTGGTGATCGCGCTGGTGGTTTCGGTCGGCATGCGGGTCGCTGAATATCTGATCCCCGATTTCGGGGCCGTCCGGTGGATGCGCGGAGAGCTTGAAAAGGCCGACCTCGGGCCGCTGCTGCTCAATGTCGTGCTTGGCTTCCTGCTCTTTGCCGGCGCGGTGGAAGTGGACGTGCGGGGCCTGATGGCGCGCAAATGGACCATTCTGGTGTTGGCGACGATCGGTGTTCTGCTGTCGACGCTCATCATCGGCGGCGGGCTGTACTACATCTTGCAATGGGTCGGGATCGCGGTGCCGCTGCCCTATTGCTTCGCCTTCGGGGCGCTGATCTCCCCGACCGACCCGGTGACGGTGCTCGACGCGCTGAGCCGCATCGGCGTTCCAAAACGTCTGCAGGCGATCATTGCCGGGGAAAGCCTGTTCAACGACGGCGTTGGCGTCGTGCTGTTCACCATCTTTCTTGCGGCCGGGGGCGTCGGGAGCGGCGAAGAGATCACGGTGTTGAGTGCCGTCACCGATTTTCTGCGCGAGGCAGGGGGCGGCGTGCTGCTCGGTTTGGGCACAGGCGCCATCGCGTTTTTTGCGATGCGGGGCATTGATGAGTATGGCACCGAACTCATGATTATTTTGGCGCTCGTCTGCGGCACCTACGCGATCGCCCAATATGTTGGCGTTTCCGGGCCGGTGGCGGTGGTGGTCAACGGCTTGATGTTTGGCAGCATCGGCAAGAAATATGCAACGAGCTCGCTGACGCAGGATTACATCCAGAAATTCTGGTCGCTGATCGACGAATTGCTCAACGCGATGCTCTTTCTGCTGATTGGACTGGAATTCGCGGTGATCGACCTGCGGACGCCGATCGTTGTCGCGGCGGCGCTGGCCGTGCCGTTGGCGCTGTTCGCGCGCGTCACCAGCATCGTGCTCGCAAGCTTGCCGCTGCATTTAGGAGCCAAGGACAAGGGGGCGGCGACGATACTCCTCACCTGGAGCGGGCTGCGCGGCGGGATTTCTGTTGCACTGGCGCTGTCTCTCCCGGCCAGCGAGTACCGCTCGGTCCTGCTGACCTGCTGCTACGGCATCGTCATTTTTACCATGGTTGTGCAGGGGCTGACGCTGCGGCCGCTGGCGCATCGCCTTTACCCCGAGGCCGACCAGAGCGACTGACGCCATCACAAGCGGGAGATGCGGCCGCGAGGCAGGTTGTCTTGCTGCGGGCCCCCTGTAAGAAGGCAGCATGAACGGATTTTCGTTTCCGCTGATCTTCGGCGCCGGGGTGTTGAGCTTCCTCAGCCCCTGCGTCCTGCCGCTGGTGCCGCCTTATCTGACCTATATGAGCGGTTCGAGCTTCGATCAGCTTCGGGCGGATGGGGCGACGGCCGGGGTGATCTGGCGGAAATCGGTCTTCACCTCGCTTTTCTTCATCCTGGGCTTTTCGCTGGTGTTCATCACCTTCGGGGCCACCGCGACGGCTTTCGGGCAGGCCTTCCGGCAGGCATTGCCGATCATCACGCCGATCGCCGGGCTATTCATCATCGCCATGGGTCTGCACTTCCTCGGCGTGTTCCGGATCGGCTTTCTCGACCGCCAATTGCGCTCAAACGGACCGACGGCGGCCAGTGGCCCGGTCGGTGGCTTCCTGCTCGGACTGGCTTTTGCGGTCGGCTGGACGCCCTGCATCGGACCGGTGCTGGCTGCGATTTTGTCGGTGGCGGCGGTGCAGGACACCGCCTGGCAAGGTGCCGCACTGCTCGGCATCTATTCGCTCGGACTGGGTGTGCCGTTTCTGCTCGCCGGCATCGCGATCGGGCCGTTCCTAACGTTCTTTTCCACCTTCCGGAAGCATCTGGGGACGGTCGAGAAGGTCATGGGGGTGCTGCTGGTGCTGACCGGGATGCTCTTCCTCACCGGTCAGTTCACCCGGCTAAGCTACTGGTTCCTCGAGACGTTCCCGATTTTGCAGGCTTTTGGCTGACATTAACCCTGAGCGCTGAAACCGCGCGGGTCTCATCGACTTAGCGGAGAATGTGAACCTCGGATTCACCCGCGGGCGGCATCTTGTCGGCGTTGATTCCGGGGATCTCTCGCATGGCGCAAAGCACAGCTTTGGGCAAATTCCTGCTCCTCGAGGAAGCGGCACGGCAAACCGAGGCGACAGCCACGGGCCGCGGCTTCGATATCACCGTCAGCCATCGCCTCGCCGATGTTGAGGCGATCTGGCGCGGTCTGAGCGCCGGCGCGATCGAATCTCCCGCCCAGAGCATCGATTTCATCCGGCTGTGGATAGCCGCCCTCGGCGTCCCCGAGGCCAACCAGTTTTTTGTCGTTGCCCATGATGACGGCGTGCCCGTTGCGCTGATGCCGCTGCAGCGGCGCTGGGACAAGGGCGCGCGTGTGCTGTCGTGGTTCCCCGGCTCGCATGTCGGCTGCGACGCGCCGATCATCGATACGGCCCGCGTTGCCGCCATGACCCCGCTGAAGCGGCGGCGGCTGTGGATCCAGATGTTACGCGGCGTCTCGGGCGCCGACGTCGTCTACCTCAAATCCGTGCCGCAACTCATTATCGACGGTGTCGATTTGTTCAACGAGCTCGGCCAGTGGATCGACGCCGAGACGCTATATCGCGCTGCGTTCCAAAACTTCGAGGAAGCCGACAAGACCCAGCGCAACAAGTCGCGCCGTAAGCACGATCGCCAGCAGGGCGACAAGCTTGAGGCGATGGGTGCGGTGAGTTTCGAGGAAATCGAGAACGGCGCTCCAGCTCGTGCCGTGCTCGACATCATGTTTCGTCAGCGCGCCGCGCGCTTCCGCGAGATGGGGGTGTTCGACCCCTTTGCCGTGCCCGCGATCCGCGCCTTCTACGACAGCACCGTCGGGGCAGCGTCCGGACTGCCGGTGAAGCTGCATGTGCTGAAGCTCAACGGCGAGATCGTCGCCGTGCGCTACAATGTCGTTCACGCCGATCGGCTGTTCTGCCTGATCTCGTCGATGAGTGAGGACCCGGCGCTGCGTCCCGGTTCACCCGGCAAGCAATGCCTGCTGCGCGTCATGCAAACCGTGTTCGACGCCGGTTCGCGCGTCTTCGACATGGGCGAGGGGCTGACCGACGAGAAGCGTCATTGGTGCAACCAGCAGGTCACGGTGCGGCATCACTATGTGCCGATCACGCGCCGTGGCGCACTGGCCGCGTCCGCGCATCGGCGCTGGCAGGTGACGCGCGCACAGGTCAAGTCCGACCCGCGGCTGCTGGCGATGGCGAAGTCTGTCCGTGGCGTGCTGGCGCGACTCAAGGGCAGAGGCGCAGCGGCTCCGGCGCGCGCCGAAGATTAGATCAGCTTCAGCCCCTTCATCGACGCGTGGCCGGACTTTCCGATGATGATGTGGTCGTGCACCGTCACACCGAGGGGCTTCGCCACATCGATGATCTGGCGGGTCATCTGCACGTCGGCGGTGGAGGGTGAGGGGTCGCCCGAAGGGTGGTTGTGGACGAGGATCAGGGCGGTGGCGCTGAGCTCCAGCGTCCGCTTGATCACCTCGCGCGGATAGACCGGCGTGTGATCGACCGTGCCGCGCTGCTGCACCTCGTCGGCGATCAGGCGGTTCTTTTTGTCGAGGAACAGGATGCGGAACTGCTCGACATCCTCGAACGCCATGGCCGCGCGGCAATAGTCGATCAGCGACGACCAGGAACTGAGGATCGGCAGGTCGCGGTCGACCTTGTCATGAGCGAAGCGCTGCGAGGCCGACATCACCACCTTGAGGCTGGTGATGCTGAGATCGCCCAGTCCCTTAAATTCCTCGAGCCGCTCGCGCGGCGCCGACAGCACGCCCGAGAACGACCCGAAGCGCTTGAGCAGCAGTTTTGCGAGGTCTTTGGTGTCCCGGCGCGGAATGGCGAGATGGAGGACGGCCTCGAGCAACTCGACGTCGGTGAAGGCTTCGCCGCCGATCTTGTTGAAGCGCTCGCGCACCCGGTCGCGGTGGCCGGCTTTGAGATCAATGGCAGGCGCTTCGGCCAAGCCGTCTGACGACGGTTTGGCCTTCTTGCTCACTCGGCCTGCTCGCCGGGATGGAGCGGGTTGAATAGCCCGCGCGGCGACAGCGTGAAAATTTCGTGCCCGGTTTCGGTGATGCCGATCGAATGCTCGGCCTGCGCGCTGAGCGTGCGGTCGCGGGTGACGGCGGTCCAGCCGTCGCTCAGGATTTTGACGTGCGGCCGGCCGAGGTTGATCATCGGCTCGATGGTGAAGATCATCCCCGGCTTGAGCTCGACGCCAGTGCCCGGTACGCCAAAATGCATGATGTTGGGCTCGTCATGGAAGAGCTGACCGACTCCGTGGCCAACGAAATCGCGCACGACGCTGGTGCGCTCGGCCTCGGCGTGCGCCTGGATGGCGGCGCCGATGTCGCCGGTGGTGTTGCCCGGCCTGGCGGCTTTGATGCCGGCATAGAGCGATTCATACGTCACTTCGATCAACCGCTCGGCCTTCCGCGACACCTCGCCCACTGCAAACATGCGCGAGCTGTCGCCGTACCAGCCGTCAACGATCAGCGTCAGGTCGATATTGACGATGTCGCCCTCGCGCAGCGGGCGGTCTTCCGGCATGCCGTGGCAGACCACGTGGTTGATCGAGGTACAGACCGAATAGCGGTAGCCCTTGTAGAACAGCGTCGCCGGGATGGCGCCGTGGTCCAAGGCAAAATCATAAGCCAGCTTGTCGAGAAACGCCGTCGTGACGCCGGGTTTTACGTACTCGACAAGCAGGTCGAGCGCTTCCGCCGTCAGTGCCCCGGCCTTCCGCATACCCGCAAAGCCCGCCTCGCCATGCAACGGGATGACCCCGGCGGTGCGGCGGGTCTTGGTTTCGGCGTCGATGTAGGTGATCATCTGGGCAAATCTTTCCGGCTGACCCAGAAATAGTCGTTTGGGGCACAATTTGGAAGGCCGGCGGGCCTGCGGCTGTTGCAAACCAGTGCAGCGCCGTTGACGGCGGCCCAGCGGCGCGCAATGCATGCGCTTTGACCGCTCAGGCCGCCCGTGTCCCCCAGCTATGCCCGTTGAAAATCCCACCGCTGCGCTCGTCGTTATCGGCGACGAAATCCTTTCGGGCCGCACCAAGGACGTGAATATCGGCGCCACTGCCGATTTCTGCACGGATTTGGCGATCGATTTGATGGAAGTGCGGGTTGTTGCCGATATTGAGGACGAGATCGTCGCCGCCGTGAACGCCGTGCGGGCTCGCTACACCTACGTGTTCACGACCGGCGGCATCG
Source organism: Devosia sp. (assembly GCA_039934955.1). Taxonomy (GTDB): domain Bacteria; phylum Pseudomonadota; class Alphaproteobacteria; order Rhizobiales; family Devosiaceae; genus Devosia_A. Next base: position 18,318 of record JBDTLB010000014.1, read on the forward strand.
GGCCGACCCATGACGACATCACCGCCGACGCCATCGCCAAGGCCTTCGGTGTGGCGTTGGCGATTCATCCCGAGGCTCGAGCCGCGATGGAAGAGCGCTGGAAAGAGCGCGGCATCGAAGTCAACGAAGCGCGGCTGCGGATGGCACGTATTCCCGAGGGCGCCAGCCTGATCCGCAATTCGATCAGCGCCGCGCCGGGCTTCCGCATCGGCAATGTGAATGTGATGGCCGGCGTGCCAACGATCATGCGGGCGATGCTAGAATCCGTCGCCCCAACCCTCAAGGGCGGCCGCAAAGTACACTCGATCACCATCCAGAGCCGGGTGGGCGAGGGCAATATCGGCACCCCGTTCGCGGCCATCGCGGCCGCGTTCCCCGATGTGAAGATGGGCAGCTATCCGCGCATGGGCGAGGGCACAGTGATGACCGAACTGGTGCTGCGTTCGTCCGACGAAGCCCGTCTCGCCGAGGCCGCCCGGGCCGTCTACGCTATGGTCGCCAAGGCCCACGCCGCGAACGGCTTCCCAGATCCAGATCCCTATTGAGCGCGTCCGAGGAGGCACGAGTGAGCCAGTCCCCACAAAAGAGTTTCCCGGTCAGCTGGGACCAGTTCCACCGCGACAGCCGGGCACTGGCCTGGCGGCTCAACGGCGAGGGGCCGTTCGAGGCCTGCGTGGCGATCACTCGTGGCGGCCTTGTGCCGGCGGCCATCGTTGCCCGCGAGCTCAACATTCGCACCGTCGATTGCGTCGCGGTCAAAAGCTACGACCACCAGAATCAGGGCGGCATTAAAGTGCTTAAGCCGATCGATCCCGACATCATCGCTTTGGCGAAGGCCGGCCGAAAAGTGCTGATCGTCGACGACCTCGTCGACACCGGTGCTACGGCGCGAGTGGTCCGCGAGATGCTGCCGGGCGCGCATTTCGCGACCGTGTACGCAAAGCCCAAGGGCCGCGAGATGGTCGACACCTTCATCACCGAAGTCAGCCAGGACACCTGGATCTTCTTCCCGTGGGATCTCGACGTCGCCTATGTGGCGCCGATATCGGGCGAGACCGACTGAGTCATAAAAGCAATAGGTTACACTGCACCCGGCGCCGTCACCCGCCCCGATGCCCTCATTGCTCGTGACCTCCCCGATCCGGTCGCCGCCGGCCGCGACCTGCTCGTCCGGGTGTCCGCCGTCTCGGTAAACCCCGTCGATACCCATTTGCGTCGTGGCGCGCCGCCCGCCGGAGGGTTCGGCGTCCTCGGCTATGACGCCGTCGGGACCGTGGAAGCGGTGGGGCCTGGCGTTACTCTGTTCAAGCCCGGCGACCGCGTTTGGTACGCCGGCTCCATCGCGCGACCGGGAACCAATTAGGAGCTCCACCTCGTCGACGAACGCATCGTCGGTTCCGCACCGAAATCGCTCAGCGATGCCGACGCGGCGGCGCTGCCGCTGGTCGCCATCACCGCCTGGGAGATGCTGTTTGACCGCTTCGACGTGTCGCGTCCGGTTGCAAAAGACAACCGTACGATCCTGGTCATCGGCGGGGCAGGCGGCGTCGGCTCTATTGCCGTCCAGATCGCGAAGCGCCTTGCCGGCATGACCGTGATCGCGACCGCCTCGCGGCCCGAGACGATCGAGTTCGCCCGTCGCATGGGCGCCGACCATGTCATCGACCATAGCCAGCCGCTCGCGCCGCAGATCGCCGCACTCGGCATCGGTGCCCCCGGGTTCGTGTTCTCAACCGCTGAAACCGAGCGCCATTTCGACGACATCGTCGAACTGATCGCCCCGCAAGGCCGCCTCGGCGTCATCACCGGTATCGGCAAGGCGGACGCCAACGCGTTGACCGGCAAGTCGGCCTCGCTCCATTTCGAGCTGATGTTTACCCGCTCGAGCCTCGGCACCGCCGACATGATCGAGCAGCATCACCTCTTGAACGAAGTCGCGAAGCCGGTCGATGCCGGCACCCTCGAAACCACGCGCACCGAACATTTCGGCCGCGTCACGCCCGAAAATCTCCTTCGCGGCCATACCTTGCTCGAATCCGGCAAAGCCCGCGGCAAGGTCGTGCTCGAAGGGTTCTGATTTGGTGCGGGCGGTGGGACTTGAACCCACACGGCTATACAGCCCCGGGATTTTAAGTCCCGTATGTCTACCATTCCATCACGCCCGCGCTGGCGGTGATGTGTCACACTCCATGGCAAAGTCATAGAGCCCGGGCGGCGGGGACGCCGGAGCACGTCCCCGCTTGGTCAGGGCGTCAAGCGCCGAAGAAGGTCGACGGCAGGATACCGATCAGCGTTGCAAAAGACCGCACCACTTCGAGCGGCACATTGGTGCCGTTGATCGAGCCTGATGCATCGACGTAAGCCGGCGTCGAGATCGGCTCGTTGTCGACTGTGACGTTCACCATGTTGGAGTTCTTCATGATGATCTGCCCGGAAATGCCGTCCGCCGACGCGAACAGATCGCCGTCGCCGCCGGTGGCGTCGGCGAACAGCGCGTCGTCGCTCGCGGTCGTTGTCGAAGGCAGGGTGAGGACCAGATCGTACTGGGTCTGGCCCTCAACACCCGGCGAGTCGGTGAACGGCATGTTGCCGCTGAGGTCGTAGGTCTTGCCGTTGCAGTCGGCGGTGACTTTGAAGAACCACGAATAGGTCTGGTAGGCGAAAATCGCGTTGCCGTTCCAGGTGCAGCCCTTGTCGGACGGCAGGCCGGCGCCCGGCACGAAGAAGCGGTTGAAGTCGATGGTGTCGACCGCCGTGTTGATCGGCGACGAGCTGTCGCCCTGGAGCTTTTTGAGGACGAGGTCCTTGAGGCCGGTGGCGCCGCTCGAGGTCAGTTGCGGCTTGAGGTTGAGCGAGCCGCCGAACTGGCTCTGCGACGGCGGCACGGTGCCAAGCGCGAGATAGTTGATCGACAGCGCCTTGCCGTCGGTCGAGCCGTCGGCGGTTACCGTGTAGGAGCCGACGAATTGGCTGCGCGGCAGCCACTGGCTGCTCTTGGGATTGAAGATGCTGCCGCCCGAGCCGGTCTGGAAGGCGCAGACCTTGTCCTTGCGGAGAATCATCAGATCGGTGTGGCCGGCGGTGCAGGCGATGACCATCGAGGTCTTGATCTGCGCGTCGGTCAGCCCGACCGTAAAGTGGTCCTGCTTGGAATTGTCCTTGAGGGTGGGCATGTCGGCGATTGTCGTGAACGTCACGTTTGGGGCCGGCGCCGTCTGCGCCTGGGCAAGCGATGGCATTGCGAGTGGGGCGGCGAGGGCCAAGGCGGCGATGAGTAATCTAGTCACAAAAGTCTCCCTGAGTTCAGCACAATTGCTGGAGCGCCGGATCCGGCGTTTCAACTCGCGGCTATCGTCACCGCCGCTCGAGCTGCCCCGACCGCAAGGCCGAGTCTTGAGGACATGGTGTGGGCGGCCACATGAACAGGACCCGAATGGGCCTCCGCCGACGAAACGGAAAATGTGCTGCAACACCGCAGGACTAGCAAGGCCATCATGCCGAAAAAGCAGCATTTTCAGCGAAAATCACGTAGAGCTTTGCGCGATCCGGCATAGCCGTGCCGTCCGTGGGGAGCGGCAGACACGCGCGTCATTGGAGGAGCCATGCTGCTCAAACTCGAGGTGCTGGAGGCCATCAAGGCCGGCGAGATCACCCTGCAGTTCCGGCGCTGGACGCGGCCATCGGTGAAGGCGGGCGGGACGCTCAAGACCAAAATCGGGCTGCTGCGGATCGGCCGGATTGACGAAATGCAGCCCCAAGACGTGAGCGCGGCGGATGCCCGCAAGGCCGGATTCGCCGACGTCGCAGCGTTTCGGAACTGGTTCGACACGATGAAGCAGGGGCCGCTGTTCCAGCGCATTGAAGTGAGCTACATCGGCGAGCCGCCAACCGACTGAGGGGTTCGTTATGCGTCGCGCCGTGCTTTGCTTTGCCTTGATGCTGTTGCCCAGCGCCGCTTTCGCCGAGGGCTGGACCGCCCAGATGCAGGAGGATGAAGGGGGCGAGGTGATGGTGGCCCAAATATTGGCCGAGCCGCAGGGCGATATTACGCCCGCGCTGGTGTTGATGTGCGGGGACACCGGCCAGGTGAACCTGCGCTATTCGATGCCCATCGGCGATGCCCAGCCGGCCAGCGAGGCCGACTTCCTGTTCGAGAACGAGAGCACGCAGGCAAAACTCCACATGGGGTTTGAGGAGATGGACGGCGCGTTTGCCGCGTATGTCCCCCAAGCCGACCCGATCGTGACGCTGCTGCAGACCGGCGAGGACGTCTTCGTGTCGGAATCAAGTGGCAACTATCCGGCGCAAACGTTCACCCTAAAGGGCTCAAGCAAGGCCATCGCGACGCTGCTCAAGGCCTGCAAATAGCCGTCCTTCGACTCAGGCTTTCCCGACACTGGTATTTTTCGTGAGGCCGGTTTTTGCGGAGCAGCGCTTGACCCTCACGCGGCGTGAGGGAGTATCTGAGTGTCCGGCGGAGACGCGGACAATGAAGCTGTTGACGGTCAAACAGGTGGCGAAGATCTCGGGCGTGTCGGTCCGGGCGCTGCACCATTATGACGAGATCGGCCTGCTCAAGCCCGCGTCGGTCGGCCGTAACCGCTATCGCTACTACGGGCAGGGGGAGTTGCTGCGACTGCAGCAGATCTTGCTGCATCGCGAGCTCGACATCCCGCTGAACGAGATCGGCGCCATCCTCGATGACCCCAATTTTGATCAGGTGAAAGCGCTGCACCAGCAGCGCGACAGGCTCGCCCGGGAGGCAAAGCGTTACGCCCGATTGGTCCGGACGATCGACCGCACGATCGCCCGCTTGAACGGAGACGAAGCGATGCGAAACGCAGATCTATACGAGGGCATCTCGCCCGAGAAACAGGCTGAGTACGAGGCCTGGCTGATTGAGAAATACGGCGGCGACCTGCCGGACATGGTTGCAGTGAGCAAGAAGAAGTACGACGCGCTGAGCGATGCCGAGAAGGCGGTGCTGATGGATGAACTGAGCGAGGTCGAACTCGCTTGGGCCGATGCGATGAAGAACGGCGTTCCGCCCGACAGTAAGGCCCTCGATCCGCTGCTCAAGCGGCATCGCGCCTGGGTTGCCGCGATGTGGGACAAGCCGTGCCCGCCGGGCGCCTATCACGGGCTGGCGGACCTGCACCTCGGCCATCCAGATTTCGCCAAGCGCTACGACGCCGTCGCTCCTGGCTTTTCGGACTATCACGCCGCCTCGATGAAGGCTTACGCGAGCCGGATCGGCGCCTGATCGGAAATGTCATCCGAGTCCGGGAACCGTCCGCGAACCCGTCCGTTATTCCTCCGAACGCAATTTTCAAGGAGGATAATATGCACAAGGACCAGATCGAAGGCGCAGGCAAGCAGGCCAAGGGCGCTATCAAAGACGCCGCCGGCAAGCTGACCGGTGATGTCGGGCTGCAGGTCGAAGGCAAGCTCGACAAGGCCACCGGCCAGGTTCAGTCCGCCGTGGGCAAAGCGAAAGACGACGCCCGCAAAGAACTGAAGCGCTGAAGCTTAACGCTCAGTGACGACAAGAGGCCGCCCTACGGGGCGGCCTTTTCGTTTGATGGAAATTGAGTGATGGTGGGGCATGATCGCCAACATCCTCACCGGGCTCGTCGCCCTCATCCACCTCTATATCGTCGTGCTGGAGATGTTCCTTTGGGACACGCCACGCGGCCGCAAGGCGTTCGGCACGAGTGAAGCCTTCGCCAAACAGAGCAAGGTGCTCGCCGCCAATCAGGGGCTCTACAATGGCTTCCTCGCCGCTGGGCTGATCTGGGGCATCTGGCTGGGCGACGCCGGGGACCCGGTGAAAATCTTCTTCCTGCTGTGTGTTGCAGTGGCGGGCGCCTATGGGGCAGCGACGGTCGGCGTCCGCATCCTGCTGATCCAGACCGTGCCGGCACTGATCGCCCTGGCAGCAGTGATTTTTACCTGACGCTCCAGGACCGACGACGGCCGGCCGTCAGTTGACCAGGTCGCAATTTGTTGATAGTCACTAACAAATGATAGTGACAGTCACATATCTGCCGTGAGCCTGCGCGACGACAAGCGGCGCTGGAGCATGCGTGAAGTGCAGGCGGCGGCGCTCGATCTATTCGAGGCGAGCGGCTTCGACGCGGTGTCGGTCGAGGCAATCGCGGCGGCGGCGGGTGTGTCGGCCCCGACGGTTTATCGGCATTTCGGCACCAAGGAACGCATCATCGTCTGGGACGATTACGACCCCGGACTGCTTGACACGATTGCCCGGCACGCAACGCAACTGCCACCTTTGCGGGCGGTCGAGACCGGCCTGATCGAGGAACTCGACCGCGTCTACGAGGCCGATTCGCGCCGCGTCCTGCGGCGCGCCCGGCTGATGCTGGCCACGCCGGCGCTGCGCCTCGCCAACGTGCCGGTGCTCGCCGAACTGAGGGCCGAGCTCGGCGCCGTGCTGGCGCTGTCCTATGCCGACCTGACGGAAGCGCGGGCAGATCTGCTGGCAGCAGTCATTCTGGTCGGGCTCGAGACCGCCATCGGCCGCTGGATCGGCACGGGCGGCAAGACTTCACTGCGCACGCATTTCCGCGATGCCTTCGCCGATCTGCGCAGCGTCATTCTCACAGAAGGAGCTTTGACATGACCACTCTGGCCCAAGGCGGTTTCATGCAGCGCGCCCGACGTTGGCTCACCGTGCATCATCTGGCGCAACTGGCGCTGATCGTGCAGCCGCTGATCGTGTTTCGCACCGGCGGCGAGTATCTGCGGCTCAAATGGGCCGGTAGTGACGCGATCCCGGCGCTGATCGATCCGCTGTTCATTTCGGTCTCGGCGATCGGCGCGGCGGCCATCGTCAGCCTTCTGCTCTACTTCAACGGCCGCGAGCGCTCGGTGCTGGCGCTGACGGTCACCGGTATCGCGGCGCTGATTGCATACAAACTAACCGCAATGCCCAGCCTCGGTTGAATTGCGGCGCAGCCTTGATTCGCGTTAACCTCCGCGGGCGCGGGGGCGCGCTAAGAGGTTCGCCATGTGGGACTTTTCCATCAGCCGCACACTCGGGCTCATGGGCCAGACGCTGCCATTCATCGTCTTCAGGATCATCGTCTATTTCGGGATCGCGGTCGCCTATGTGCTGGTGACCGGCGTAGGCGTTGGTGTCGGCTGGGGTGTCGGCGCCTTTGGCGGTCCGGACTTCCGCGTTGGCAGCATGGCCTGGGGCGGCATCATCGGCTTTGGGCTGACGGCCGGCACGATCTTCTTCCTGCGCGAATACATCCTCTACATCGTCAAGGCCGGCCACATTGCAGTGATGGTCGAACTGCTCGACGGGCGCGGCGTGCCGAGCGGCCAGGGCCAGATCACCTACGCGACCGAGATCGTGAAGTCGCATTTCGCCGAGACCAATGTGCTGTTCGGCGTCGACCTGCTGGTGCGCGGCGTGCTGGCGGCAATCCTCGGCTTGATCCAGGGGATCGCCGCGTTCCTGCCGATCCCGGGGCTGCAGAACGTCGTCGCGCTGGTCCGCGCCTTCCTCCGCGTCGCCATCGGGCTGATGGACGAGGTCGTGCTCGGCTATTTGTTCCGCGTCAGCACCACCAACCCCTGGCACGACGCGCAGACCGCGGTCGTCCTCTACGCACAGAATTACAAGGTGATGCTGAAGAACGCCGCCTGGTTGACGGTGATCATGTACGGACTGTCGTTCGTGGTGTTCCTGCTGATGCTGGCGCCTGCGGCAGCGCTGGTCTGGTTCATTCCCAACGCCTGGGGCGCCGGCGTCTTCGTCTTCGCCATCTTGTTCGCCTGGGCGGTAAAGGCTGCGCTGATTGAGCCGTTCGCTATCGCGGCAATGATGGATGTCTATTTCCGCGTCATCGAAGGCCAGACGCCGGACCCTGCGTGGGACGAGCGGATCGGGCAGGTTTCGCGAAAATTCCGCGATCTCAAGGAGAAGGCGGCCAACTGGGTCGGCGGACGTTCAGCGCCTACCGCGCCGTTCACTGCGCCGGGCGGGCCGGTGGTCTGAGCTTTTCGGCTGGAAATAGCTCGGCGAAGCTGTGGTTTGCCGAGCTATTCGGTTTGGGCCGTCAGCCAGGCGGTCTAGACTGTCCGGATGCGCTACACGCTCATCGATACCGCGCTCGGAACCTTTGGCCTCGCTTGGACCGATGCAGGTGTGGCGCGCGTCGCGCTGCCCGGCAGCGACCGCGCCAAGACCGAAATCTGGATTTCACGCGAACCGGCCGAGCCCGGCTTCCCCGATGGCCGCTACGCGGCGTTGCCCGACATGATCCAGCGCTACGCGGAGGGCGAGCAGGTGGATTTCACCGATGTGCCGCTCGATCTCGCCGGTCTGCAGCAGTTCAACCGTCTAGCCTATGCGGAGTTGCTGAAGATCGGCTATGGCGAGACCACCACATACGGCGCCATCGCCCGAACACTCGGCGATTTGGCGTTGTCGCGAGCCGTGGGACAGGCGATGGGCGCCAATCCGATCCCGCTGATCATCCCGTGCCATCGCGTGCTCGGAGCCGACGGCAAGGCGGGCGGCTTCTCGTCGCCCGGCGGCGTCTCTGCCAAGATGCGGATGTTGGCGCTTGAGCACGCCGCGAGCCCGACCGGCCAATATGCGTTTGGGTTCTGAGTGATGCACACGATGATCTCCGTGATCTTCTGCGGTCTCGCTGTGGACGGCTAGAGAACGCCACAATCGGGTGGCTCCTCCGTCAAGCAGACCAGAATCCTACGGGTAGAATGAGTTGAAGCGACAGATGGCGGATCGTTCAAGCACAAGCCAGCCCGCCGAGCGCTATCGTCGCTACGTTGCCGACACGATGGCGAAGCGCATCCCGCTGATCATCCGCAATGCCGGTGAAGGGGCCGACACTGAGACGGTGGGGCGGCTTGAGGCGATTGGGCGGGCGGTGGCAGCCGGCGCGTCGATCGTGATCGATCTCAGCAACTGGCCGTTTCAGGGCTGGGAGGAAATGCCGGCAAGGGTCAATGGCCGACGGATCAGCGACGCGCCGTTCTTCGATTTCGAATATTGGCTGTATTTCCGCATCCTTGAGGCGGTGCGCTTCGGCGAAACGCGCATCGACCCCTTCCGCGCCACCAAGCACCGCGATTTCGACAAGCAGCTCAAATGGGCCGACGAGGCGCTGGAGCGCACGACCACTCTGAGCGCCGGTCTGAAACTGTCGCTCGACGCCAACGCCCACGATCTCTCGCAGATCGGCGCGCCGACGGCGAACCACGATGTCGGCCGGGCGCTGCTCGACGTTGAGCGCCGGACGCCCGAGCGGCTCAACATTATCGCCGACAATTTTGGCGCCGAGTTCGTCGCGGACGTGGTTCTGGCCATCGTCGCGGCCGAGATGGGCATCGAGGTGGTAGTGCACGTCAAACAATTGCCGATGTTCGTCTCCGATGCGACGGCCGACGACGTGACGATCCTGTTCGACCGCGTCGGCAAGGACAGCAGTTTCGGCAGACGGCTGCTGGCGGCGGTGCAGCGCGGCAGCATCCGCTTTTCGGCTCATGCGTTTTGGTCGGCGCCAAAGTTCCTGGACCGGCTACCGGTCGAGGAACTGGGCCGCGGTGAGGGGATCCTGACGGTGCTCAAAGGCGATCTCAATTTCCGCCGCGCCATCGGCGATGCCAGCGTCGCAGTCGAAACGCCGTTCCAGTCGTTGGCGGTGTTGCCCGCGAGCCCGATGCTGTCGCTGCGGTCGATCAAGTCCTACTGCGTCGCCGGCATGACCGAATGGCCCAAGGGCCTGTCGCGTATCGACTTCCCGATGGACGGCTCGATAGTCGTGGCGCAGGAGATCCCGGTGAAGGCTATTGCTTCCGCCGAAAGCTCTTCAGATGGGGTAGGGCTTTTACAACGCGCTCGGCGATGGTTTCGATCGGCAGGGTGACGGGCACGGCCAGCGCATTCTCATCCGGCCCCGGCACCTCGAGTGTCGCGAACTGGCTGTCGAGCAGGCTTGTGGGCATGAACTCGTGATGGCGCTGAGCCATGCGGGCGCCGATCACGCTCTTGTCGCCGTCGAGGTAGACGAACAGGACCGGCTCGCGCGCTTCGCGCAGCAAATAGTCGCGATAGGCACGCTTCAGCGCCGAGCAGGCACCGACCGCGACACCCTTGTGTTCGGCTGCATCATGCAGGGCCTCGGCGAGGCTCGTCAGCCACGGCCAGCGGTCCGCGTCAGTCAGCGGAATGCCGGCCTTCATTTTGTCCTTGTTGGCCTGGGGGTGGTAGTCGTCACCATCGAGGAAGGGCGCGTGCAGGCGGCGAGCGATGGCCTGCCCAACGACGGTCTTGCCGCTGGATGAGACACCCATGGCGATGATGATACGGACTGGAATGAGCGCCATCTTCACACCGTCGCCATGAAGGCACCATCGACATAGAGGATGTGGCCGTTGACGAAGCTTGCGGCATCGGAGCTCAGGAAGATCGCCGCGCCGCCCAGTTCCTCCACCTCGCCCCACCGGCCCATCGGCGTTCGCTTTGTGAGCCAGCCGTTGAACTCAGGATCTGCCGTCAGCGCAGCGTTGAGCGGTGTCTTGAAATAGCCCGGCGCGATGCCGTTGACGTTAAGGCCATGCCGCGCCCATTCGGTTGCCATGCCACGAGTGAGGTTGGCGACGGCGGCCTTGCTCGTCGCGTAGGGGCTGATCGAAGCGCGGGCGACACTGCTCATCAGCGAGCAGATGTTGACGATCTTGCCGGCGCCGCGCGGGATCATGCACCGCGCCACGGCCTGGCCGACGAGGAAGACCGAGGTCACGTTGGTCGCCATGATCTGCTCGAATTTGTCCTCGGGAAAATCCTCGAGCGGCGCACGATGCTGCATGCCAGCATTGTTGATGAGGATGTCGATCGGGCCGATTTCGGCCTCGATGAACTCGACCGCGTCGGCCACGCTGTCGGCGTTGGTGACGTCGAACGCCACGCCGCGTGCGCGGGCTCCTGCCGCAGCGAGGTTCGCTGTGGCCTCGCCGAGCGCGCTGGTGTCGCGTGAATTGAGGATGAGTTCGGCGCCGGCGTCAGCCAGCGCAGTAGCGAGGGCAAAGCCGATGCCGCGGCTTGAGCCGGTGACCAAAGCGCGTTTCCCGGCCAAGCTGAACTGCGAAAGACGATCCATCTGCGACTCTCCAAGACATCGCCATCCTAGCCCAGCCGGGGGCCTGCGGTCAGCAGGGTGACGGCGCTTCAAGCGCGGTTCGGCGGGCTGAGCCTTTTGGGCTGGCAAATCCACGTCTCGCATGCCAAAAAGCGGCCGGAAACGCTGCAAAAAAACGCCTTGGAGGAGCATCTATGTCGTCTGCCGATATCGGCCTGATCGGGCTTGCCGTGATGGGCTCCAACCTCGCGCTCAACATCGCCGAAAAGGGCTACACGATCGCGGTTCACAACCGCACGGCGTCCAAGATCGACGACTTCATGGGCGTGGCCAAGCACCAGGGGCTCGACAAGAAGATCGTGCCTGAAGCCGACATCAAGGCATTCATCCAGGCGGTCAAGCGCCCACGCTCGATCATCATCATGGTCAAGGCCGGCCAGCCAGTCGACGATCTAATCGAAGAATTGCTGCCGCTGCTGGAGAAGGGCGACGCCATTCTTGAGTGTGGCAACTCGCTCTACACCGACACCAACCGCCGGTTCGCATACTTGGCTCCCAAGGGCATCGGCTATCTGGGCATCGGCGTGTCGGGTGGCGAAGAGGGCGCGCGACACGGCCCCTCGATCATGGTGGGCGGCGCCGAGGCGCAGTGGAAAAACGCCCAGCCGATCCTCGAAGCGATCTCGGCCAAGTTCAATGGTGAGCCCTGCTGCGCCTATCTGGGCGAAGGCGGCGCGGGTCACTTCGTCAAGACCATCCACAACGGCATCGAATATGGCGACATGCAGATGATCGCTGAAGTCTATGGCGTAATGCGCGACGGGCTCGGGATGAACCCCAAGGCCGCGTCGGACGTGTTCAAGGGATGGAACAGCGGCCCGCTCAATTCCTACCTCATCGAAATCACCGGCCATGTGCTGGCGGCGGTCGAGCCCAAGACTGGCAAGCCGCTGGTCGAGTTGATCCTCGACAAGGCCGGCCAGAAGGGCACCGGCGTCTGGTCCGCTATCGCGGCGCAGCAGCTCGGCGTGCCGGCAACGGCGATCGAAGGCGCGGTTGCGGCCCGCTCGATCTCGTCGCGCAAGGAAGAGCGCGTCGCCGCTGAGGCTGCTTATGGCAAGCGCAGCGCCGGCAAGGCCGACGTGCCGCTCGCCGACCTCGAGAATGCGCTGCTCGCCGGCAAGATCGTGTCTTATGCGCAGGGCTTTGCGGTGCTCGCCAAGGCGTCTGAGGAGAACGGCTGGAACCTGCCGCTTGCCACCATCGCCAAGATCTGGCGCAATGGCTGCATCATCCGCTCGCGCTTCCTCGACCAAATGTCGGAGGCCTACGCCAAGGGCGAGGCCAAGAATTTGCTGATGGTGCCCGACTTCATCGCCATCATGAAGGACGCGCACAAATCGCTGCGCAAGATCGTCGCCGAGGCGGCGATGGGCGAGTTCCCGATGATCTGCCTCAGCGCGTCACTGGCCTATTTCGACAGCTATCGTCAGGCGCTCGGCACGGCCAATCTGACGCAGGGCCAGCGCGACTTCTTTGGCGCCCACGGCTTCATCCTGATCGACCGCGACGGCGAGCAGCACGGCAGCTGGCCGTCAACGATCGGCAAGTAAGTCGGTCGAGAGGCGCCCTGGTTACGACGGCGGCCTCGGAGGATCGTCGAGATCTTCCTTGGCCGGGTTGGGCACGTGCATCTGCCCGGGGGGTGACATCTCGGGCACTTTGGGGTGCGCGGCGATGCTGGGCTTGTGGCCCAGGTCGAAGCGGAGCGCCACGAAGGTGAAGAGCACCACCGCGCCAATCGTTACGATCGCCGCCCCGATGAACGGCGCACCTGGGAAATAGCCGGGCGAGCCTTCTCCATAGGTGAAATAGGCAAAGATCTGAGTGGCGGCGAGCGGGCCGATGATCGTCGCCAGCGAGTTGGCGGCATTGACCGCGCCCTGCAGCTCGCCCTGCGCATTGTCGGGGACCTGCCGCGACAGCACGCCGTTAATGGCGGGGGCGGCGAGGC
>JBDTLB010000015.1:0-9880 GCA_039934955.1 Devosia sp.
GGCCAGCCGAATGATGACGAGATTGTCCAGTCGAAGCCACCGCGCAGATTGTCCAGCGGGACGATCGTGGTGTTGAAGGCAAAGCCGGCGGCGAAGATCAGGCCGAAGAGGCTGTGCAGCACCAGCACCCAGCGCCGCCGCATCCATCCGGCGAGCAGGGGCATCAGCAACAGGAACGCGGTGATGTTCCAGTAGAAATAGGTCTCGACGAAGCAGGCGATGACCGCCATCGCCAGCGTCGAGGCGACGAAGACGGAGAGCGCCAGCGTGCGTGTCCGGTCACCAAAGACCGAGCCGAGTGAGCGGCGGAACATCCCGATGATCGCCGGAAACAGGAACGGCGAGACGGCGACGATGGCGACGAGCACAAATTCGAGCAAATGATTGCCGCGCGAGCCGATGACCGGGGTCGCCCAGCGATCCGACAAATGGAATTTGTAGGACGCGAAGCCCTCGGTCAGGTTCCAGTAGAACACGGGGGCCTGGATGGCGACGCTCAGCAGTGCCGCCAGATAGAGGTGCGGGGAGCGGAGCAGCGGCCGCGTCTGCTTGCGGACCACGAAGAACGCCGCGACCCCGGCGCCAACGAGAACACCGTTATACTTGGTCAGCACTGCCAGCCCGAGCACAGCCGCCGCGGCGTAGAGCCAGCGCCAGTCGCGGCCGCTTGCCTCCCATTTTTCGGTAAACACGAGAAACAGATGGGCAGAGGCAAGGCAGAGAAAGATCAGCAGATGGTCGTGGAAGGCGATGCTGCTCATCAGGAAGAACAGCGGCGAGGCCAGATAGATTGCCGCTGACGGCCAGAACCAGGCGGCAGGGTCTTCGGGTTTCAGCCGCTTTGCCCAGGACCAGAAGATCCACAGCGTGCCGGCGAAGGTGAGCCAGGTGAGGATGCGCAGGCTGAAGAGGTTCCAGCCGAAGATCAGGCTCACCAGCCGGAGCAGCCAGGCATGGAGTGGCGGGTGGTCGAAATAGGACCAACCGAGGTGCTGGCCCCACATCCAGTAATAGGCCTCGTCGCCGATGGGCGGCGTGAAGATCGAGAAGTAGAGTTTTACAACGAGCAGCAGCGCCACCGCGATTTGCGCGATGATGACGGGGCGGTTGGCGATGCTGGGACGATCAGTCACCGGAATAGCCTCTGCCGAGCCAGATCTCAAAAGTCCAGATGACATTGCCGAGATTGTCGGTCACCGGGACGTCCTCGAGTTTTTCGACCGCGGCGAAATGCACCTGCGCTTCTGCAATGCGCGACTCGTTGGCGGCATCGGCGATGATGATTGCGTCACGGCCGGCATGGGCGGTCTTGTCCCACCAATAGTCATTTTGCGACGGCGTGTGGTTGAAGGCGGCGACATCGATTTGGTGCAGTTGGAAGCCGAGCTGGGCGGAATAGTTGTAACGTGTGGTCGCGAGGAAGCTGCCGAGATGCGCCTGCTGCTGCGCTTTGACGCGCGCAGCGAGGGTGGGCCAGCCATAGCTCGCTGCGGCGCCGAGGTCACGATAGCCGAACAGGCTGGTCGGCGTGATGGTGTAGCTCAGCATACCTATTGTGATGACGAAGAGCCCGAAGGCGGCGTGCAGCCAGACCACGCGTCTGCCAAGCAGCCGATAGCCGATCGGGGCGAGACCGGCATAGGCGACGATGTTCCAGTGGAAGTAGACGTAGACGTATGCCGCGATGATCGCCCAGGCGAGGGTCGAGGCAAGGTAGATCGTTGCTGACAGGCTGAGGGCGCGGCCCTCGGTGGGTGAGGTGGCCCTGATCCAGGGCAGGCGGAACAGGCTCAGGAACAGTACCGGCGACATCAGGACCACCATCGTCACGAGGTAGGCGATCACCTGGTTGACCCGCGGGGTGCCCCAATTGGCGCTTGGCCGGTCGCTCAAATGGAAGCGGAAGCTCGCCATGCCTTCGGTGATGTTCCAGTAGAACA
This sequence comes from Devosia sp., assembly GCA_039934955.1. Taxonomy (GTDB): domain Bacteria; phylum Pseudomonadota; class Alphaproteobacteria; order Rhizobiales; family Devosiaceae; genus Devosia_A. The sequence continues at coordinate 1,941 of JBDTLB010000015.1, forward strand.
CCGGTGCCTGCATGGCGATCGCCAGCAGCGCCGCAAGCCAGAGATGTGGCGTCAGGAGCAGCGGGCGAAGCTTGGGTCGGATGAGGATCCAGACGGGAAGCCGAGGCCGAGAAAGACGCCATTGTACTTGGTGAGCACGGCGAGGCCGAGCAGAGCTGCGGCGAGATAGAGCTTGCGCCAGCTCCTGCTGCCGTCTTCCCAGTCGCTCGCGAAACCGTGGAAGAAATACGTGGAGGAGACGACAAAGAACAACAGGAGGTGATCGTGGAAGGCGAAGCTCGACATCACGAAGATGACCGGGATCGTCAGGTAGATCACCGCGGTATGCCAGAACCAGCCCTGACGGTCGTTGGGTGCAAGATGCTCGCTCCAGAGCCAGAAGACCCAGAGTGTTCCGCCCAGCGATGCCCAGGTGAGCAGGCGGACACTCAGGTTCGACCAACCGAAGATCGCCGCGACGGCCCCCTGCAGCCAGCCATCGAGCGGCGGATGGTCGAAATAGGACCAGCTCAGATGCTGGCCCCACATCCAGTAATAGGCCTCGTCGCCCATCGGGCTGACCGTCGCGTCGAACCACAGCTTCAGCGCCAGCAGATAGACGAACACCAGTTGCAGCAGAACGAGGTTCCATCGGAACCGCGGCCGGGTGCTGAGCGTGGCGTCCGTCATTTGACGAGAAACACCTGATAAGAGGCGAGGGGCTCGCCGGCGTAGTCGCGGGTGATGGTGCCGAGATAGGTCTGATTGCCGTCGCTGGCGCCACCGGAGCCCGGGTTCACGATGAGATGCGGCGCGGCGCGGAACGCCGGGTCCATTGGCGCCATGTATTGGTAGCGGAAAGGCTCGCCGGTTTCGAATATCGGCAGCGGATCGTGCGCGAAGGCACCGTAGGAGCCGAGCCAGCCGTTCAGCGAATAGCTGGTGGTGTCGACCCATTGCGCGCCGTTCTGCCGGGCGAGGGCCGAAACCTTCGTCCATAAATCATCCCAGCCATAGACGAAGTCGAAGGCCTTCACCGGCCCCATGAACGGCACGCTGCGGCTGTCGATGACGCCATAGGCCATCAGCATGATGGCGACGCCGAGCGGGATGTGGAGGACGTAGAGCGCATCGAGCGGCCAGCGCAGCCAGCGCGATTTAGGGCGCACATTGATGACCGCCCAGGCGCCCACCAGAGCCAGCACGGGAAACAGCGGCGCGGTCCAGTTTGGATTGACGCGGCCGAACAAGGCGTCGGCGAGGAAATAGCCGGCCATGGGGACCGAAGTCAGGATCGGCAGCGCCAGAGGCTTGGCGCGGCGGGCAAAGAACAGGATGGCGGCGATCACCACGAAAACGAACAGCGTCGGCAGCAGCTGGATCGATTCTTCGACGATGAAGCGCACGAACTCATCGAGCCGCAAAGCGTGGTCCGAAAGGTTGGACCGGCCGAGCTGATAGCGGAACGAATTCCAGTCGCGCTGCGAGTTGATCCAGACGACCGGCGCGAAGAGGGCGAGCGCCAATGCGCCGCCGACCCACACCTGCCAAAGCTTCAACCAGCCGAGCCGCTCGCGGCTGGTGACGAGGTAGCACAGCAGCCCGGCGCCGAGAAACACCGCGGTGTATTTCGACAGCAGAGCGAGGCCGGCGAAAATTCCGGCGGCGAGCCACCAATTGGCGTTGCGACCTTTGACGAACTCAGCGACGGCCCACAGGCTCAGCACCCAGAACAGCGTCGAGGGGCCGTCCGGCGTCGCGACGGAGAAAGTGATGAGAACGCCGACGGTCGCCGAATAAGCGATGGCGGCGACGGCGCCGATGCGGCGGTCGGCGAACAGCAGCCTACTCATCCGGTAAAGTGCCGCGCAGACGATCAGGTCGGCGACGAGGAAAGGCGCGCGAACCGCGAAGGCGCTCTCGCCGAGGATCATCCGGCCCAGCCAGATCACCCAGGCCACCGATGGCGAATGGTCGAAATAGGCAAAGCCCGGGTGGAACGACCAGATGGTGTAGTAGGCTTCGTCGCCGATCAGCCCGAAGCGGCCAGCAAAGACCAGCCGCGGGAGCATCAGCAGCAGGACGATCAGCGCGGCGCCGGCTGGCGTTGCCCAATTCGGCAGCCGCTGCGACGGGCCGGTGTCCGCTGTCATATTTGTGTTCCAAGACAGAGGCCGGAGCCCGCTCTTTGTGCCGCCAAACCCGTGGCTCCCCAACCGGTTGGAAGACGCATAGCCCATTGCCCCGCCAGCGCAAACTCCCCGTTGCAGGTTCGCGCTTCGCCTCGATAGTATGGGTGCGGGCTCGGGGGTGGGAATGGTTAGCCTGGAAGCGCGCACGCGGATCGATGCGATGTTTGCCGACAAGCGGGAGCAGCGACAGCGCTTTCCCGACGGCAAGCCGCTGGAGCTGCGGCGTCGCGACTGGGAAGCGCAGTCGCGGCTCGATGTCCTGCCAAAAGGGTCGCGGTTCCGGCCGGCCGATGCCGGTGGGGTCAGGGCCGAGTGGATGGAAATGCCGCTGGTCGAGAAGTCGCGGGTGATGCTGCTGCTGCATGGCGGCGGCTACAATGCCGGCTCGCCGCGCACGCACCGCAAGATGGCGGCGTTCCTGAGCCGCGCGGCGCATATGCCGGTGTTGACGCCGGACTACCGGCTGGCGCCCGAGCATGCCTTCCCGGCGGCGGTGAAGGACGCGCTCAAGGCCTATGGCTGGCTGCTCGATCAGGGGTTCACGGAAGACAACATCATCGTGTGCGGCGACTCGGCCGGCGGTGGGCTGGCGCTGAGCATGCTGCTGGCGCTACGCGAGGCCGGGGCGAAAATGCCGCGCGCTGCCGTGCTGATGTCGCCCTGGACCGACCTCAGTTGCTCGAGCCCCACCTATGAGCGGCACCGCAAGCTCGATCCAATCATCGACAAGCAAGGGTTGGCGGAGGCGGGCCTCTGGTATGCTGGGGAGCGCAATCCGCGCGATCCGATGGCGTCGCCGATTTTTGCCGACGCTGCCGGCCTGCCGCCGCTGCTGGTCCATGCCGGCGGTGACGAGACGATGCTGGATGACAGCCGGGTCTTTGTCGAGCGCGCCCGGGCCGCGGGCGTCATTGTCAGTTTCAAGATTTACGATGGTATGTGGCATGTCCACCATTCGGGCGCCCCGGAAGTGCCGGAGTCGCTTGCGGCGTACAACGACATCGCTGCCTTTATTCGCGCGCAATTCGACGAATAGAAAGTCGCGGGGGCCGCTGGGCGGCAGGGTGGCGTATGAGTCTATCGGAGCGGGACGCGGTGTTTACCGCGCTTGCCGACGAGTACAGGCGTTTGTTGCTGGAGAGGCTCCGGCGCAGCAATGGGCAGACGCTGGCAAAGCTCTGTGATGGTTTGCCGATCAGCCGGCAGGCGGTGACCAAGCATCTGGTGGCGCTCGAAGAAGCGAGCCTGGTGGTGACGCAGCGCCGCGGTCGCGAGAAGCTGCATTTCCTCAATCCGGTGCCGATCCACGCTGTCGCCATGCGCTGGTTGAAGCAGTTCGACGCCGTCAAGCTTGAGGCTTTATCGCCGTCCGAAAAAGCAAAAGGGCCGGGTTGAACCCGGCCCTTCGCAACTTTGGCTTAGCCGCTCTTAGTTAGACGCGTAGCTGATCAGCGGCGTAATGCGCTTGATCGTCACGCGGCGGTTGATCGGCTCAGCAAGATCGGTCTTCACCTTCAGATAGCGCTCGCCATACCCCTGGGTGACCAGGTTCTCGGCAGGCACGTCGTAGAAGTCGGTGAGGATCCGGGCGACGGTTGCAGCGCGCTGATCCGACAGGATCAAATTGGTAACGTCTGAGCCGACCGCGTCGGTGTGGCCTTCGATCAGGAAGACCTCGCCCTGGTTGCGGCTGAGCGCTTTGGTCATGGCGGCAGCGACCTTGCTGAGAGCCCCAACCTGGTTGCGCGAGATCGTCGCCTTGCCGGTGTCGAAGGTCAGGCCTCCGACTTCGAGACGGCGGACGCTGTCACGCAGACGGGCCGAACGCTTGACCTCGTCGATGGTGTAGATGCGGCGCACCTGCTCCACTGGCGGGAGGTCGAGGAAGGTCGTTACTTCTTGGTCATCGGCGCTGTCGGCATCGAGGATGTACTGGTCGGCCGGGATGGTCAGCCGCAGCGGCGGCAGGTTGTCGCCCGGGTCCTTCCAGCTGTCGATGTCCTTGTCGCGCGGATCGTAGGTCGAAAGGATGATCTCGCGCCCATCGGGCAGGACCTTGGAGCGCTGCAGGATGTCACCATTCCGATTGCGGACCGTGACGACCTTGCTGCCGTTCGGGCGAGTGATGGTTTCACGCGTCCGGCCGCGGCTCAGATCCTCGTAGTAGATCTGATCTTCCTGCGGATCGTAGAAGCGGTCGCGATCCTGCTGCGGATTGCTGATGACGATGTTGACGCCGATCTGGAAGATCACGCCGTTGTTCTGCGGCGGTGGCGGCGGGTTGCCGTTGCCGTTGTTCTTGGGCGGCGGCGGCTGGATCACCTTGATCTCGGTATTGTCGGCGGGCGGCCTGACCTTAATGGTCCGGACTTCGGTCTTTTTGCCCTTGTCGGTCAGCGTCGATTGCTGATCGGCGGGCGGCGGCGTGATATCGGCCTGGGCCTGCTGGTCATTGGTCGGCGGTGGGGCCGGCGGCGTTGTGGGAGCCGGCGGCTCGGACGAGCTCGGGGGCGTGCCGGTGTCGGTCTGCTTCTGGTCATCCTTGGCGCTGTCGAGGATCGGCGCGGCTTCGCTCGGGGCGATTGTTGGCGGCAACACTTCGACGGCGCTCGGCGTCACCGCTTCACTGGCATTGGGCAACTCGCTGATCGGAACTTCCGACGAAGACGGCGGGGCTTCCGAGGACGGCGTCGTGACCTCAGACGCGGACGGCTCGCCCGGCTGGGCTGGCAGCGGGGTCAATTTCAGCCCGAACTGCGCGAGGCAGCTGTCGGTGTCGGCAAAGCCGCCATCGGCGCAGATCTTGTCGATGGTCGCCTTGCCCTGATCGATCTTGGCCTGTCCATTGGCATCGCCGGCGCTGAGGTCGGTGACACCCTGATTGTAGAGGTCGACCGCCGCCGTGAGATCGGCGAGCGAATTGTTGGCCGGGGCTTCAGAGCTGACCGGTGCCGCTTCTTGGGACGAGGCAACAGGCGCTGCTTCCTGGGACGAGGCAACGGGCGCTGCCTCCTGGGACGAGGCAACGGGCGCTGCTTCCTGGGACGAGGCAACGGGTGCTGCCTCCTGGCTTGACGGCACGGCGACAGGCTGTTCCGACGAGGGCGTCGTTACAGGGGCAGCGGGGGTCGGTTCGACGACCGGATCGAGCGTCAGGCCAAACTGCGCCAGGCAAGTGCTGGTGTCGGTGAAGCCGCCAGCCTTGCAAAGCTTGCCAATTTGACCGGTTGCCTTGTCAATGGCCGCTTTGCCACGCTTGGCTTTGCCGGCTGCGATGTCGGCGACGCCGGTATTGTAGAGTTTCACTGCGGCCGTGAGGTCGGCAGTAATGTCGGGTGCTGCTGGCTGGACAACCGGCTCGGCTGACGAGGCCTCAGGGGCCGGGGGCGCGGCTACTTCCGGCGCTGGCGCGGGTGTCACTTCCGGCGCGGGAGCGGGTGGCGTCGCGACTTCGGACGAGGCTTCGGGCGGCGGCGCAATTTTGGACTCAGGGGCCGGGGGCGCGGCTACTTCCGGCGCTGGCTCGGGTGCCGGCGCGGGCGTCACTTCCGGCGCAGGAGCGGGTGGCGTTGCTTCGGGCGCGGGAGCGGGTGGCGCTGCTTCGGGCGTTGGCTCGGGTGCCGGCGGCGGGGGAGGCGCGGCCTCCGAACTCGGTGCCGGCGGAGGGGCCGAGCTCATGGTGGTGAGGCAGTCGTCGAGGCTCTGGAAGCCGGCGGCGATACAGGCCTCGGTCAAAGTCTGCTTGGTCGCGTCGTCCTGGCTCGCCTGATACGCCTGAAAGGCGGCGACGAGCGCCGGGTCGGATGCGTCCTGGGCGCGCGCCACGGTGATGGGCGCAAGCGCAAGGAGGGTGACGCTGGTGCCTGTGAGGAGCCAGTTTCGGAATCGCATGGGGGGTTCCTTATTGTTTTGGAGTCAGTTGGAGGAGGAAATGACGCTGTCCTGCTGAACCGGAGATGAACGCTCCGTGTGACCTTCTCAGAAGACAGTCCCCGCTTTAAAGCCGAAACGGCATGGTCACGCTATCGGTTCCATGCCAATCGGTCGCGTGCTACCGCATTGGCCGCTCATGGATCAGTTCACGACATCTCTCGAGATTTCAACCCGCGGTCCGGGACTTCACGAATTCACCAGCGATCTCAAACGCTTCGTGGCCGATTCCGGGGTCAAAACCGGACTGCTTACGGCGTATTGTCGCCACACTTCGGCATCGTTGCTCATTCAGGAAAACGCCGACGGCGACGTGACGACCGATTTGCTGGAATTCTTTCGCCGCATTGCGCCCGAGGGCATGGACTGGGTCGTGCACCGCACTGAGGGACCTGACGATATGCCTGCGCACATCAGATCGGCGCTGACCCAGACCTCGATCGGAATTCCGGTCATCGACGGCGAGCCGGCCTTTGGCACCTGGCAGGGCATTTATCTCTTCGAGCACCGCGCCCGCCCGCACCGGCGGCAGATCGTGCTGCACCTGATTGGCGAGACGCAATGAATCTCATCGTGACTTACTGGCCGCTGATCCTCGGCCTATCGCTCAGCGGCTGTGTCTCGGGCGTCTTCGCGGGGCTGCTCGGCGTCGGCGGCGGCGTGATCATCGTGCCGATCCTGAGCTATGCCTTCGAGGCCATGGGGTTCTCGGGCGATGTGGCGCAGCATGTCGCGGTCGCGTCATCGTTGGCGATCATCATTCCCACCGGCACGATGAGTGCGCGGGCGCACTACAAACGCGGCGCGGTCGATATCGGCGCGTTGAAGCTGTGGGCACCGTTTGTCGCCGTCGCGACGTTGATCGGCGGCCTCGCGGCCCGGTTCTTTACGGGCGAGGCGCTGCGCATCGTGTTCGGCGTTATCGCGCTGTTGGTGGCGCTCAACATCGTCGTGCCGCTGCAGCAGCGGCTGATGGGACATCTCAAGGGTTCGGCGACGACGCACCGCGTCGCGGCATCGATCGTCGGCTTCCTGTCGGCACTGATGGGGATCGGCGGCGGCTCGCTCACCGTGCCGACGATGGCGGCGTTCGGCGCCACCATGCACGAGGCCGTGGGCACCAGTGCGGCGATCGGCGTGTTCATCGCGATCGGCGGGACGATCGGCTACATCGCTTCGGGCTGGGGACTTGCGGGGCTGCCGCCAGCGAGCCTGGGCTACGTGAACCTTATTGCCTTCGCGCTGGTCGGTGGCTTCGCCGCCCTGACGGCGCCCTTGGGCGCCGCCATTGCACATCGGCTCAACCAGAAAACGCTGCGCTATGTCTTCGCAGTCTTTCTGGTGATCGTCGGCCTGAGCATGATCTGGAAGGCCGTGACGGGCTGAGCCCGTGAGGCCTATTTTGCGGCGCCGAGGTCCCAGTTCACGTTGACATCGATGGTGAAGGTGAGCTGGCCGGCCTCCACCGGCACGGGCGCGCTGCGATCGGCGGTGGCGGCCATGGCCTTGGCGAGGTACGGCTGCGGCGGCTGGCTGTAGCCCTGGTTCTCGCTGATCTGCTGGATTGCCCCAAGCCCGACAGCGGCTGCCTCCGCATAAAGCTCGGCCTTGTCCTTGGCGTCGGCGAACGCGGCTTTGCGGGCTTCGGCGTAGAGGGCGGACGGATCCTCGACGGCGAAATTGATGCCGTTGATGGTGTTGGCGCCGACGCTGACTTCCTTGTCGAGCATGGTGCCAAGTATCGTCAGGTCGCGGACATGCACCGTCACCGAGTTGGTCACCGTGTAGCCGACGATTTTGGGCGGAAGCTGGTAGCCATTGGCGTCACGGGTGTCGGAA
>JBDTLB010000016.1:0-51597 GCA_039934955.1 Devosia sp.
CCGCGAGAAGGACATCCTCACTGCCGACACCGCAAACTCACCGGCCAAGCGGATCTACTTCGCCGTGCAGCTCATGTACCTCGAGGAAAACATCTCGACGCTGCGGGGTGAGTACTTCTCGCTGGTCAACGACATTGTGGCGGCCGCGCCCTCGTGCATCCCCATTGTCGACGAAATCAACAACGACATATTAACCGGCTCTCTTTACAAAGCTTTGAAGGCTGCCAAGCGGCTGATCCAGTACGAACAGGACCTCATCTCAAATGCAGCAGCAGGGCGCTATGGCCTACCAGCAGGTAGGCAAGCAGACAGTTAACCCGCGCGAGCTAGAGGCAGGTCTTCTCTCCAAATCCGCATCCAATCTGCAGCGCATCCGCGATGACTGGGACAGCGCGACGCGCGATGATTTGGCCGTCGCCCTGCGCTTCAATCGCCGCCTGTGGACTGTGTTCATGACCTCGGTGACCAGCCCAGACAGCACCCTGCCCCAGGACGTCCGCCAGAACGTCGCCAATCTCGGCATCTTCATTGCCAAACATATGTTGCAGCTGCAGATCGAGCCAGCGGCGCGCAAGCTCGACGTGCTGATCAACATCAACCGCCAGCTCGCGGCGGGGCTGCGGGCCACGCCGCCGGTTTGATCGGCACTGCCGTTTGAAACGGCGCTCTAACTCTATTTGATGTAGTTGACCAGCGACAGCTGCGAGATTAGCGCTGTTGTCTGGTAGGTCGCCTGCAGACGCGTCTGCAGCGCGGTGATCTCCACCGCCACTTCCTCGTCCGACGACTTTTCGATCCCGGCCAGCAGTCCCTGCAGCTGAGTGTTGTAGTCGCTGTGGCGCGACGTGATATCGCCGACCTGCACCTTGGCGTTGTTGAGCTCGATCCCGAGCATTTCTATCGAGCCCTGGTTGGCATTGTTGGCGGTAGAAAAGCTCTGCACATTGCGGGACGCGATCGCGTCGAACCGTCCCTTGGTCGTCGGGTCGGAGACGTCGAAGGTCTGGATCGCCAGCACCGAGAGCGCCCGGACCATGCCGAGCGTGCCGCTCTCATTGGCCTGCGCGCCGTAGTTCACCGTCTGCGCATCGTCGACCCGTGCCTGGATACTCGAGCGCGGCGTCGCCGAGTCACCGCCCGTGTACCAGGCCACAGTCGTCGACGGATCGGCCGCCACTAGCGTCGTCGCGTGAGCGAAATCGGGGCTGGGCTGCACCCGCATCTGCGACTGCGCGTGGCCATTGAAGAAGTTCGCGGCAGCGGCGTTGTTGGACGCCGCGGTCAACGTTGTCTTGGCATGCGTCTGCAGTGAGGTCTGCAGCGCGACCTTGAGGTTCGTCGCGGTCGCTGTGGGATCGGCGCCAATCTGGAACTCGCCGACGTCCGGGGGTCCGTTCACCGCCTTGAGCGTGATGCCATCCGACGTCCCATCAGGCAGTGTGAACCCGAACGTCACGGAATCGCCAGCGATCGGCAGGGTGGTGAACTGCACGTTCGTCGTTTGCGGCGGCGTCCCGCTTGGCGTCGTCAGCGTGATAGCGGCGCTGCTGGCCGTTACGGTCGAGAGCTTGAAGCCGAAGGGATGGCTGCCGTCCTCGGTCACCGACACGTTGGCGCCGGCGCCGCCCAGCGTCAGTCGCCCGAGGCCGTCGCCGATATCCGCCTGCTGCCGCTCCGAGGCGACCTGCTTGAAGCCCGCCTTGCCCGCTTGGCCGTAGATCATGCTGTCGAGATCGGCCACCGGGCGCTTGTCGGTCACGCTGCCGCCAAACAGGAACCGGCCATTGATATCGCTGTTGAGGAGATTGATCACTTCGTCGAGGTTGCTCGCGCCCTGCACCGGCACCGCACCAAGGATGATGTCCTGCGAGCCATAGTTATTGGGCGTGATCAGGCCGCGCGCGCCCTGCTGGATCGTCGCCAGCCGCGTCGTCAACTGGTCGAACATGTCGAGCCGGCTATTAACCATCTTGATGTTGGTCGCATAGCCGTCGAGGCGGTTGACGCGCGAACGGATCGACAGATCGAAATAGCGGTCACTGCCGAGTTCGGCAAGGTTCGCGGCCTTCTGTCCCGTCGACAGCTGCGTCTGCAGGCTGGTGAACTGCTTCTGCATCTTGGAGATCAGGTCCATGCTCGACTGGACCGGATACATCGTGCGGTTGACGACAGACATCGCTCTACTCCTTACAGATCCAGCAGCTTCGACATCAGGTCCTGCACCGCCGAAATGATGCGGGCGTTGGCCGAATAGGCATTCTGCAACTCGAGCAGCCGCGCCATTTCCTCGTCGACGCTCACGCCGTACTCGCTGTCGAGACGCTGGTTCAGCGCCTGAACCGCCGTCTGCTGCGTCTCGTCATTGCTCGTAGCATCTGCGGCGACGTTGCCGACATAATCCATCGTCTGCGAGATCATATCGCCGACCGTACCGCCGAGGCGGAACGAGCCGAGCTCGCTCAGGTTAGACTGCGGTGTGCCGAACCGCATATTTGTCATCTGGTCGAGCAGGTAGTTGGCGCGGTCGTCGTCACCCATCGAGCCACCGGCCTGATACTGCACCAGATAGCGGTTGTCGGCGAGCAGCGACGTGTTGACCGAGATGCGTGCTGCAAAGCCGAGCTTCTGCCCACGCCCCGTAAGACTGTCGGTGAAATCTGCTCCGTTGTTGTCGCTGAACAGATTGATCGCGAGTCCGGAGTTCTGCAGCGCTGAACTCGTGGCGTGGCTGGCCATCCCGGTCACGTCGGTCGTGCTGGCGGACCCATCGTCCAGCACCGTCAGTGTGCTGCCGCTGGCACTCACGGTGAAGCCGCCGCCGAGGAGCCCTCGGACGGCTTGCACGATGCCTGCGGCGCCACCCGAAAAGTCCGCGCCGACCACCTGGACGCCGTTGGCATCGGTGTAGCTGAGCGGCAGCTTGCTGGCATCATCGACCCGCAGCACCTTGACGGTCTGCGCCACACCCCCGCGCGCAATGTTGATGGTGAAATCATTGCCGTCGCGGATGGAACTAAGGTCGAGACTGAAGCCGTTCTGCGTGCCTGATGACGCGGCGGCGCCCGCCGTCGTCACCGTAGACATCGATTGTGCGAGGCCGGCGGCGACCTCGTCGAGCTGGCTCTGCGCCGCCACGAGCGCCTTGTCGCGCAAATCGATCAGTGCCTTGAGCGTCCCCGACTGCATCACGTTCTGCTGCACGAGGTCGATCGACAGGCCCGACGAACTGATCAGTTTGAGCTTGCCGACGCCACTCTTGGTCGGATCGAGATTGAACTGCTTGTCGGCTGTCAGCGTGCCCGCGGGCTCGAACGCGAACGTCGCCGGTTTGACGTCAAGCACGCCGACGCCGGTGCGCGTCATCAGCGCCACGGTGCCATCGTCGCGATAGGTCGCCTGGACGTCGACCTGCTCGGAGATCGACGTCACGAGCCGGTCGCGTTGGTCCATCAGCGCGGCGCGTGAGGCGGCATCGCCGTTCTGATCGGCAAGATGATAGTTGATCTTCGCCAGCGAGTTGAGCGACTGGTTGAGCACGGAGACGCTGCTCTGGACCTGCGTCTCGGTCGATTGCCTGAGACTCTGGATGTTACTAGACATCGAGTTGAGCGTCGCCACCAGGCTCTGCGCTTTCGACATGACCGTCGCGCGCGTGGCGAAATCGTCGGGACTGGTGCCAAGCGCCTGCAAGGCATTCTGGAACGAACCGAACATCGTATCGAGCGAACCATCGTCGCCAGGCTTGCCAAAATAGGTCTGCAGCTGGTCGAGCGTCGCCGCCATCGTCGCGGCGTAGCCTGAGTCCGACGTTGCCGAATTGTAATACGCCTGGAGGCTGGAGTTGAACGCGCGCTCGACGCCGCCCGTACGGGCAAACGCCGAGTTGACGCCCATCGTGTCGATGACGCTGAGCGACTGCTTGTGATAGCCGGGCGTGCCCGCGTTCGCGACGTTGCGCGACACCACGGTGAGGCTGGCCTGGCTGGTGGCCATGCCGCTCAACGCATTGGCAAGCGAAACGCTGAGGCCCATCGGCGGCTACTCCACTCTCGCCCGCCTAGCGGATCATGTTCAGCGCCTGCTGCAGCATCTGGTCCGCCGTCGACACGATCTTGGTTCCAGCGGCATAGGCCTGCTGCGTGACGATCAGCTTGGTGAACTCTTCCGAGATGTCAGTGTTCGAACTCTCAAGCGATGACCCGATTACCCCGCCGGTCGAGTCGAGGATCGGTTCACCGGAATCCGCCGTCGCCGCGAAGATGCCACCATCCATGCGCTTCAGCTCGTTGGCAGCGTTGAAGTCTGCCGTCACGACCTGCGCGATCTCAACCGTCTGACCGTTGTCGTAGGACACCACAACACGCCCGCTGTCGTTGATCGACACGGAGGAGTATTGCCCCGCCGGATAGCCATTCTGGCTAAGCGCCGTCACGCCCGCCGTACCGTTCGGATCGCTGAACTGGGTGATGCCGCTGGTGCCGAAATTCAGCTTGATGTTGCCGAGCGAAACGCCGTCCACCGTCACGCCCGTCAGGTCGGTTGACGTCAGCGCCGGGCTCAGCGTGCCGTCCGAAGCAAACGTATAGTCGGTCCCGACATTTTTCCACATCGTCGCACTGCCGGTGGCGCTACTGTCGGATAGATAGAACAAATTCCAGCGGTCCGTTCCGCCAACGTCGGAGCTGCCGATCTTGGCCCAGCGCATCTGAACATTGGCCGGGGCGCCGTTCGACGCGTAGACGGTAATGGCGCCGCCTGAAATCGACTCGTTGATGAAGCTGTCGGAGTCCTTCGCCTTTATGGTGCTGGCCCGCGACGAGAGCTGCAGCGTCTGCGACACACTCGGCGCCGTTGGTCCGTTGGTGAACCCCATTCCAGTCGTCGCGCCGGTTGTATTGTCGGTGATCGTGAGGCTGTTGCTGGTGCCGGCCGCCGTCGCCACGATCTTACCGCTGCCGTTGAGCGCGAAGGTCACGCCCGGATTTGCAGTGCTCAGGGCCGCCAGCACACCGCCGACCGTCGGCGTCGTTGTCAAATCGATGTTGGTGCCCGTCGTCGCCGCACCGGTGTTGGTGAATGTCATTGTCACCGCCGCGCCCGCGCCGAGCTTGACCACCAACGTATCACCGGCCGTCGCCACGTTGGTCGACGCGTCACCGGTCAGCGCCGCGGCACCGGTCGCGCTCGCCGAAGTGTCGTTGGCGATGGTGGTGAAATCCTGCGGCTTCAGCAATTCACTGCCCGACGTCTTCGACGCCTGGTATTGGCCGTTCTTGGGCAGTTGCGGCAGGTTAAGCTGGTAGGTAACGCGACTGGTCGGCGCCGCCGGCAGGAACGAGTTCGAGACCTGGATCACCTGCGGCAGCGAACTCGCGATGTTGCCCGTCGTGCGGTCAATCGGCAGACCCTTGAGGTAATAGCCCGAGCCATTGACCAGATAGCCGTTCTTGTTGATGTCGAAGTCGCCGCGGCGCGTATAGAAGTTCGAGCCGCCGAACACCGAGGCGCCGTCCGACTGCCCGATCGACGGCTCGACCACAAAGAAGCCGGAGCCACTCACCGCCATATAGGTGCTGTTCGACACCGATTTGACGTCGCCGGCTTGGGTATTGGTCGACTTCGACTGCGCCAGCACCGAACCGGAGGTCTGAACCTTGCTGGGCTGGTCGGGGATCAGATCTAGGAAGTCGGTGTCGATCCGCTTGAAGCCAGTCGTCTGCGAGTTGGCGATGTTCCCCGAGATGTTTTCGAGCGCGAAGGATTGGGCGCGAAGCCCGGTCACCGCGGTTGAAAGAGCCCCATAAATACCCATTGCCGTCCTCGTTTGCCCGTGGCGCAGAGCACGCGCCGATCCGCCCATAGAGATGCAAGGGTGATGCCAGACTCCCAAGCCATTGAAATTGCATCGCTATCTAGGAAATCGACGGCGCGATAAGCGGGGAGCTCGGCAATTGAGTCCGGGCAGGCGGCAGATTCTGCCGCTTCGCTTGTGACTTCTGCCCGCTTGCTCTACACGCGGTTGGCAACGCCAACGGGCCCGAAACCCCATGCTTTTCAAGTCGCCGGACGAGTTTCATGACGCACCGCGTCACGCCGTGACAGTGTTCGGCATGGCCGGCGTCGGCAAGACGCGGCTGGCCGCGCTGCTGCGCCAGTCGCAGTGGTTCCACTATTCGGTCGACTACCGCATCGGAACTCGCCACATGGGCGAGTTCATCACCGACAATTTCAAGACCGAAGCGATGAAGCAGCCCTTCCTGCGCGATTTGCTGCGCACGGACTCGATCAAGATCTCGTCGGCCATCACTTTCGCCAACCTCGCCCCCCTGTCGACCTATCTCGGCCGCCCCGGCAATCCGTCAAAAGGCGGACTGCCGCTCGACGAATATCGCCGCCGCCAGGAGCAGCACCGGATTGCCGAGATCGCGGCGCTACAGGAAGTTCCGCGCTTCGTCGCCCGGGCCCACGACCTCTACGGTTACGACAATTTCATCGCCGATACCGGCGGCTCGCTGATCGAAGTGGTCGATCCCGACAATGCCGCCGACCCCGTGATCAAGACGCTGAGCCAGAACTCCGTCCTGCTCTACATCCGCGGCACGGAGCGCGATGCCGAAGACTTGATCCACCGCTTCAAGACCAGCCCCAAGCCGATGTACTACCAGCCGCCCTTCCTCACCAAGAAATGGGCGGAGTACAAGAAACTCAACAAGATCACCGACGACGCCAAGGTCGACCCCGACAAGTTCGGCGCCTGGGGCTTTGAGGCGCTGCTGCACGACCGCCTGCCGCGCTATCAGAAGCTGGCGGACAAGTTCGGCTACAGCATTGATGCTGCCGACCTTGCCACCGTCCGCGACGGCGAAGAATTCGTCGACCTCGTCACCGCCGCGATCAAGGGCCGAATGCGATAGCGGCAGCGGTTGGCCGAACGAGCCGTCTTCGGGTCGTTCGGACAGAGCAACTGCTAAGCCGCGTCTATCCCACTCTCCCCTCTCCTCGAGATCGCATCATGCCCATCCGCATTCCCGACAGTCTGCCCGCCCGCAAGACCCTCGAGCACGAGGGCGTCGTCGTCATGGATTCGAGCCGCGCCGCGCGCCAGGACATCCGTCCGTTGCAGATCGGCCTGCTCAACCTGATGCCCAACAAGGAGCGCACCGAGACGCAGTTCACCCGCCTCATCGGCTCGACCCCGTTGCAGGTGGATTTGACCCTCGTGCGCGTCACCGATCACAAGGCCAAGAACACCTCAGAGGACTACCTCAAGAGCTTCTATTCGACCTGGGAGGAAGTCCGGGCGCGCAAGTTCGACGGCTTTGTCGTGACCGGTGCACCCATTGCGCACATGCCCTTCGAAGAGGTGCGCTACTGGCCCGAGATGGTCGAGATCATGAACTGGACGCAAACCAACGTGCACCGCACCATGTTCATCTGCTGGGGCGCGCAGGCCGCCCTCCACCACTTCCACCACGCCAGACGCCAACGCATGGAGAAGAAGGCCTTCGGCGTGTTTCGCCACAAGATCCTCAACCCGCGCTCCGCCTGGCTGCGCGGCTTCTCCGATAGTCCGATGATCCCGGTGTCGCGCATCAACGACATCGAGCGCGCGAGCCTCGGCAAGGACCTTGAGATCCTCATCGACCATGACGAGATCGGAATCTGCTTCATCGACGATCCAAAGCATCGCGCCGTGCACATGCTGAACCATCTGGAATACGACAACCGCTCGCTCGCCGATGAATATGAGCGTGACGTGAAATCCGGCCTCAACCCCGAGCCCCCCGTCAATCTCTTCCCCAACGGCGACACCAGCGTCGAGCCGGAGAACCGCTGGCGCAGCCACGGCCATTTGCTGTTCCAGAACTGGATCAACGAAATCTACCAGACGACACCATTTGAGATGGGTAAGATCGCCAGGGACTGACGCGCCCCAAGCGACCTCTATGCCGAAGCTCGATCTGACCGCCCGACCGGCGGTCAGATACCTGGCCGAAGATCGAAACTGGGGATGAAATTCAACAGCGCCGCCTTCCACGCAGGATCATCCCAAAGCCCAGTGACCGACCAGCTGAGGACCGCCGACAGCACCAGCATCGCAAGCGCGAACACCCGCAGGCCGATTGGCAGCCGCACGACGGCTACCCACGACACGAAAGCCGCGATCAGCGCCAGCGGTGGAACAATGGCCGTCATCGCCGTGTTGATCACGGAGCGAGCGGCAACCAGGTACAGCGGCAACGTGATGACCGCAAGTGCGCTGACGATCCGGCGCCGATCCGGCAGTCCTGGCCACACACAATAGGCGATCGGCACCAGCAGCACCGGCGCATACACCACCAACGCCGCGAAACTCCCGGCCACGTCGCCGATCCTGAAGCTGCTATAGGTCGCGACGTAAGGCGCCAGCGCGTCCGCCGGGTCGAGACCCGCCTGCACCAGGAAGCCAAATATGCCCGCCATTACGATCAGCGTCGGCAGCAGCGCCACCAGCAGCATCGCAGCAAATGCGCGCGGATCGCGCCGTCCATCCGGGTCCGCAAGTGCCGCGCCAATGGCGAGCAGCAGAATCAGCGGTGTGGTGATCGGGCTCGCCAACAGCAGCAGCGGCAACAATAGCCCGAGCGCGATTGCCGATTGCACATCGCCCACATCCTCCAGCGAACGAATTGCCGGGATCAGCGCGGCGAATGCCAGATAGACCGGAATGGCACGGCTCGATGCGGTGACGGTGTAGAGTTCTCCGGCATGCAGACCGATCGCGAGCAATAGCAAGATCGCGCTGATGACGATCCAGCCATTCCTTCGCAATCTGTCGTAGAGCGCTCCGAACATAGCCCCGGCCGCAACCGCAGCAATCAGCGACAGGACACTTTCCCGCAGGTCGCGACCTGGGAGGAAGCTGACGATCCGCAGCACCACCTGTGATAGCCACCCGCCGCTCCGCCAGGCGTCGCGGGCTTCAAGCGCCGCTATGTCCTTGCGCAGATACCCCTCGTCGATGACGTGCCGCGCCGCCAGCAACAGCAAACCGACCGAGACGACGGCGACGAGCAAGGTCGCGGGGCGGAAGAACGGCCGCGTCGCCGGCTCGACAATCGCCACGCCGGTGACGTCGATCGCGCTCATGCTGCTTCCTTCTTGACCGCGTCCAGCGCACTTTGCGTCACCCGCGACGTACCGTGTGTCGTCTTCTCCCAATAGTGCGGGTTGAACAGCAATTGCCAGAACGCCTTGTAGGCAGCGATAGAGTGCAAGACCCAGTAGACGGGCAACAAGACCCCCACTGGAACGAGATCGTAGTATCGCCGCTTCAGCGCCGCGATGACTCCGAAATAGACAAGAAACAGGTTACCAAGCAGGAGATTGAAGAGCGCCATCGTGCCGAACGGCTCCGGAAACAGCCAGCCCAGATTCGTGGCGTGGGTCAACCAGACAAGCAGCGTGATCGCCCAGAGCACCGGCGCCAGCAACATCGTGAGTGGTGGCGCCCCAATGAAGAATTGGAACGAGAAAAAACCCTTCGCGCCAATCGAGCGCCAGAGCTGGATTGGATGACGCATGTGGACCAACCAGGTCTGCATGTACCCCTTGATCCATCGGCTTCGCTGGTTGATCCAGCTCTTCAGAACGCCGTTTGCCTCCTCGTACGTCGTCGAGTTGATGACGCCGACCGAGTAGCCTTCCTGCGCGAGCCGTACGCCGAGATCGGCATCCTCGGTCACATTGTAGGGGTCCCACGCACCGACCTTCCGCAACACCTCGAGACGGAAGTGGTTGGACGTACCTCCCAGCGGAATCGGCACCTTCAGCCAGTCCAATCCCGGGAGCAGGAAGTCGAACCACTGGCTGTATTCGAGCGTGAACATGCGCGTCAGCCAGTTTTCGCTGCGGTTGAAATAGTTGAGCCGAGCCTGCACGCAGGCGAGGCTGGGATCCCCGGCCTGAAATGCCAGTACAGCTTTCTTCAGCTGGTCGGGTTCCGGCTGGTCCTCGGCGTCGTAGATCGTAACAAACTCGCCACGGCAGAACTGCAGGGCGTAGTTGCAGGCCTTTGGCTTGGTCTTGGGCTGGCTCGGCGGAACCCGCACGATTTCGAACGTTCCTGGCAGCTTCAGCGCCTTGGCGGCATCGATCGTTTCGGTGTCATCCTCTTCGAGTACCAGCTTTACCTCGAGCTTGCTGGCCGGGTAGTCGAGCCCCTTGAGTGCCTTGGCCAGCAACGGCAGCACCGCTGCCTCCTTGTACATCGGCACCAGCACCGTGTAGGCGGGCAGGTCGTTGTCCTTTAGCGACGCGATCGCCTCCGCTGAGATTTCCATATCGACTTTGCGCGACGATCCCACAAAGGTCAGCATGAACTTGAACAGGAACGTCACTGTATAGATGGTCGTGAACGTCCCCATGAGCACCACCGCCGTCACGTAGGGCGCGACCACCATTGCCGCGATCAGCACGCCCAGCAGCGCCCATAGAACGATCTTTTGTGACCGCGTTACGGTGTACTTTGCGGAGTGTTCTGGCTTCCAGGAATAGAGCGCCTCGCGAGCAAAGAAATTGTCCCAGTCGCGGAACAGTTTCTGTGTCTCCCACAGGATGTCGAATGGCGAGGTGATGACGAAGGCGTAGCTCTCGGCACCGAACCGCGCGTCGCCCCAGGTGAAATGATCGGCGGTGATTTCGGTCGCCGCAATCATCAGTCGACCATCGATCCGCTGCCATGGCACCATGTGCCGTTCGGCGTAATCGGCGCGGTCTTCGACCTTGACCAGGCTCTCGTCGATGGGCTCGGCCCGAAGATCGACAAAACGCACGCCGTAGACGTCCGCCACCGCGCGGTAATAGTCCATCGGCCGCACTTGTCCGCTGGCAATCAGTGTCTGGGACAGGCTCGAACCGGACTCGGCGGCTTGTCGCATGGCGACAGCAAGTCCGGTCAGCGTCACCAGCCGCCGCTCGATCAGCAGCTTGGCGACCTCCAGGTGGAGCCGTTCGCCCATCGTGCGATCGCGCGGCACGCCGAGCAGCTCGGATTGCCCGTCATCGGATAGATTGGTGACCTGATGGACCATTTCGGCAGTAAGAGCCTGTAACGTGAAGAAATTCCCACGCACCACCCGCGCATTGTCTGCGTGGCAGCCCCGGCCTCGGCCGAAAAATCCAGTTTCTGGCCGTTATGCCGCCTCTGCCGACTTTTTAAGCTGCTCCAGCATCATGCCGAACGTCTTGGTGAACTCGGCCGCGGTCGCCTCGCTCACCTCGGCCTTAGGGCCGATGTTTGACTGCGTCAGCCGCACCTTGGTGCCGGCGCCATCCGCCGACAGCGCATAGCGCACGACGTGATAGTCCTCTGGCTGCGGGCGATTGCCGCTCCAATGCGTGAAGATCACTTCCTTGCCGGCGGCGACCTTCTTGATCTCGCCATGGTCCTCGAAGGATTGGCCCTTCCACTCCCCGGAAAACACGATCGGGTGGCCGACGACCCAGTCGGTCTCAACCTTGGTCATCGGCATCACCGTGGCGCCCGGACCAGTCAGCGCAGTCCAGACCTTGTCGGCCGGGGCGGCGATACTCGTCTCGATATCGACGATCTGCTTTTCCATGCTGTCTTCCTCGATTTAGCGAGTCAAACGTTTCACACACCCCGCGGGTTGCTTGCAATCGCCCTGCCAGACCTTACCTTTGCCGCAACCGAGGGGCTCATGCCGCAACCGCCGACCACCATAACCGACGAGATCGGCATTGCGCTGTCCAACCTCGCCGACGCCGCGACCGGCAGCTTCACGCCCACGCTTCGGCTCGGCGTCACCGGCCTCAGCCGCGCCGGCAAGACCATCTTCATCACCGCGCTGGTCCACAATTTGCTGACCGGCGGCCGCCTGCCGGGGTTCGCCGCCCTCGCCGAAGGCCGCTTCATCGGCGCCAATCTTGCCGAATCCCCCGACGCCGGCATCCCGCGTTTCGCCTATGAGCAGCATCTGGCGGCGCTGACCGGCAAGACGCCGTTCTGGCCGGAAAGCACCCGCCGCATCAGCCAGCTCCGGCTGGTGCTGAAATTCCAGTCGCAGAGTTGGCTGAGCGGCTGGGCCGGTCCGTCGACGCTCAATCTCGACATCGTCGACTATCCGGGCGAGTGGCTGCTCGACCTGCCGCTGCTGTCGCTGAGCTTTGCCGAATGGTCGGCGCAGGCGCTCGACCGCGCCCACCGCCCCGGCGCGCCGCCGGAAGCGGTAGCGTTCCTCGACGCCCTCGCCGGCATCGACACCGATCGACCCGCGACCGATCCCGATGCCGAAACTCTCGCTGCGGCCTTCACTGTCTATCTGCGCGCCAGCCGCGCCGACGAGCATGCGTTGTCTGCCCTGCCCCCCGGCCGCTTCCTGATGCCCGGCGATCTCGAGGGCAGCCCGGCCCTCACCTTCGCACCTCTGCCGCCTCCCACCGCGCCGCAGCGCACCGGCAGCCTCTACGCCATGCTCGAGCGCCGCTACGAAGCCTACAAGACCATCGTCGTCCGCCCGTTCTTCCGCGACCACTTCGCCCGGCTCGATCGCCAGATCGTGCTCGTCGACGCGCTCCGTGCCCTTAACGCCGGGCCCGCAGCAATCGCCGATCTCGAGACCGCTCTGACCGACATCCTCGCCTGCTTCCGGCAGGGCGACAGCAACCCGCTGCTGCGTCTCGTGTCGCGCCGCATCGACCGCATCATGTTCGCCTCCACCAAAGCCGACCACCTCCACCACACCAGCCACGACCGCCTCGAAGCGATCCTCAACCGCCTCGTCGCCCGCGCCTCCCACCGCGCCAAATTCGCCGGTACCGACACCGCCTCTATCGCCCTCGCCGCCGTTCGCGCCACCCGCGAGGGTCACGTCAAGGATCTCGATGTCATTATCGGCACGCCCGAGCCAGGCGAGACCCTCGACGGCACGGCCTATGACGGCAAAACCGAAATCGCGTTGTTTCCCGGCGACTTGCCGGACTCGCCGGATTCAGTGTTTGAGGACGACACACCCGTCGCGCTCAACTTCCTGCGCTTCCTGCCGCCGCAAAAGCTCGAACGAAATGCCGAAGGTGCACCGGTCCTGCCGCACATCCGCTTCGATTCCGCACTCGAATTCCTGATCGGAGACCGGCTCAGATGAAGCGCCCTGTCGCCATCCCGCTCGCCGCCGAAGCCGCGCAATCGATCGAAACCCGCATCCCGCGCGCCTTCGCTCCGGCGGAGGTCGCGGCGTTGCCGGCCAATGTAGAGTCCTATTCCGATCCGCTGGTTGATCCGGCCACCCTCCCCGTCGTCCCGCCAAAAATGGGCTGGCTGGCGCGCCTGCTCTGGGGCACGGCGGGCCTCCTCGTCTCGCTCGGCCTCGGCCTGGCGCTCAACGCCTTGATCGACAGCCTGTTCGCCACCAATACCTGGCTCGGCTGGGTTGGCCTCACCATCCTCGGGCTGTTCGTTCTGGCGCTCATTGCCATCGTCATCCGCGAAATCGCCTCGCTCTGGCGCCTGCGCACCCTCGACCATCTCAAGGCGCAATCGGCCGCCGCCTTCGCCACCGACAATCTCAAACAGGCCAGCGGCATTCTCGGCGAGTTGACCGGCATCTACAGCGCTCGCCCCGATCTGGCCCGCCCCATGGCGCGATTGACCTCCGGCGAGGGCCAGTTCTTCGACGGCCGTGAGTTGCTGAAATTCGGCGAGCGCACCCTGATGGCCCCGCTCGACGCCCGCGCCCGCTCGCTCACCGCCGCCGCCGCCCGCCGCGTCGCGCTCGTCACCGCCATTTCGCCGCGCGCCTTGGTCGATATCGCCTATGTCGTGTGGGAGAGCGTCCGCCTCGGCGGCGCGATTGCGCGGCTCTACGGCGCCCGCCCCGGCCTCTGGGGCACCTGGCGTCTGATGGGCGCGATCCTTGGCCACCTCGCCGTCACCGGCGGGCTGTTGCTCACCGATGGCGTCGTCGAGCAACTCGTCGGTCAGGGCCTCGCCGCACGCCTGTCGCAGCGGCTCGGCGAAGGCGTGGTCAACGGCCTGATGACCGTGCGGGTCGGCATCGCCGCCATGCGCGTCGTGCGCCCGCTCCCCTTCACCACCGAACCGCAGCCGATGGTGAAAGATTTCATCCCCGAACTCGCCAACGTCCTGAAGTCGGCCGAAAAGACCTAGGCCGCACCGCGACGTCGAAAGCCCGAGGAAGTCGCCCCGCCCGCGCAAAGAGCGTGGGCCAGCGATCCAACCCCACGCTGGATCGCTGGCGCTCGGCGCGCGGGCGGGACTACCCTGGACCGATGCCGGCACGGCTGGAGACCGCCCGCACAACGGACCAAGGAAATAAGCTTCTGGACGTCCCGGAAAGCCGCCCGAATAGGAACCCATTCTAGCTGGCTGCGACGACGCCCTGCGAAAGACGCGACCCAATAGGACGCCCATCCTGAATGGATTCTGAATGCAAAGGCAGGTCAGCGCATGCCCGCCCGAGGGGTTGCGCAAAATTGCCGGAAGCTGGCCCTAGCGCGCCAGACGCATCTGGCTAAGCATTGGACTCTCCGCTTCCGTGCGGAATCTCTCGACCTCAGGCTTGGCGAAATAGTAGCCTTGGATGAGCTTCACTCCCGCCACTCTGAGGCTCTCCAGTTCGCCCTCTTCCTCGACGCCCTCAGCGAGCAGCAGGATACCGAGTTCCGACGCCAGACTGACGATGGATCTGATGATCGTCTGCAGCACGGAAGAATTGTGCACTCCGCGCACCAGCTCCATATCGATCTTGATCAAATCGGGCTGCAACCGTGCCAGCAGACCGAGCCCCGCATAGCCCGCGCCGAAATCGTCGAGTGCCGTGGTGAAGCCCATCTGCTTGTAGCTTCGGATGATGTTCTCGACATGCGCAGCGTCGCGGATCTTCTCATCCTCGGTGAACTCGAACATCAGCCGCTTCGGATCGAAGCCGACGCGCGCTGCCGCCGCCAGCGACGCGCGGATGCACGCCGAAGGCTCATACACCGCATTGGGCATGAAATTGATGGAGAGCTTGGCGGTCGATCCAGCCGGCATCCTTTCGCCGGCCAGCTCGATCGCCTTGACACGACAGGCTTGATCGAACCGGTATCGGTTCTCGTCTGTCACTGCGGCCAGAACCGCTCCGGCGCCCTCGCCGTTGACGCCACGAACCAACGCCTCATAGGCCCATATCCGTCTTGCCGAGATATCGACGATCGGCTGGAATGCCATGGTAAAATCAATGGGAAAGCGCTCGCCGGAACGGCACCCGTCACAACTCGTCGCACTGGGCATGGGCAATCCAAATAGCAAGAAGGGGCGACGCTGGGTTACCCTGCCGCACCGCGGTTAAGTAGGCGTTCACATGTCGCTGTGGAACGTCGTCCGGATTCGCCGGCTACGCTGCCTCGGGATTTTTGGCGGCGCTCGGTGTCAGTGTCAGCCGCAACCCGTCAAGCGCGTCGCTAAGGATGATCTGGCAACTCAGTCGCGACGTCGGCTTCTGATCGAGCGTCGAGAAGACCAGATCCTCCTCGTCATCGCTCCCCTTGGGCAGCTTGCCGTACCAGTCCGGGTCGACCCACACATGGCACGTGGCACAACTACACGCCCCGCCGCACTCCGCCTTGATGTTGAGGCCCCAGTCGCGGATCACTTCCATGGCGCGCCAACCGTCGAGCCCTTCAAGCTCGTGCGTGTCGCCCGCCTGGTCGGTGACGATGATCTTCATCCGGCCGAAGCCTCGACAATCCGGAGAGGTGACACTCAGGCGACCCCGAGCTTCTTCTGCAGCTTGGTCGACGACGTCGTGTACTGAAACACAATTCGCCCCGTCGGGTCGACGTGATGCTTGGCAGCCTGCGCCATCAACGCAGCCTCATGGAAACCGGAAAGGATCAGCTTCAGCTTGCCGGCGTAGGAATTGATGTCGCCGATCGCAAAGATCCCCGGCTCCGACGTTTGAAATTTCTCGGTGTCGACCTTGAGCACACTCTCGCCGAGCTGCAACCCCCACTCAGCCACCGGCCCGAGCTTGATGGTGAGGCCGAAGAACGGCAGCAGCCGCGTCGCGTGGACCATCGCCTCGCCCGAATCCATCGCGAAATGCACGGCGCTGAGCTGCCCGTTCTTGCCCTCGAGCCTGCTGATCTGGCCGAGCAGGAAGTTGATCTTGCCCTCCATCACCAGCTCCTTCATGCGGTTCACCGAAGCCGGCGCCGCCTTGAACGCATCGCGCCGGTGCACCAGCGTCACCGAATGGGCGATCGGCTGCAAATTCAGGGTCCAGTCGAGCGCACTGTCGCCACCGCCGACGATTACCACATCCTGATCTCGGAAATCGTCGATCTTGCGCACCGCATAGAACACCGATTTACCTTCATAGGCCTCGATGTTGTCAACCGGCGGACGCTTTGCCTGGAACGAGCCACCGCCCGCTGCAATCACCACCACGTTGGTGAGGAAGGAGGTGTCGGCGTCCGTCGTCATCAGGAACCGGCCGTCCGGTTGCTTTTGCAGCGTGTTGACGATCTGGCTGAAATGGAACTGCGGCCCGAACGGCGCAATCTGCTTCATCAGATTGTCGACCAGCTCCTGCCCGGTCACCACCGGGAAACCCGGAATGTCGTAGATCGGCTTTTCCGGATAGAGCTCGGTGCACTGCCCGCCCGGCCGGTCGAGAATGTCGATCACATGGCATTTGAGGTCGAGCAACCCCAACTCGAACACCGCGAACAGGCCAACCGGCCCCGCGCCAACAATCACCACATCGGTTTCGATCGGATCCGTCATTCAAACCAGCTGCGAACCCGTGGTCCGCCCTTCCATCTCGGAGTCATCCCCGTCACGCGGGGTTCTCTATTTCTCTTGCGGCGGCCGGTGCCGCAACCGGAAATTCCCGCTTTCGCGTGAACCACTCCGTACTCTTGCTCGTCAGGCGATTTCTCGCACCCTGCGCAAAAATGGCCGCGTGCCGACCGGCAGCTCTGTCACGCCCACCGGCTGGTAGAACAGATTGACCGTCGTCAGTTGCCCAGTCTCCAGCGCCTTGCGGGTCGCCGGATGGGTGACGACGAATGCGTTTACGCCGCAGCGCTTCATCAAGGTCAGTTGGTCCATCAGCACGTCACCGAAGGCCCGAACTTCGCCCTGATATTTGTAGCGCTCGACGATCAGCCGCGCTGTCGAATAGCCGCGGCCATCGGTGAAGCCCGGAAAGCTGATGGCGATCGAGGCAAAGCGGGCGAGGTCCGCAGCGACATCCTCAACCTGATCCGTCGGCAGCACCAGCAGCCCATTCGGATGCGGATTGGCCAGCACCGCCTCGCGGTTCTCGATGAACACTTTCAGCGGAATATGCGTGTAGCGCACGCTCGCCGGATCGTCCCCTCCCGCCCAGGGGCGGAACGGATCGGCGATGAAGGCGCCATCCTTGAACAGATTCTTTTCCACCAGGGCCACCGGCTTTGCGATTGCTCCATTGAAGTCGAAATGGATGCCGCACTCTTTCTTGTTCAGTCCGCGCCAACGGCCGGCGCGTGGGTCTTCGCCCTCGGCAACGATCGTCGTGCACGGGGCGCAACCGATCGATTTGTAGCCCTTAGCGAAGAGCGGATGCTCGGGCAACCCGTGCTCGATCTTGTAGGTATTGACGTCAGCGTCCGAGAAATACGCCAGCGGGTTGACCTTGATGCGATCGTCCGACGTCAGCTCGAAGTGCGGCAGCACGCCGCGCTCAGCCGTCTGGTAGCGCTTGCGGCCGGTCACCCAGCCGCCGAATTGCGCAATCTCGGCGTCGAGCGGCTCCGTCTTGCGGATGTGGCAGCACGAATCCGGGTCGGTCTCCCAAAGGTCGCCGTTGGAGTCGAAACGCGCAATGTCCCTGGGGTCCGGTCGCAGCCAGCGCACATTGGCAAGTCCGAGCGTGCTCTTGAGCGTCTCGACATAGTGCAGCGTCTCAGGAAAGTGCTTGCCGGTCTCGAGAAAATACACCGGCAGCGCCTTGTCGACCACCGACACCATATGCAGCAGCACCGCAGAATCGGCACCGAACGACGACACGATCGCGGCATCGTCGACAAGCAGATCGCTCACCGCATGACGGAGTACAGCGACGCCGTCCATCTCGTCGAACATGCCATTGAGCGCCATGATCCCGAGCGCGCGAAGCTTGTCCGGTTTCGGTGCAGCGAAGGCGAGATTAGTCGCCATACAGCGCCTCCTTGAACGGCGCTTCGCCCAGCCGTCGGTAGGCCGCAATAAACGGCTCATCGGCGCTGCTGCGCTGCGAGATGTAGAAATTCACCAGCTTCTCGATAGCGTCAGGCACAGCTTCCGCCACCAGGCCATGACCGAGGATATCGCCGATCGCCGCATTCTCGGTGCCGTCGCCGCCGACCGAGATCTGATACAGTTCGGTGCCCTTCTTCTCGACGCCCAGGATGCCGATGTGGCCCACATGGTGGTGTCCGCAGGCATTGATGCAGCCTGAAATCTTGATCTTGAGGTCGCCGATCTCACGCTGCCGTTCCGGTGCCGCGAACTTGCGCGAAATCTCCTGTGCGATCGGGATCGAACGGGCATTCGCCAGCGCGCAAAAGTCGAGACCCGGGCAGGTGATCGTGTCGGTGATCAAGCCGGCATTGCCGGTTGCGAGGTCGACGCCCAGCAGCGCGTCATAGACGGTCCGCAGGTCCGAAATCTTAACATGCGGCAGAACGAGGTTCTGCTCATGCGTCACGCGCAGCTCATCAAACGAATACTTCTCGGCGAGATCTGCGACCACATCCATCTGCACATCGGTCGCGTCGCCCGGCGCGCCGCCAATCGGCTTCAGCGACACGGTAACCGACACGTAGCCTGGCTGCTTGTGCGTGTAGAGGTTCCGCTCCAACCACTCGCCATAGGCAGCGTCGGCGGCCCGCTCTTTCGCCACGTCGAGGTGCGTGACGTTGACCAGTTCGAATTCCGGCGCCTTGAAATAGGCGGTGATCCGGTCGAGCTCGTCCTGCGGCAGGGTCAGCTGCCCGCCCTTGAGCAGGGCATACTCGGCCTCGACCTCTTCGCGAATTTTCTCGATCCCCGTCTCGTGCACGAGGATCTTGATGCGCGCCTTGAACTTGTTGTCACGCCGGCCGTACCGGTTGTAGATGCGTACGATGCTCTCGCAATAAGCGAGCAGGTTCTCGTGCTCGATATACGGCCGGATCAGCTTGGCGATCATCGGGGTACGGCCGAGCCCGCCGCCAACCCACACTTCCCAGCCGATCTCACCCTCGGCATTGGTCACCGCCTTGAGGCCGATGTCGTGGAACTTGATCGCCGCCCGGTCCGACGGCGCCGCCGTCATCGCAATCTTGAACTTGCGCGGCAGGTAGGAGAACTCGGGGTGCAGGCTCGACCATTGCCGCAAAATCTCGGCCACCGGTCGGGGGTCGATGATCTCGTCGGCCGCGGCCCCCGCGAACTGATCGGTCGAAATGTTGCGGATGCAATTGCCCGAGGTCTGGATCGAGTGCATCTCGACTTCGTTGAGATGCTCGATCATGGCCGGGATGTCGCTCAGCCGCGGCCAGTTGAACTGGATGTTGGTGCGCGTTGTAAAATGGCCGTAGCCGCGATCGTACGTCCGGGCAATGTAGGCGAGCTTGCGCAACTGCTTGCTGCGGAGCGTCCCGTAGGGGATGGCGATCCGGAACATGTAAGCGTGCAATTGCAGATAGAGCCCGTTCATCAGCCGCAACGGCCGGAACTGGTCCTCATTGATCTCGCCACGCACCCGCCGCATCACCTGGTCGGTGAACTGCGCCGTGCGTTCCTTCACGAACGCGGCGTCGAACTCGTCATATCGATACATGGTCGTCCTCGCCCAGATGCTGCCGGTCGAAGCGCGGCGCCGTCGGGCCCTCTGCTCTGATGCGCTCACGGATGCGGTCGGGATAGATCGTCCCGTCCTTGAGCGTTACTGTTTCGATCTCGAGCGAATTGATCCGCATCGTTTTCTTGGTTGCGGCAACGGCGGTGTCGCGCGCTTCGGCTTCTTCCTTGAGGAAGACGCGCGCCTGCTGCAGCTCCTCCACCCAATTGCCGGCGGGGTCGAGATAGACCGTCGCTCCACTCATCAATTCGTTGCCGGTGAGAATGTCCACCTACGCCACCTTGAGTTTCTGTTCGGCGATCGACACCGCAGCGGCCCAGTCGCCATGCGCCACAGCCTCACCAACCAGGATCACCGCCGGCCCATCGGCCAGCACGAGCTCGCCCGCCGCCAGCCCACCCAAATTACCACGGGTGAATGAACGATCCCTGCGGCCGGCATTCACGACCAGCCCGATCGGCGTCATCGGATTCATGCCGCGCCGCAGCAGGTTCGTTGCCGTCCCCGCCGCAATCGACTTGCCCATGTAGAGCGCCAGCGTCACGCCCGACCCGGCCAGCGCCGCCCAATGGTCAAGCTCCTCGCTGTCGGCACCGTGCGCCGTCGCGAACATCAAACCGGTCGAAACCTTGCGCAGCGTCACCGGCGTCGCCGTGTCGGCTGCAGCCGCAAGGGCAGCACTGATCCCCGGCACGATCTGGTAGCTGACGCCGGCTTTGCGGAGCGCCGTTAGTTCCTCGCCGGCGCGCCCGAACACCATCGGGTCGCCGCTCTTCAGCCGCGCCACGCGCTTGCCCTGCCTGGCCAGTCGCACCAGCAGCGCATTGATCTGCGCCTGCGTGAACGAATGGTGGCCCTTCTTCTTGCCGACCGAAATCCGCTCGGCGTCGCGCCGGCCCATCTCGATCACCGCGTCCGGCACCAATTGGTCGTGGACGATCACATCGGCCGCCTGCAGCAGCCGCTGCGCGCGCAGCGTCAACAGATCCTCGGCCCCCGGCCCTGCCCCGATCAGCCAAACCTCGCCGCCCGCTTCGCCACTATGCGCCGCGATCAGCTTCTCGACGTCCGGCTCTGCGGTCGTCACCAGTTCTTCGTAGAACCGCCGCGCCTGCGTTTTGCCGAGTACCTCGGCGACCCGCTTGCGCAGCGAGCCGGCAAGCCGGGCCAGCCGTCCGGTTTCGGGCGACAGCATCGCCTCGATCCGGGCCCGCACCAGCCGCGCCAGCACCGGCGCCTCGCCCTCGGTCGACACCGCCACTGTCAGCGGCGCCCGATCGACGATCGACGGCACGTAGAAATCGCATTCGTCGGGAGTGTCGACCACATTCACCGGAATGCCGCGGCGCCTCGCCTCCGCCGCGATCGCCATGGCCGCGTCGCTGCGTTCGGCGATAAACACCAGCGCTGTGTTGTCGAGCAGCGTGAACGGATCGGAAAACGGCGCGAACTCCACCGGAATATCGCGGAATATCTCCGGACGTTCTGGGCTAACAATCACGACCGAAGCAGTCGTCTTAATGACCAACCGTGCTTTGTTGAGAGCTTCCTCTCCACCGCCGACGATGACGATGCGCTGACCCTGGACCTTGTAGCTGACGGGGAATGTGTTCAGTTCGCCCATGTACGGCCTTTCGGGAGTCCTATAGTGGACATTTGGCAATCAGGACAAGCTATTGAAATACAATAGCTTTTATTTTTCCTTACGGAGCCCGTCCGTCGCCAAACCGTTGCGCCCAAACGCCTGGGATTGGAATGCTAACCCTGCCGGGACGGCACCCGGATGATGAGACCGTCGAGCACCGGCTTCACTTTGATCTGGCAAGTCAGCCGGCTGTTCGGCTTCACCTCGAAGGCGAAATCCAGCATGTCCTCTTCCATCATCGACGGCGGCCCGACGATTTCGACAAAGGATTCATCGACATAGGCATGACACGTGGCGCAGGTGCAGGCGCCTCCGCACTCCGCGATGATCCCCGGCACGCCGTTAATGATGGCAGTTTCCATCACTGTCGAATCGAGTTCAGCCTCGGTCTCGAAACTCTGACCGTCGGCGGTGATAAAGGTGATTTTGGGCATAGCGCCGCATATAGCGAGGCCTCACCGGCCTCGCAAGCAAAGCCACGACAGGGCTCCTATGCCGCCGCCCGCAGCCGGTTGGTGATGAAGGCCGAAACCTCCTCGACTGCGACATTGAGATCGTCGATCCGCTCGGGATTGACCGGCGAGCCGGCGCGCAGCTCCACCTCGGCGACACGTGCCAACTCCGCCAATCCGAACGCCCCAATACCCGACGCCGCGCCCTTCAGCGTATGCAGATTGCGCAGCAGGTCTTCGACCGTCGTGCTGGCCTCGAGCCGCCCGTAATAGACGTGGCTCATCTCGTCGAACAGCCGCAGCACTTCGAGCTCGAGTCCGGCGTCGCCCAGCGTCTGTGCGCTCAGGTGCGCGAGATCGATTGGCGACTGCACCTGAGGGGTGCGAACGGGGTCGATTCGTTTGAGATTGGTGGCTGCCATCGGGCTGCTCCTGCGTGTCCGTTCTGGACGCTTGGAGACAGCCTAGCGCGTAGGCATTTGAGGGCTTTTAAGCCGGATAGTTGAATGCGACCGATCCGATTAAGGCATTGGTCACCAAACCGCCCAAATTAACCTTTGCTTAAGTTACTGCTCGGTTTGCCTCAAATTGAATGTATGGTTGAGGCATACCCGGCGCGCGGCGGCGAGGGGAAACGGGGTTTAGGGCGGGCATTTGAATCGCTTTTTACCCAAATGGTCTGGAGACCCGAAAGGGCCACCGGTCCATTACAACTCCGATGCCGCCCTTGTCGCAACAGCCGACGTGAGAGTTGTAAAGAGTTATGGCGAAAAAATCGAGCACCCAGGACGATCCCTCAAGCCTCGCCTTCTCGGCGGTTGAGGACGCTCTCAAAGACTCCATCTTCGGTGGTCCGGCCGAGCCGCAGGCACAACAGCCCGAGCCGATGATTTCCGCACCGCGGCAGCAACCGAATGGCACCGGTCGTTCCGAGCGTGCGCGCGCCGCCGACAAGATCGCCGCCCAGGCTGGTTCCGTCGCCAATGACGACCGCTTCCAGGGCTCACGCATCCTCTACGGTCTGCAGTCACGCTCGTCGCAGGCGCCCAACCTCGTCGCCATCCTCGTCGCGGCGGCCTGGGTCGTCGCTATCGTTGCCGTTGCCGTTCTCCGCAACGGCTCCAATTTTGGTACCCCCGGCTTCTTCGGCTCCAATGATTTCATCGGCCTTGTCGCTCTCGCGGTCATCCCGGTGCTGGGCTTCTTCGCCATCGCGACGCTGATCCGCCGCGCTCAGGATCTGCGCAACGCCGCGACCGCCGTCACCCATGCCGCGATCCGCCTCGCCGAACCCGAAACCACCGCGTCCGAAAAGGTCGCTTCGGTCGGCCAGGCCGTCCGTCGCGAAGTCAACGCGCTGGGCGATGGTCTCGAGCGCGCGCTGTCGCGCGCCGGCGAACTCGAAGTGATGATCCACAACGAGGTCACCGCCCTCGAACGCACCTACTCCGACAATGAATCGCGCATGCGCGCGCTGATCCAGGAACTGGCCAGCCAGCGTGAAGCCGTCATCACCAACACCGAGCGCGTCCGCGAAGCGATCACCGAGAGCCACACCGGCCTCGTCTTCGACCTCGATATGATCAGTCAGCGCATCGCCGGCACCATCGTCGAATCCGGCGGCAATCTCACCAAGGCACTCGAAACCGCCGGCAATTCACTCAACGGCGCCTTTGGCGAACGCACCGAAAGCTTCGTGTCTCTGATCGACCAGCGCACCAGTCATCTGCTCTCGGCGCTCGACGACAGCGCCTCGCGCCTCAACATCACGCTCGAGGACCGCTCCAGCTCGATCTCCCAGGCCTTCGAAAACCGCACGATGGAATTGAGCCACGTCATCGACGCCCGTACCACGGGCCTCACTGAAGCGCTCGACAATCGTGCCAGCACGCTCGCCGAAGCGATCGAGAACCGCACATCGTCGCTCGCCAAACTGCTGAGCCAGGGCGGCATCACCTTGCTCGATCAGTTGCGCGACCGCGGTCACGAAGTCTCCTCTGCCCTCGATATGATCGGCACCCGCATCTCGTCCGATATTCAGACCCGCTCGCGTGAAGCCGAAGCGCTGATGGGCAACCTCACCAAGCAGCTCGACGAGTCGATCTCGATCCAGGTCAACTCGATGGAGAGCAAACTCCAGACCGCCATGATCGAGCTCAGCGGTGCGCTCGATGACACCACCGAGCGGGCCCGCGTCACCCTGATGGGCGCCGGTTCGCAGAACCTGACCCAGTTCGATGCCCGCCTGGATGAGATCGCTGTTGTCATCGACACCCGCCTGCAGTCGCTCGACGGCGTCGTTGGCGACAAGGGCGAGAAGCTCGTGGCCGCACTCGAAAAGCACAATGCGAGCTTCGCTGCCCGCGCCAACGTCCTCGAAATGGCCCTCGACGAAAAGTCCGGCCACTTCAACGACATCGTCAACCAGCGCACCCGCGAGATGATCGAGACCCTGGGGCAGCGCTCCAAGCAGATCACCGAAGTTATCGGCAACCGCTCGCGCGAAATCTCCGACGCCCTCGAGGGCCACTCACAGATCCTCGCCGATGCGCTAGACGGCCGCACCCAGGCGCTCAACGACACGCTGCAGACCCGCACCGGCGAACTCACCGATGCCCTGCTTGGCCGCGCCCAAGAGCTCAACGAACTGCTCGACGGTCGCACTCAGGCCCTCAACGACACGCTGCAGACCCGCACCGGCGAACTCACCGATGCCCTGCTTGGCCGCGCCCAGGAGCTCAACGAACTGCTCGCCGGCCGCACCACCCTGCTCGACACCAGCCTCGGCCAGCACGTGAGCAACATCAGCACCGTGATGGAGACCCGCTTCGCCGGCGTCGACGAGACGCTCTCGCAGCACACCAATGCGCTGTCGGCCGCGCTCGATCAGCGCACCCAGCTTCTGGCCAGCACCGTCGGCACCCGTTCGTCGGAACTGAGCGAAGCGCTCAACACCCGTACCCAGCAGCTCGCCGAAGTCCTCGGCACCCACACCGCGGCCATTGCCGGCGCCATTGGCGACCGCACCATGGAGCTTGCCCGCACCATCGATGCCCAGGGCACCGCGGCACGTGACAAGATCGACACCAGCCTCCGTTCGGTCACCGACATCATGGCCGACCGCGCCACTGCGGTGTCCGCGCTCATCGCCAGCAAGGTCGGCGAGGTCAACGACAACCTCGGCCGTGGCATCGACAGCGCCATCCTCCGCATTGCCGACGCCGAGAGCGGCGTGACCGCTCGTATCGACGGTGCCGCGGCGACGGTGGGCGAGAGCGCCCGCAAGGCTGCCGACATTATCGAGACCGGCGTCAATTCCGCCCGCAAGGCGATCACCGACATGGTGGATCAGCGTCTGGGCACCCTGCCCGAGGCAATCACCGCCCGCGCCGACATCACCGCCGAGCGTCTCGCCTCGCTCAACACCGCCATCAACACCGCGCTGGTGCAGTCGATGGCCGATCTCGAGGCCGGCGCCGACCGTATCGAAGAAACCATCAGCAAGCGTATCGTCGCCGCCACCGCCAACATCACCCTCGATGTGGCTGAGACCGCCGATCGCATGGACACCCACGTCCGCCAGGCGCTGGAGCAGATCCAGACCGCCTCGCGCTCGATCGACGAACTCATCTCGATCAAGGCGGTTGCCGCGACCGAGGCGATCGAGAGCCGCGTGTCGGCCCTCAACGAGGTGGTCACACAGCAGGCTTCTGGCCTCGCCGACCTCATCACCAGCCAGACCCAGCAGTTCGGCGCGGTGGTGACCAGCCAGACCGAACAGTTTGGAGCAGTGGTTGCCAGCCAGACCGAACAGTTTGGCGCGGTGGTCACCCACCAATCGGACAACATCACCTCGCTCGTCACCAACCAGCGTGATGCGCTCGAAAGCGCCCTGCGCACGCACGGCAACATCCTTGGCGAAGCGCTCGCCGCTGCCGCGACGCAGACCGAGCAGATGATGCACGCCACCTCCGAGCGCATCCAGTCGGACGCGACCGAATCCTTCACGCGCCTCAACCGCGCCAACGAGATCCTGCAGCAGGTGCTGGAAGGCGCCAACCGCAACCTCACCGAGCTCGAGACCTCCGTTGCGGCTCAGACCGCCACTTACTCGGCGACCGTCCGCGATGCCGTCGGCTCGACCGAAGAGGCCGGCCGCATGGTGGCCGAGCAGGTCACCGGCCTCCAGGGCACGATCCGCTCGATGATGGACGAGTTCGGCGCCATGCTGGGCAACCTCAACAGCGAAGTGACGGCCATCGACCAGTCGGCCGCCGCCCTCAACCATGCTGGTACGCAGTCTCTCGACAATCTCGAGGAACGCCGCGCCGCCATGGACTCGCTGGCACAGACCTTCACCACCCGTGCCGACGAAATCGACGAGCGGATGCGCGGCTTCGCGCAGTCGATCGCCGACACCGTCAATGGCACCGAGCGCCGCCTGCTCGATGCTCGCGCCCAGATGGAATCGATCCTCTCCGGCTCGGGCGATCAGGTGAACTCAGCGCTCAGCTCGGCGACTGCCGAGCTGACCGGCCGCCTCGGCGATTTCCGCGAAGCGGCGGGCTCCGAGACCGAGAAGGCCTCCGATCTGCTGCGCCAGACCCAGCAATCGATGATCCTCGAAATGCAGCAGGCTCTCGAAGAAGCCACGCAGCGCTTCAACGAAACGGCCGCCGCCATGCGTGCCACCGCCAAGGAAGTCGGCACCGAACTCGAAGCCACTCGCTCCGAGCTCGCCCGCGGCGTCATGGAGCTGCCCGAGGAGACCAAGACCTCGGCCGCCGCAATGCGCCGCGTCGTCGCCGAGCAGATCGAAGCGCTCAGCGAACTCAACGCCATCGTCCGCGCCCAGTCGGCGACGCACGATCTGACCGAACGCCGCGCCGCTCGGCCGGAAGCTCCCGTTCGTGAGCCACGGCCCGAACCGCGCCAGGAAACCCGGCAGGAATCGCGTCCTGAGCCGGCGCCGTTCCGCGCTGAAACCCCGCGCCCGGCCGCTGCCCCAATTGCACCTGCACCGCGGCCCATCATTGCCGAAGCGCCGCGTCCCGCTCCTGCCCATGCGGCCGTGGCCGAAGCCCCGCGCCCAGCGGCCAAGACCGAGGAAGCCGGTGGTGGCTGGCTGCGTGATGTGCTGCGCAATGCCAACAGCGCCGGTGCTCCCGCCGCTGCGCCGCAGAACCTCACTGCACTCACCGACGAGATCGCCCACGCCATGGACCCGGCCGCCCTGTCCGATGCCTGGCAGCGGTACCAGCGCGGCGAACAGAACGTCTTCTCGCGCCGCATCTACACGCTCACCGGCCAGTCGACCTACGACCAGATCAAGCGCCGGCTGACCGCCGATGCAGAGTTCTCCAAGAACGCCCAGAGCTACATGAGCGAGTTCGAGCAGCTCTTGCAGCGCGCCGCGACCGGCCCCGATCCGGTGGCCGAGACCCGCGCCATCCTCACCTCCGACCGTGGAAAAGTTTACACCATGCTGGCCCACGCCAGCGGCCGCCTCGGCTGATCTTCAACAAACAAGACCAAGACCTCCAAAAGCTTGGCCCCGCATCGCGCGGGGCCTTTTCTTTCGGATAGTCCCGCGGTCCGTTGATCCAACGCTCTAGGCTACCGCCTCGATGGCCACGGCCTTCGGCTGCATCAGCCGCATTGACAGCCAGATCAGCATGCCACCGATTGCCGCCCACCCTGCCGCAGCGAAAGAGGCCCGCGCCGAGATTGACCGCCAGCGTGTGCTTCTTTTTGGGCGTTCGGAAGTTCGGCAGGCCCAGTGAGATCAAGCCGCGCAACAGCGCCAGCGCGAGCGGCAGGAAGGCGCCACCGCCGCACAGGGTCACGATCTGTCCGGTGAAATAATACGCGGTGGCCCGCTGCTCCGGCGTCAGCCAGCCGAACCTAGGAGGCATGCGCCAGCCCGTCGTGGCGGCTATGTGCCGGCCGAAGGATCAGCGACCACCATGCCGCGCCGGCGCCCACCAGCGCCATGCCGCCCGCGACCAGATAGGCTTGGCCGCCAATCACGCCGACTAGCCAGCCGAAGATCAGTAGCGTCACCACCGAAAACCCTTGGGTCAGCGCCGACGTAAAGCCCTGCGCTTCTGCCGCGATCTCCTCCGGCGCCCAATTGGCGACGAAGTGCATGATGCCGAAATAGCTGAACGGCAGAGTGATCGCATGCAACGCCTGCAGACCGAAGAGCAGCAACAGCGGCGGATTGAATGCCATTGCGGTCCACCGCACCAGCCCGACGAGACCGGCAACGATCAGCATCATGCGCGCCGACATGTGCGTACCGATACGCCGCCAGTAGAACATCACAACGGCTTCGCCCGCTGCACTGATGGCGATCAGCGGCCCGATCCAGCCTTCGGCGAGGCCGTCGATTTTCCACACCAGCGCACCCATCGCACCGAGAAAGAAATGCGTCGACTGAATTAGCGCGAACGAGATGCAGGGCAACAGGAACCACAGTTGCATCAGATCCCTGAGTTTGGCCGTCCGTGGCCCTTTCACCGGCGCATCGACCTGCGGCGGCGCGCGGAACTGCGGCAACTGCAACGCCATTCCGGCGCGGAGCAGGGAAAAGACGACAAACGCCGGCACGAACGCCACCGGACCGAGCCAGGCGATCAGCACGCCGGTCGCCGCTGATGTGACCGTGTACCCAACGGTCGCCCACGCGCGCACGAAACCGAAATCGGTGCCGCGCCGCTGCGTCATCCTCAGCGTTGCCGCATCGATCACCGGCACCAGCGCTCCCGAGGGCACTGAGCAGAAGGTGAAGACAAGCAGCAGGCTCCAGAAATCGTTGACGAAGAAATAGCCGATCGGCACCACGCCTGCGATCAACGACAGGATGACGATCGTCACCTTCCAGTCGCTGGCTTTGTCGGCGAGCCGGCCGATGATCATGTTGACCGCCAGCATGATCAGCACCGGCACGGCATTGACGATGCCGATCTGCTCCGGGCTCAGGCCCTTGCCGCTCATCCAGATCGCGTAATAGGCGGAGCCGGCGCCGGTCGCGGCAAACACCGTGAAATGGAACAACGAGGCGCGCAGCTCAGGCGAAAAGCCGTCGGCGCGGTCAGGCGAACTCATCGAGGTCCCGCTCCCGGGACGATGGATCGCCCCGATCGCAAAATGGCCGGAACGCCGGTCGAACACAAGAATGTTAACAGTAATCCTGATGCGAAGTGATGCGCAGCCGCGTCAGGGCGTGGGCGCGCCCAAATCCGGCGCTACCTTGGAACGCCGGATGCTGAAACCGCGCCGCACCTTGGGTGGCACCGGCGTCTGCTTGTCCCATTTGATCAACTCGAATTGCCCATCCGGCGTCTCACAGATCGCAGTGCAGCTCTCCACCCAGTCGCCGGTGTTGATGTAATGGATGCCGAGCCGCTCATGCATGTCGGCGAAATGGATGTGGCCACAGATCACGCCGTCGACGCCGGTGTCACGCGCCTCGAGCGCCAGCGCCTCCTCAAAGCGGCCGATCACGCTCACCGCGTTCTTGACCTTGTGCTTGGCCCAGGCGCTCAGCGACCAGTAAGGCCGGCGCAATCGCCGCCGCACCCAGTTGATGAAAATGTTGACCCTGAGCGCCATGCGATAGGCCCAGTCGCCGACATGGGCGAGCCATTTGGCATGCGCCACGACCACATCGAACTGGTCGCCATGCATCACCAGATAGGTCCGCCCCAGCGCGGTGGTGTGGACCGTGCGGTCGACAAACTCGACCTCGCCGAAATAGGTGCCGAGATATTCGCGCAAAAACTCGTCATGGTTGCCCGGCAGCACCACCATGCGGGTGCCGCGCGCCGCCTTGGCCAGCAGCTCCTCGACGAACTCGTTGTAAACCGGCGGCCAGTACCAGCTTTTCGCCAGCCGCCAGCCGTCGACAATGTCGCCGATCAGATAGATCGTCTCGGCATCGTGGTGACGCAGGAAATCGACGCATTGCGCAATGCGCGTCGGCCGCATGCCCAGATGCACGTCGGACATGAACAATGTCCGGACCTGCCGTACGTCGCTGTCGACGGAATCAGCCATCGATCCTCAAGGCCACCAAAGGGAGCGGGAACTTAGCCCGAACCGCTCAGATAAAGAATAGGACCACCGAAGCGACGACCAATACGGCCATTACCGCCCCAAGAAAGCGCTCGCCGCCGCTGCGTTTCAGCAGCTTTTCCAGCCGATCGCCGAACGCCATCCACACCGGAATCGACCCCGCCCCGATCACCAGGCACCCCACCCCCAGAATCGCGATGCCGACGAAGCGGCCCGGACCGGGATCGACCACCATGGCGACGAAACTGACCGCCAGCGCCCAGGCCTTCGGGTTGATCCATTGGAATCCTGCGCCCTCGAGGAAGGTCAACGGCCGCTGGCCGGCGCCCTGATCCTTGATCTTGAGGCCCAGCAGGGTCCACGCCAGATACAGCAGATTGAGTGCCGCGAGGATCTTCAGCACCGGCTCGAGCCAGGGCAGATAGCGGAACACCTCGCCCAACCCGAGGCCAACAATCACCACCATCAAGGCGAAACCGATGATGACACCAAGCCCATGCGGAATCGTCCGGTTGAAGCCGAACTTGGCGCTCGATGCCATCAGCATCAGATTGTTTGGCCCGGGCGTTAGAAACCCCGGGATCGCGACAGCGACGAAAGCGGCGAAAATGGTGGCGTCCATGCTGCCCGTTCGATCTTGTACGTCAGCGCCGCTGTCCCGACAAACGCAGCCAGCTGAGCAGCAACTACTTGCCGATCCGCGCCTTCATGGCAACGATGCGCGCGTAGCTCGCTGCGATCTTAGCCTCGAACGCCGGGTCGGCTTGCGCCTCGGCCACGAGAATAGCCCGCACCTTGTCGGCGAGGTTCGGCGAATACGCGGCCGTGTTCGAAAACAGCAGCACATCGATCCCGGCATTCACGGCGCGCACCACCGTGTCGTGGAGATCGTACTGCTTGCGTATCGCCCCCATTTCGAGATCGTCGCTGATCACCACGCCGCCAAATTTGAGCTGGCCACGCAACACGCCACCGATCCACTCCGGCGACAGCGAGGCCGGCAGTTTGGCCGCGCCAGCGCCCGCATAATCCTTGTGATAGAGGTGCCCCACCATGACGAAGTCCTCATAGCCACCAGCGAACAGCGCCCGATATGGATCGAGTTCGGTCGGGCTCCAGGTCTTCGATATATCGACGAAGCCTTCATGGCTGTCCGCCGTGCTCGAGCCGTGCCCCGGGAAATGCTTGAGCGCCGTCAGCAGCCCGGCATCATGGTGCGCCTGAACGAACGCTTCGTCATAGGCCGTCACCGTCTTCGCGCTCTTGCCGAACGAGCGGCCGAACTTGGCGATCACCTGGTTGTTGGGGTTGATGTTGAGGTCCGCCACTGGCCCGAAATTGACCGTGAACCCCTCCTTGGCAATGCCCTGCGCCATCTTCGCATAGGCCTTCTCAGCTTCGCTCGGGCTGTCACTGGCGGCAATCGTCTGGGCGTTCGGCATCTCGTCGAAACCCACAGCCGAGGTCAGCCGCTCCACCGCCCCACCCTCCTGATCGAGGGTCAGAAACGGCGGCAGGTCGGGTGAAGCGGCGCGGAACGCGGCATTCATCGCCTTCACGGCGCCGAGGCTCTTCACGTTGAGCTTGAGATACATCACGCCGCCCAACTGCCCCGAGGCGATTTCAGCGGCAACCGCCTTCACCGACGCATCGCCGGCATCGTCGCCCTTGAACCCCACAATGATCATCTGTCCGGCCATCTGCTCGAGCGACTGCGCCATCGCTGGCGCCACCCACAGCAGCGCCAGCAGCGCGGACAGAACGACACGGATCACGGATACACCTCGGGCAGGAATCGGCCCGATGCTTCTCACGCTATTGCGGCAAAAGTGCAAACGCCGCTATAGACCCCCTCCCGCTTTCCCGAGCCCCGCCATGCCACAGCCCCTGCGCCATTGCGGCCTCGATTTCGGCACGTCCAATTCGACCCTGGCCGTTGTCGACGCGCAGCGCGACGCGCCTGCCAGTGCCAACGGCAACGCCGCAGCGCGCCTGCTGCCGCTCGAAGCAGGCCGCCCCACCATCCCCTCGACCATCTTTTTCGATTTCGCCGAGGACCGCACGCTCTTCGGTCGCGCCGCTACCGCTGAATACATCTCGGGCAGCGACGGGCGGATGATGCGCTCGCTCAAATCCATCCTCGGCTCCTCGCTGGCCGAGGAACAATTGCGCATCAAGAAGCGCATCCTTTCGTATCTCCAGATTATCGGCAGCTTCGTCGGCGAGTTGAAAGCCCGCGGTGAGAGCGACATCGGTCACGAACTCGACAGCGTCGTCATCGGGCGCCCGGTCCACTACGTCGACGACGATCCCATCGCCGACCGCAAAGCCCAGGACCAGATGGAGAGTACCGTCCGGAGCAAGGGATTCCGGCACATCGTCTTCCAGTTTGAACCAATCGCCGCTGCCCTCGACTACGAGCAACAGGTAACTCGGGAGGAACTCGGCCTCGTCGTCGACCTCGGCGGCGGCACCTCGGATTTCTCGATTGTTCGCGTCTCGCCCGACCGCTCGCGCGCCACCGACCGCCAGAGCGATATTCTATCGACGGCCGGCGTCCATGTTGGCGGCACCGATTTCGACCGCCTGCTGTCGCTGAAGAGGGTGATGCCGGCACTCGGTTACCAAACGCCGACCATCGACGGCAAGCGTCCGCTCCCCTCGGCGCCCTATGTCGACCTCGCCACCTGGCACCGCATCAACCAGCTCTATGATCCGGCAGTGTTGCGCGAATTGCGCCAGACCGAGCGCGAGGCGCGAGACCGCGAGCGCGTGAAGGACATGATTTCGATCGTCTCGCATCGCGAGGGCCACCGGCTCGCCGGCGCCGTCGAGGAGGCCAAGATCGCCCTCACCGCCGACGACACGACCAAGCTGGCATTTGCAGGCGAAGAGGTCGCGCTTACCACCCCGATCTCCCGCGCCGACCTGACAGCCGCCATCACCGGCGGCGTCGACAAGATCGAGGACACGTTGCGCATGGTGGTTGCCACCGCCGGCCTCACCGCCGACCGCATCGACACGTTGATCCTCACCGGCGGCTCGACGCAGATCCCGGCGATCCTCACGCGGCTGCGCGCCAATTTCGCAAATGCCCGGTTCGTCGAGACCGACGCGTTCGGCAGCGTCGGACTCGGGCTCGCGCTCGATGCTGTAAGGAAGTTCGGCTAGGCCGACTCTGCTTTTTCCAGCGTGTCGCCCACCGCCGGCCCCTCG
The DNA here is from genome assembly GCA_039934955.1 of Devosia sp. Classification (GTDB taxonomy): domain Bacteria; phylum Pseudomonadota; class Alphaproteobacteria; order Rhizobiales; family Devosiaceae; genus Devosia_A. Next base: position 33,267 of record JBDTLB010000016.1, read on the forward strand.
AGCAGCGCGCGCATTTCTGCCGCCGTCTTCGGCCGCCCGAAGTGGTAGCCCTGCCCGACCTTGCAACCCATAATCTTGAGCATCCAGGCCTGGTCGGCCGTCTCGATGCCCTCGGCCACAACGGTCTTGCCGAGCGCCTCGCTCAGCATCATCACGGCCCGGATGATCACACCGGCCTGCTGATCGCCCGGCAGCCGTTTGACGAAACTCTGGTCGATCTTGATCTTGTCGACCGGCAGTCGCCCCAGATAGCTGAGCGACGAATAGCCGGTCCCGAAATCGTCGAGCGCGATGCCGACGCCGAGCTGCCTCAGCTTCTGCAGCGCCTCGATCACCGGCCGCTCATTGGCCATGAAGATGCCTTCGGTGATCTCGATGTCGAGCCGGTGCGCCGGAAGCCCTGAACGGGTCAGCGCTTCCTTGATCTCGACCACCACGTCGACCAGTTCGAACTGGATCGGCGATACGTTCACCGACACCCGCATGTGCCCCGGCCAGGACGCCGCCTCGCGGCAGGCAGCCTCGAGGATCCAGCGCCCCAGCTCGACGATCTTGCCGGTCTCTTCCGCCACCGGGATGAAGCGCTCCGGCGACACCGCCCCGAGGTCCGGATGCATCCAGCGCATCAGCGCCTCGGCGCCGATCACCTTGCCATCCTCCAGCGACACCTGCGGCTGGAACATCAGCGAGATCTCGCCACGCTCCATCGCCTGCTGCATCGCCGTCTCAAGCTCCTGACGGGCGCGCAAATTCTCGTCCATCTCCGGCGAGAACGCCGCATGCCCGCCCGACGCGCCGCGCGCAATCGTCAGCGCCATGTCGGCATGGCTGAGCAGCTGATCCGGATCATAGCCCGAGACCAGCGAGTGGCTGATGCCGATATCGGCGCCGATGATCGCCCGGTGCGGTCCCAGTTGATAGGGCTGCACCAGCCGGTCCTGGATCAACTCGCAGAACTCCGCCGACTCGTCCGGCGTCAGCCCCGGATGCGCCACCGCAAAGCCGTGCCCGCCCAGACGGGCCACATAGGTGGCGCCGGTGGCGCGCAACCGGCTCACCACCTGTTTCAGCAGCATGTCGCCATTGGCATGGCCGAGCGCATCGTTTACCGGCTTGAACCGCGCCAGATCGATGGCCAGCACCGCCATCCCCTCGGCCCGCTCGCGTTCGCCCTCGAAGCGTTCGTCGATCGCGTGGCAAAGCCCGTTGCGCGACATTGCGCCAGTCAACGGGTCGTGTGTGGCGAGGAACGACAACCGCTCCTCGGCGCGCCGCCGCTCCGTCACATCCCAGAAATTGAGGCAGGCGACCCGTGCGCCTCCCGGCCCCACCACGCTCGCCGTTGCTGCGTACTGCACCACCAGCCGGTCGTCGCCATCGGTGCCGTGCTTCAGCACAGCGAGCGACAATTCCGACCCAGTCGAACCACCCGTCAGCACGTGTTCGACCGCGCGCCGCATGTCGATCGGCAGCACGGCGCGGGCCTTGAGCCCGTTGAGCGGACGGTCGCGATTAAGCAATTGCGCCGCAATGCGGCTCGACGCCACGATCACGCCGTCGGCGTCGACCACGATCATGCCGGAGAAATTGTCGCTGACGACCTGCGCCAGCGTCGCCCCGCCGCTGGGACGCATCGCCCTCAGGCGCGTGCCGAACGCGGCAGCCAGTGATCTGAGACCCATGCGGAACCGCCAATCCAAACCGCGCGCATTATGGGGTTGCGCGCGGTAGGAAAGATTAACAGCGCCGGAAAACTATTTGTTTTGCCGGTTGTCGATCAGATCGGTGACCACCGAGGGATCGGCCAGCGTCGTCGTATCGCCAAGCGCGCCATAGTCGTTTTCGGCAATCTTGCGCAAAATCCGTCGCATGATCTTGCCCGAGCGGGTCTTGGGCAGCCCAGGTGCAAACTGGATCAAATCGGGCATGGCGTGTGCGCCGATCTCTTTGCGCACCCAGGTCCGCAGTTCGGTCTTGAGCGCGTCGTCGCCATTCTCGCCCGCCATCAGCGTCACATAGCAGTAGAGCGCCTGACCCTTGATGTCGTGCGGATAGCCAACCACCGCGGCCTCGGCAACCTTGGGATGCGCCACCAGCGCGCTCTCGACTTCGGCCGTGCCGATCCGGTGGCCCGAGATGTTCAGCACGTCGTCGACCCGACCGGTGATCCAGTAATAGCCGTCCTCGTCGCGGCGGCATCCGTCGCCGGTAAAATAGTAGCCCTTGTACTGGGTGAAATAGGTCTGCACGAACCGCTCATGGTCGCCATAGACGCTCCGCATCTGCCCCGGCCAGCTGTCCTTGATCGCCAGCACGCCCTCGGCCTTGGTCTGCTCCTGTAGCTTGCCTTCGGGCGACAGCACCACCGGTTCCACACCGAAGAACGGCACCGTCGCCGAGCCCGGCTTGGTCGGAGTAGCACCGGGGAACGCCGCAATCATGTGACCGCCGGTTTCGGTCTGCCACCACGCATCGACGATCGAGCAGCGCTCCTTGCCGACATGCTTGTGGTACCAGAGCCAGGCCTCCGGATTGATCGGCTCTCCGACCGTGCCAAGTGTGCGCAGCGTCGGCATCTCGTATTTATCGGGGAACGACGGCCCGGCCCCCATCAGCGCGCGGATCGCCGTCGGCGCCGTGTGGAAGATGTTGACCTTGTGTTTTTCCACCACCTGCCAGCAGCGGCCGGCATCGGGGTAACTCGGGATGCCCTCGAACATCAGCGTCGTCGCGCCGTTCGCCAGCGGTCCATAGACGATGTAGGTATGGCCGGTCACCCAGCCGACATCGGCGGTGCACCAGAACACATCGCCGTCGCGATAGTCGAAGCTACGCTCATGCGTCATCGCCCCCCACACCAGATAGCCGCCGGTGGTATGCAGCACGCCCTTCGGCTTGCCGGTCGAGCCCGACGTATAAAGGATGAACAAAGGGTCCTCGGCGTTCATCGGCTCGGGCAGGCAGTCGGCGCTGACGCCCTTCGCCGCGTCCTCGTACCAGAAATCGCGGCCGGCCTGCATGTTGACCGGATTGCCGGTCACCTTGACCACGATGACGCGCGTCACGCCCTCGGCCTTCGACAGCGCCTCGTCGACATTCTTCTTCAGCGGGATCAGCTTGCCACCGCGCCGTCCCTCGTCCGCCGTGAGGATGATCGTGCTCTGGCAGTCATTGACCCGGCCGGCGATCGAATCCGGCGAGAAGCCACCGAAGATCACCGAATGCACCGCGCCGATACGCGAGCAGGCCAGCATCGCGACCGCGGTATCGGGCACCATCGGCATATAGATCGTGACCCGGTCGCCCTTTTTGACCCCCTGTGCCTTCAGCACATTGGCGAAACGGCACACCCGCTCGTGCAATTCGCGATAGGTGACCTTGCCGTCGGTGCCGGGCGCATCGCCTTCCCAGATGATCGCTGTCTGGTCGCCGCGCTTGGCAAGGTGCCGGTCGAGGCAATTGTACGAGACGTTGAGCAGCCCGTCCTCGAACCATTTGATCGAGATGTCGGGATACTCGAAGCTGGTGTTCTTGATCTTGGTCGGGAACTTGATCCAGTCGAGGCGTTTTGCCTCCTCCGCCCAGAAGCCGTTGGGATCGCTGATCGAGCGCGCGTACATCTCGTCGTATTGCGCCTTGGTCGTCAGCGTCCGTGCCTTGGCCGCCTCGCTCGGCTGAAATACCAGATTGTCGCTCATCGGCTCCTCCCAGAACTCACTGCAGCGGTTCTAACCATTGCATTGTGCAGCGGCAAGCCGACCAACTTGGCAGCCTGTTAACCCCGTGAACGCTGAACTCTACGACGCCGACCCTCCAAGGAGTATCTTGACACCAATTGTCTGATGCGAGCTTGACCGATGGCTGACCTGACGCTGACCTCTGCCCCCGCAATTCCCGAGGCAAAAGCTACCCCGCGGTTTGCCACGCGCGCCGCGACACCGGCCGACCTCGATTTGATCCACCACGAACTGCTGCTCGTGATCGACGAGAGCCCGCACTACAATTCCGAGTTCAAGGCCTACGAGAAGGCCCGCCTCACCAAATCCTATTTGCGCATGCTGCAGCGCCAGGACCCCTGGCACGTCATGGCGCTCGTGTCGGAGGGCAAAATCGGCGGTGCGCTGATCTCGGGCCCCGAGTTCGGCGCCGTCTTCCGCTACTGGAGCTGGATCTTCCCAGAATTCCGCAAGACCCGGCTCGGCATGCATGGCATGCGCGCGTTCGACGAGCATTTCGACAACGGCAAGTTCCACAAGGCCTACACCTTCGTGCGCCCCGAGAACGAAGTCGCGCTCGCTCTGCTCCGCCGCTATGGCTACGCCGAGACCACGGTGCTCAAACAGCACATCTTCGGCCAGGACTATTGCGTGATGGAAAAGCCCTACACCAAGCTCACCGAGGGCTACGACACCGGCGTCGGCACCGGCCGTCTCGGCCGTATGGTAACCAAGCTCAACGAACTACTCGGCCGCTAGCCGCAGATCGTTCAACGAACCTCATCCTGCAGGCGAGTCCGAAATCCGCTATTCGGCGGCTTTGACCAGCAGGATCGGTGACCTCAGGCGGGCCCGGATCGACACATCCACCCCGGCGACGCGCCATGCGGTGAACCATAGCGCACCGGACCACACGGTCATCGCGATCAACGCCGCGATCGACGCACCCAACAACCCGAAATGCGGCACCAGCGCCAGGTTGGCGACAACCAGCGTCGCCATCGACGCGCCAACTGCCGGCAGGCTGGCATAGGGCCGGTTGTGCACCGATAACACCACCGAGGCCGGCCCGAACACCGAACGGATCACCAGCCCGATGCAGAGGATCACCAACGGTACGACGCCCGCCTGGAATGCCGATCCAAACAACATGAAGGCGAACGGCGAAAGCACCAGCACCACCACCAGCAACGCCACCGACAGTCCCGTAGCCACCAGATTGGCCTCGCCGATCTTGCGGTGGAACCCCGCGCGATCCTTCAGCGCCTCACTTTCGAACATATCCGGCATGGTCACGGCATACACCGCACCGACACCGAACGACACCAGCGAGAACACCCGCGTGCAAACACCGAAGATCGCCAGCTCCTCGCGGCCCATATGCCCAGACAGCAGCAGCAGGTCGATGTCGAAGAAGAAGTCACCCGCCACCACCAGCGCGATCCACGGGAATGCGAAATGCCACCAGCGTCGCCACTCGTCCGTTCGCGGCGTCGCCTCGAGCGGGATCGCCTGCGTCGTCGATGCCAGGAGCGCAAACTGCACCACCGCGACAACCGCGTAGCCGACCGACAACACCCACAGCAGCGCACTGATCTGCGCCCCAGCGGCAACGTTGAGCGCCACAGCAAAGCCGCCGATTGCCAGCAGCGGCCGGAACAATGTCTCGGCAAAGAATCCTGCGAACGGCCGCTTCAGCCCGACCAGCATCGCACCCGACACGAACACCATCGCTGTCGCAATGCAAAGGATTGCCGCCGGCAGCCAATGCAGCGCCAGCACCTTGCCCGGTTCGCCGAACAATCCGGCCACCGGATACCCCACGGCGAGCAGCAATGCCCCGCAGATTGCGATGTGCAGATAGGCGCGGGTCATGAACCCACGCAGCAGCCGGCCCTCGCCCTTGGCGCGATACTCGGCCGCAAAATAAGTGCCTGTTGCCTCAAACCCGAGCGGCATCACCACGGCGATAATGTTCACCGTCGCCATCACGAGGATGTAATCGCCCAGCACCTGCGCCCCGAGGAAGCGCGCAATGGCAACCTGCACGAGGAAAGTTAGGCCTGCGCCGAACAGCCTCGCCCCGAAAATCAGGGTGGATTGCGACAGCAGCCGTTGGCGGAGGCTCATTCGCCGGAATCCATCTCGTCGCGTTTTTGGTCGGGCTTGGCGCGGTCGGGCCGGCGCTTGTCGAGCTCGCGCTTCAGCCGCTGCACGCTATCGCGGGCAAAGAATGCGGAATTGCCGGTAAGGCGCGGCCACCAATGCGATGCGTAATTGGCGACCGGCGGCACCGGCTGGATCACCCCCGCCTCGCCCACCATGCCCTTCTTGAACTGGTGCAGACCGTGGAAGCCGTCGGTACCGCCGAGGTCGTACCATTTGGCCAGCGTATTGTCGCGCAGCCACCGAATAATGTTCCAGTGGAGGAAGTACCCGGCCCGCAGCGGCAACGCCCGCTCATTGGTCGCTCCATAGAGATACACCGCGCGGTCGCCCGCCTTGAAGATGATGGCGCCTGCGATCATCTCGCCCAGATGCCGCACGAAGAACAGCTCGGGCCGCAACCGCTCACTGTCCATCGCCATCAGCGCCGGCACCGTCTCATAGGCCGAGTGGTCAGCGAATTTCTTGCGATCGAGCATCGTCTCATAGAGCGCCGCAAACTCCGGCAGCCGTGAGGCCGGCGCGTACTCAAAGCTCAGCCCGGCCTTCTCCGACTTCTTGAGATGGTAGCGCCACTTCTGCTCAAAGCTCTTGCGCTGATCGTCATCGCTGAGCTGCAGATTGACGATGTAGCGATTGGGGAAGCCCAACTCCGACCCGCGCGAGAACCCGCGATGCGTCAGATGGTCGTATTCGGTATTGAACGGCGACAGCGAAGCGCGCGGCAGGACGCTCAGCATCAGCTTGCGCTTCACCGCATACTCCGCGACCAGCGCGTCGATCATTTCGCGATAGATGTCGTTACGCTCCGGATGGTCGGCGCGGGCCATCATCGGGCCCCATTTCGCCACCGCCAGCGCACTCAGCCCGAGCGGCAATGGCTGGATCATCATCAGGCTACCGCCCACCACTTCGCCGCCACGCCAGAACAACATCGGTTCCTGCTTGACACTCGGCCAGCGCGTCGCGGCAAAAATGTAGAGCTGCTCCTGGCAGACCTCGTCGAACTGCGCGACGGTACGGTCCCACAAATCTGGCGACACGATTTGCGTCGTCAGCGCACTGCGCGGCGCAACACTTTGGGGCACGGGACGGCTCAGCTGCACTTTGTCGGCAACACCATCGGCAACAATAGACACGGGCGGCTCCTTAGGCTGCCCGGAAACTATCCCTATCGGGAACCGAAATCCCTTCAGAAACAAGGTAAATGCCACCTAACCCGGTCGTAGGGTTACCAAATCATCCGAAGATCGGCAGCGCCCGCAATTCCGGCATCGCGAACGGCATCGGCCCTTTGATCAGTGGGATCGCCGGCAGCGAATGCCCCAGCAATTGGTCGGCCCCTTCATAAACCATGCGCACCGCCACGTAGAGGATCACCGCAAGCCCGACCCAGGCGATCCAGCGGTGCTTGTTGAGCAGCCGCGCGATCAGCGACGACGCAACGCCCATCAGCACCACCGACAGCGCGAGACCGAACACCAGTGCCTCGAAATGCCGCTGCGCCGCGCCCGCCACGGCCAGCACATTGTCGAGCGACATCGACACATCGGCGATGACGATCTGCAACACGGCCTGCTTCAGCGTCTTGCGCGCGCCCGGATGAACGATCGCCTCGGCGGCGTGCATCGCTCGCGCCGCCTCGTCCGCGTGCTCCTGGCCCTTGAGCTCCTGCCACATCTTGAAGCAAACCCACAGCAGCAGGAAGCCGCCAGCCAGCAGCAACCCGGTGAAGGCGAGCAACTGCGTCGCGATCAGTGCAAAAACGATGCGCAGCACCGTCGCCGCGGCGATGCCGATCAGGATCGCCTTGCGCCGCATCTCCGGCGGCAGGCCCATCGCCGCAAGACCGATGACCACGGCATTGTCCCCGGCAAGGACAAGGTCGATGGCGATCACCTGGAGAAAGGCGCCGAATGCTCCGGCGGAGAGAAAGTCCAACAATGTGCCTTGGGATTGTCTGGCCGCGACTGGCCGTGTTCGGACCTATCTAGTCAATTGCGGGCCAGCTTTCACCCCTGCCAGGTCACCTTTTCCCGACCGACCGGCAAAATCTTCAAGCTTCCCGGCTTGTCCGCAACACAAAGCCGATCACTTCGGCGACCGCCTGGTAGAGTTCGTGCGGGATCGAATCGTCGAGCGGCACCCCACTCAGCGCTTCGGCGAGCATCGGATTGGCTTCGATCGTGACGCCATTCTCGCGAGCGACCTCCATGATCTTCTCGGCAACGAGCCCACGGCCGGTCGCCACCACCACCGGCGCCTGCCTTGTTCCCTCCTCATACTCGAGGGCAATCGCTATCTGCTGTTTTTTCGGTTCGTCGGTCATGACACGCTGTCCAGCAGGCGGCCCGATTCCGGCTTCGCAGGCTCCGGCGCACCATGCCGAATACGGATCGCCCCCGGCGTCAGCCCGAGCGCCGCGAGTGCCTCACTGAGCTCTGGCAGCGCCGCGTTCATCGCCACGGCCGTCTCCGGCTCGGCCGCCCAGAGCGAAACATTGACCGCAGTGCCGAGCAGGCCCACCTCGGCACCCACCTCACCGGTGGCCGAGAAATTGAGCGCGAACCGCATGGTCCAGCCGCGCTTGCGATCGGCCTCGCGCCGCGCCCCGTCCCGCGCGATCTGGATCTGCGCCATCACCAGCTCGTGCCCGATCAGGAACGGCAGCTCCATCCGCATCGACTGATTTGCCGGTCGCGCCAAATCCCCGTCCGGCAACGACGCCATCTGCATCAGCTTTACGCGGGAGACGGCAGCGTCTGTTTGCCCGTGCAGCATACGCGCAAGGTCGCGCGGACCATCAGGCAGGTCAGGCACGCCAGCGACCATTGCCCTGAGCGGCAATCCTTTGAGCGGCGGCGGCGCGGCATCGCGCGCGACAACCGGCGGCGGCGTTTCGCCCAACTGCTTGGCCAGCGCTCCACGCAAACTCAGCAATGCCGCCTTGGCATCGCCGGGTTGCGGTTCAGCTTTGGCCAGTGTCGCCTCGAGATAGACGCCAGACTTTGTCACCGCCCGTTCGAGATCCGCAGCAATGATCTTCCCGTCCGTCGCCACGATCCGCTGCGCCAGCACGCCCAGCGCCGCCCGCAGGATCGGCTCGGGCAGCGCACCAGCCTTCGCGACAACCGCCGCCAGCGAGGTCAACAGCGGTCCGATCGAATTCTGCTTCGCCATCGCCTCTGGCATCATCTGCGCCAGCGCCGCCTGCGGCGTAGCGGGTAGCGGGGCGGCGGTCAGGGCCGCTTGCGCAACCGGCAGTGGAGCGGCGCGCGGCAAATCCGCAATCGTCGCCTGTGGACGCGCCGCAGCCTGTGCCACCAGCAGCGGATTGCTCGCCTGAGCCTCCGGCTCGGCCGCCACCGGCGCCGCGACGGGCGAGGTCATCGACCCGGATCGCTGAACGACCTGAGCGCCGGCATTGGCCGGTTGCGGCGGCAGGATAATAATGCCCTCACCCGGCCGGTTTGGAACCACTTGCGGCCCCGGTGCAGCAACACTTGTCGCAACTTGGACCGGGGCCGAAGCAACAGGCGCTGCAGATGACGTCGATGAGGCCAGTGTCGCCGTCGCAGACACCACCGGCTGAACCACCGCCGTAGTCTGCTGAAGCTCCGGCTGGGCCTGCACCGCCGTCTGCCCCGTCACCGGACCAGCCGGCGCCGGCACAATTTGCGCCCCGCTCACGACTGAATTCGTGGCCGCCGGCGCTGCCGCCGCCGCAGTACCACCAGGCGTTGCCTGTGCCGTCATCGCAACCGGCACCGGTCGCGCCGCATTCGTCTCGGCCTGCGCACCCACTGGCGCTGGCGCGGCACCCTGCGCCCTCGCCGCGAGACCCCCGGGCTCCGGCGCCCCGCGCGCCGTCACCGGCGCGGTCGTCACCACGCCTGACTCAATCTGTGAAACCTGCGCCACAACCCGCTGCACCGACTCGCCATTCGCGACCGGCCGCTCGGCCACAGGCGGCAGCGGCGTGACCACCAAATTCTGCGGCAACGTCACCTGCGCCTGCCCGGGCGGCGTCTGACTCACTACCACGAGCTGCGGTGTCACTCCGCCGGCCTTCACCGCCAGTTGCAGCGTCGTGCCGGCTGGCAGGCTGTCCGGCAGTTGTGCTTGGACGATCTGATCACCGATCTTGAGCGTCGTGAGGCCCGCCGCGGTCTTGCCGACCACAATGGCCTGCACCACTTGCCCCACCTTCAGCAACAATGTCTCGGCCAGCGCCAAACGCGCTGCCGCCACCGCCGTCGCCGCTGATGGTGCCGAAACTGCCATTTGTGCAGCCTGCCGGATTCGGGTTAACGCCCGTTAACCGCCAAGCGGTCAAACCGTCGATCGGGAAGGGAAATGGTGGGCGGCCGGGGACTCGAACCCCGGACCCGGCGATTAAGAGTCGCCTGCTCTACCAGCTGAGCTAGCCGCCCGATCCGGCGCGGTGACTACCAGAGGCATCCCCCGGTGTCCAGCGACGCTTGGCACTTTGTGGCCGCCGCGGCATTGTGGGCTTGGGACGCGTCACAAATCCCCGGAAAACTGCCCATGCTCACTACCTTTTCGCTCGACAATCCAGCCACATGGACTGGCTTCCTGCTCCCCATCCTCGCGGCGATCCTGGCCCTCGTTATCGGCTGGTTCGCGTCAGGCGTGGCGCAGACTGCCGTGCGCCGCTGGCTGCCGCGGGCGGGGGGCAACTCCGTCACCCTCGCACCACTCGCCGGTCAGGCAGTGCGCTACAGCATCATGATCTTTGCGCTGATCACCGCGCTCGGCTTCGTGGGCTTCCCATCAGCCTCCATCCTGGCCGTCGTCGGCACCGCCTCTCTTGCCCTCGCCCTGGCGCTACAGAGCACCCTGTCCAACGTCGCGGCCGGCATAATGCTCGCCTGGATCCGCCCGATCTCGGTCGGTGACTACATCACCGGCGACGGCGTCGAGGGCGTCGTCGTCGAAATCGGCCTGTTCGGCACCCGGCTCCGCTCAACCAGCGGCCTCTTCGTCTTCACCAACAACAACCGACTGTGGAACGGGGCCATCACCAATCACAGTCGCGAGCCGCGCCGCCGCATCGACGTCAACATCACCATTCCGGACTCGGCCAACATCGCCAAGGCTCGCGGTGCCCTGCTCGCCATCGCCGGCCGTGACAAGCGGGTTCTCGGCGAACCAGCACCGACCGTCTTCGTCGATAGCTTCGGCACCGCCACCGTTACCCTTAAAATGCGGGTCTGGGTCCCAACGGCCGAATACCGCTCGGCCCTGCGCAGCCTCACCGAGGAAACCAAGCTCGGCATCAACAAGATGCTAGCAGCCGGCGACGGCGGTGTCGCGGAGGTGGCAGAAGAAGAGGACCCGCACGTCGCCCACAGTGGCGCCCGCACGCCCGATCTGGGTAACGGCGCCTGACTAGCGGCCGAACTCTCTGAGCACCTGCGTCGCGCCTTGGCTGATCGTATTGAGATCGCCCGCCACAGCCCCGAGCGTGAAGCCGCTCTCGATCAGGGTGCGTGCCCGCTTGATGTCGAAGAACTGAAAGCCTGCCGCCTTGCCGCTGGCGATGATGGCGCGCCCAGCCTCATCGATTTTCGCCCCCACATCGCGCGCCCCGGTGTCACCGACATGGCCCATATTGGCCGCCAGATCATTGGCGCCGATCAGCATCGCGTCGATCCCCTCGACCGCTCCATAGGCCGCAATGTTGGCAACCGCCTGCGGCGACTCGATCTGGACGATGATGCAGATGTCGTCCTCGTACGAGCCGAGGTAACCCGCATCGCGTCCCCACCGGTTGGCGCGCGTGCCACCCGAATAGCCGCGAATGCCGCGCGGCGGATAACGCGTCGCCGCCACAGCAAGCCGCGCCTCTTCCACCGTTTGCACGAACGGAAACATGAAGCTGCGGACGCCTGCGTCGAGCAGGCGCTTGACCATCACCGGGTCGATACTTGGGATCCGCACCACGAACTCCGCCGCGCCACCATGATGCGCAGCGAGTAAATGCCGCTCGACCGTCTCGTCGTCGTAAACGACGTGCTCCATGTCGAACAATAGCCAATCCCAGCCGGCCCCCGCCGCGACTTCCGTCACGGCGAGACTGTTGAGGCTGAGCCAATAGCCAAGCGCCATCTGGCGCGCGGCAAGTTTGCGCTTCAGCGCATTGGGTGGATAGAGCGTCACTCTAGCTGGCCGCGCTTTCCATGGCGCCCTGCGCCGCCGCGCCACGCTCGATCAGCAGCCGGTTGACGGCGTTGAGATAGGCGCGCGCCGACGCCACCAGCGTGTCGGGCTCCGCCGCATTGCCCGAAGCGATGCGGCCATTGAGTTCGAGCCGCACATGCGCGCTCGCCTGCGCGTCGGTGCCGCCGGTCACGCCGTCGACCGCATAGAGCACCAGATGCGGCTGCATGCCGACGGCATCCTTGATGGCGTTGAAGATCGCATCGACCGAGCCGGTGCCGTCGTAGCTCACTGTCTTCTTCTCACCGTCGATCGTCACGGTCATCCCGCAACGGTGCACACCGCCGGTCTTGCTGACCACTTCCATATCGACCAGCTTGATCCGGTCGTCGGCCGAGCCCGCCTCATCGTCCACCAGTGCCACGATGTCGGCGTCGTAGATATGCTTCTTGCGATCCGCCAGATCCTTGAAGCGCACGAACGCCTCCTGGAACGCATTGTCGCCCAGCTCGTAGCCGAGCTCGCGCAGCTTGTCCTTGAACGCCGCGCGGCCCGAATGCTTTCCCATCACCAGCGTTGTCGCTTTGATGCCAACTGAGGCCGGCGTCATGATCTCGTAGGTCTCGGCATTCTTCAGCATGCCGTCCTGGTGGATGCCGCTCTCATGCGCGAAGGCGTTCTTGCCGACGATCGCCTTGTTGTACTGCACCGGGAAATTCGCCGCCGCCGAAACGATCTTGCTCGCCCGGCTGAGATGCGTCGTCTTGATCCCGGTGTGATACGGCATCGCATCGGCGCGGGTGCGCAGCGCCATCACCACCTCTTCGAGCGCGGCGTTGCCGGCCCGCTCGCCCAGCCCATTGATCGTGCACTCGACCTGCCGCGCGCCGGCCCGCACCCCGGCCAGCGAATTGGCCACCGCCAGCCCCAGGTCGTTGTGGCAATGCGTCGACCAGACCACCTTGTCGCCGCCTGGCACTTTGGTGATCAATTCGTGGATCAGCGCGTAATATTCCTCGGGCACGGCGTAGCCGACCGTGTCCGGAATATTGATCGTCGTCGCCCCGGCGCGGATCGCCAACTCGCAGCAGCGCTTCAGATAGTCGATCGGCGTACGCGTCGCGTCCATCGCGCTCCACTCGATATTGTCGATGAGGTTGCGCGCCTGTGTCACCGTCGCTGTGATGATCTCGAGCACCTCGTCCTGCGTCTTCTTCATCTGGTGCGCCAGATGGATCGGCGAGGTCGATACGAACGTGTGGATGCGGCCCTGCCGCGCGTGGCGCACCGCTTCCGCCGCCCGGGCAATGTCGGCCGGGATGGCGCGGGCCAGCCCCGCGATCACCGAGTTCTTGCTGCGTCGCGCCACCTCGGCAACGGCCTCGAAATCGCCAATGCTGGCGATCGGGAAGCCGGCCTCGATGATGTCAACGCCCATGTCATCGAGCGCTTCGGCGACCTGCAGCTTTTCCTCGAGCGTCATCGTCGCGCCGGGGCTTTGCTCGCCATCGCGCAACGTCGTGTCGAAGATGAAGACGTGGTCTTTGTTGGTCTCGGTCTGGGCAGTCATCTTGGTCTTCCTATCAAACGGCCGGGGTAAAACCCCTCACGGCCGGACAAACTGATGTTCGGCTCAACTCGCTATCCCCTGACCACCCGCCCGCATGTGCGAGCCGCCGGTACTCAGGGGCTGATAAGAAGGAGAAGCAGGAGTGCCGGAAGCAGCAGCAGGCCAGCCGCCAGCATCAGCTTGACCTTACGGTCCTGCTCGGCTTGGGCAATGGCTATGGCGCGGGCGCGCATGATCGGCTGGTTCCAGTTCGAGTCCGATGATGCGCGACTCCGGCCGTTTTGGCAAGCCGCCGGCACAACAGGCTCTAATTGAACGCAAAAACCGCACAAAGCAGCACGCCCAGGAACAACACCAGCGCCGCCATGCCGATCATCGGCTGGCGTTTCCCGGCGGCCATGTCGCCGCCCTGCGCCCGCTTGCCATTGATACCGGCGTAGATCACTACGCCAAGCAGCAGCAGCACGAACACCATCTTTGCGGCGAACCATCCCATCGCCGGAGTGGTAGCGTTCCATTTCAGCCAGAACAGCATCGGCCCCGTGACAACCAGCACACCGAACCCGGCGCGCCCCAGCGTCGACAGCCCGTTCACGACCTTGAACAAGATTGGTCGGGTCTCAGCCGTGGCAGTCCGCATCTGAGCTCCGACAACCGGCAGCCCGAACGAGGCGACCGCACCCAGACCCAGCCCCACGAAATGCAGCCAGACCAGCAGACTATTGACTAGGTCCATGATCGTTCCCCCAAACCGAGCGCAGATTAGTTTTTGCGCACCCGAACGCAACAAGCGCCCGTGGCGTCAATCGTCGAGATCGAGGCTCCCCTGCCCAATGATCACGGCGTTGCCACCGATGCCGCCATGCGTCAGCGTATCGCCGGTCTTGCGGATCTGCACGTTGATCTGGCTCGGGCGGCCCATCTCGAGGCCCTGCCGCAACACATACTCGGTCTGACCGTCGGGCGCGTGCCTGGCCAGTTCGCCGATCAGCGCCGCAGCGGCCGCACCCGTCGCCGGATCCTCGCCAAGCCCCATGCCCGGCGAGAACATCCGCGCCGCGAAATCATTGCCGTCTTCCTGCGGCGTCTCGGTGTAGACGTAGACCGAGTTGTGCTCGAGCGGGAATACCCTCGCCCAGCCCATCGGCATCGGCTGCGCGCGCCGCAACGACGCAGCGTTACGCACCGGCACCAGATAGAACGTCACGCCCGCCGACCACACGGACGGATGGTGCAGGCCACAGTCGATCTCGTCAGGCTCAAGCCCCAGCGCCAGGGCAATCTTCAACCGGTCGGGCGCTTTTCCCACTTCCATCGGCAGATGCGGCAGCGCAAAGCGCGCATTGCCGCGGTGCTTGTCGAGCTTCTCGATGATGCAGGTAATGACGCCGATCTTCTCTTCAAGCCGCACGGCCGTCGTCCGCATCTCGAGCGCCAGCGCTACCGCGGCGCCAACCGTCGGATGGCCAGCGAACGGCAGCTCTACCTTCGGCGTAAAAATCCGCACCGCCGCGCTGTGACGGTCGACCTTGGGTTTGGTGATGAACACCGTCTCGCTGAGATTGAATTCGCTGGCGACCTGCTGCATCCGGTCGTCGAGCAGGCCGTCTGCCCGCAACACGACCGCCAGCGGATTGCCCGCCAGCCGGTCGCGCGTGAACACATCCATCAAAAGATAGTCGAGTTTCATTTTGACGCTCCGCGCCTGCGTTGCGGTATCGACCCGCCACTGCCAAGCATCGCAGCTTATAGCGGCGGCAGCGTGAAGGCTTTCTTGTCGAGCCCCAAATGATCGCAGATCACATCGACCACGACACGATGGTCGTCGCGCTCATGCAGGCCCGACGCTGTGATCGCCCCGATCATTCCAGCGCCTTTGACGCGGATCGGAAAGCTCCCGCCAGCCAGCACAACCTCCATATTGTCGAGGCCCCGGCGGGGCGGGAAATAGTCCTCCGGCCAGCTTTTTTCGAGCACCACCCGGTATGAGCTCTTCATCACCGTTTGCACGAGGTTCGCCTTGCGGCGCACCCAGTTCGGATTGTCACCCGTCGTGCCGGGCAGCGCCATGTAGAACAGCGGCCGGTCCCAGGTCCGCACATCGGCGACGATCCCGTATTTCCCCGCCAGCGCAGCATCCCGCAGCGCCGACCCGAGCTTGAAGGCGATCGCCTCGTCGAACTCGGGGAACACCAGCGCCTTCTCCTGCTCGATAACGAGCCGGATATCATCTTGCTTGGACATGTGCCCTCCCCCAAACTGCGCGCGTTTTCTAGCACGGCAACCGGCAAATGAAAGCGCTATCAGACCGTCGGCAGCGCCAGGAAATCGGCGCTCTTGCCAAGCCGCTGCGCGATCGCCGAACGGACGATCTCGTGGTCATCGCGCTCGTGCAGGCCCGAAGCCGCCGCCGCTCCCACGATTCCAATCCCCTTGAGGATGATCGGGAAGGCGCCGCCCGCGATGGCGAACTCGGCCGGGTCGATCGCCCAGTTTGGCTCCAGCAGCCGCGGTTCGTCGCCGCGCTCAAGCACCATGCGGTAGCTGGCGCGCATGAACAGCCGCACCAACCCGACCTTACGCTCCAGCCAAACCCGGTTGGCGTCCGTCGCGCCGGCGGTCGTGCCGTAAAACAGCGTGCGGTCCCACAGATAGACGCCCACCGCGACGCCCTTGCCGAGAGTCTTGGCGGCATCGCGCACACTCGCACCGATGGCGAAGGCATCGTCTTCACCGAACCGCTCGAAAACCAGCGCCTCTTCCTGTGCGACAATCGTCGTCAGGTCGCTTTCGACCGACATAACCCGCCTCCACAGGTGAAATCCCGGCAGCGTGTTAACGTTCACCCAAAGCGAAGTCGAGCCGCAACCGGCCCGTCTCGTCAGCCCCTGGCAATTTCCGCCGCATAGGCGTCGAACAGCGGCTGCCGGTTCGAAGGCTGGCCCGAAAAATTCGGCACCTCCGGATCGATGGTCACCCATGGCAGCGCCCGCTCGGTCCAGATATTGCCGACCGGCGCCGCCCAGCTTGCATCGTCCAGAGTGCCCGGCTTCAAAACCAGCATAGTGGGCGACGCCAGCGGCGCGTTCCAGATCTTGGTGCCGCAATCGGCGCAACCCAGCATCCGCACGGTCCGCCCGCTGTCGGCGGCCTTATCGAAGCCCGCCAGCGTGCCTTTGATGAGTTCCGCGTCACCAATGTTCACGATCATCGACAGTGTGTGCGACGTGCCCGAAAAGCGCTGGCAGTCCTTGCAGTGGCACGCATAAACGCCCAGCGGCGCAGCCTTCAGCCGATACCGAACGGCGCCGCATTGGCATCCGCCTTGAACCGGAAATTGCGGCAGTTTCATCAGACACTCCCGTTCAGATCGCATTCAACCAACCGCTCCTAGAAGCGCGCCCTGCCAGACACAAGCCCGGCCATCTGCAAAGGGTATGCCTATGACCAACCTCTCCGAGATGCTGTTCGCCAGCCTGCTGCTGAACCGGACCGGCCGCAACGGCAATCGTCGCGGCAATCTGTTCACGCCCATCGACGGCCAGAGCGAAGACCTCCGCGCCGCCCGCGAGCGGGCCAAGGCCAAGCGCTCGTAATCCCAAACTCAAGGACCAGTAAAATGAACGCCTTCTTCTCCACCCTGATGCGTCACGCCAACAAGCGCCGCACCTGCTCCGAAATGCTGAGGCTCGACGACCATTTGCTCCGCGACATCGGTGTCACGCGTGCCGAGCTTCGCGCCCAGATGGCCAATGTCCAGTTCGCTGATCTCGTAGGCGCCCATGCCCGGGGCTAAGGCGCCGACTAGGATAGCCGCAATCAAATAAGGGGCCCCAGACAGCACCGGGTCCTTCGCATTTCGAGAACCGAATTCCACAACGTTAACTTCTCGTCAATATCTCGGGCACGCCCGTTCACAGCGGGTTCACCGAACCGTGGGCATAAGCCGCCCATCGAGCGCCACCTGGGCAATCGACTCCCTCAGACCAGGACGAAGAAAATGAACATCTTCACGTCGCTTTTCCGCCGTTCGAAAAAGCAGCGCACCTACGCCGATCTCATGCAGATGGACGACCGTCTGCTGCGCGACATCGGTCTCTCCCGCTCGGACCTGCAACTGATGATGTCCAGCCGAACCGCCCACACGAAGGGGCACCGCACCCATGAATAAAGGCGCGGTAACCCCACACGCTGCACGAAAATGAAGGGCCCCGAAATCATCGAGGCCCTTCGCATTTCTACCGCCGGCCACCGAGCCGGCTGGAGTCATGAATCCGCTAGTTCTTGCTCTTGTCGACCAAGGCGCCGGCCTTGATCCACGGCATCATGTCGCGCAGCTTGGCGCCGACGTCCTCGATCTGGTGCTCGTCGGCAAGACGGCGCGTCGCCTTGAAGCGCGACGAGCCGGCCCGGTATTCCTGCATCCACTCGGAGGTGAATTTGCCGGACTGAATGTCGGCCAGCACGCGCTTCATCTCGGCCTGGGTGTCCGACGTAATGATCCGCGGCCCCGACACATACTCGCCCCACTCGGCGGTATTCGAGATCGAATAGTTCATGTTGGCGATGCCGCCCTGGTAGATCAGGTCGACGATCAGCTTCACTTCGTGCAGGCATTCGAAATATGCCATCTCGGGTGCATAGCCACCTTCAACCAGCGTCTCGAACCCGGCGCGGATCAGCTCGACCAATCCGC